>NZ_JASFYG010000002.1 GCF_030055435.1 Methanothermobacter sp.
ACGGATCAGCACCCCAGATAGCCGGAAAAAACATAGCAAACCCCACAGCCATGATACTCACAACAACACTCATGCTAAAACACCTCAACAAAACACAGGAAGCACAGAAAATACAGGAAGCACTGGAAAAAACCCTTGAAAAGGGTCTGGTTACACCGGACCTTGGGGGAAGCCTCGGTACAATGGAAATGGCTGCTGAGATAGCAAAGAGAATTGAGGGGTGATCCTGTGCGTACAGAGGACGTGAGGGCCGACATACCACTCCTCAGGGAGAAGGCTTACCTTGATGCTGCAAGCACAACCCCAACCCCCCTCCCCATTGTGAGGGCAATGACAGAGTACTTTGAAAGATACAACGCCAATACAGGACGAGGGGCGTATTCACTTGCAGTTGAAGCAACCATGAAACTTCAGGAAGCCCGTAGAAAGGTTTCAGGATTCATAAATGCCTCTGAAGACGAAATAGTATTCACAAAGAACACGTCCGAGGCCATAAACATTGTGGCAGGCGGCCTCAAATTCAGGAAGGGGGACTCGGTGGTTGTACCCAACATCGAGCACCACTCCAACTTCCTCCCCTGGCTCAGGCTCCGTGAAAGGGGTGTTGATGTAAGGATAGTGAGGGCAGATGAAAATGGCATTGTGGACCCTGCAATGGTTGAGGGGGCTGTCGATGAGACCACGCGCCTTGTAACCATAACCCACATATCCAATGCCCTTGGTACGGTGCAGGATGTGAAGGAGGTGGGGAGGATCGCCCATGAAAACGGTGCCCTCTACATGATTGACGGGGCCCAGTCCATTGGACATATGAAGGTCGATGTTAGGGAGTTGGGGGCAGACTTTGCAGCCTTCCCTGGACACAAGGGGACCCTGGGTCCGGTGGGGACGGGGTTCCTCTACTGCAGGGGGGAATGCCAGGATGAACTTGAACCATTCATGCTGGGTGGGGGTACCGTCATTGATGTCTCAGAGGATGACTACGTCCTGGAAGAGTTTCCCTCAAGGTTCGAGGCAGGAACCCTCAACATAGCAGGTTTCATAGGCCTGGGGGCATCCATAGACTACATAAACAGGATAGGAATCCATAAAATCAGAAATCATGGCCTGAAAATGACAGAAAAACTCTACAGTGAGGTTTCATCCATTGACAAAATCAGGTGCTATGGTGACCCCCAAAATATTTATGGTATTCTTTCCTTCAACATAGATAATATGGACCCCCATGACGTTGCAAAGCTACTGGATGAAACCGCCGGTGTCTGTGTTAGAAGCGGCCACCACTGCGCAATACCAGCCATGAGGCACCTGGGAGTTCATGAATCCGGTGGCACCGTGAGGGCATCCATACACTACTATAATACAGAGGATGACATTGAGGTCCTTGCAGAAACCCTGAGGGAAATAGCAAGGATGGGGTGATGGGATGAATAAGGCACAGATAATAGCACTGCTCATAGTAATAATAATGGTATTAAGCACCATTGCAGGCGCACTTGTGCTCTAAAAGGAGGTATTGAATGGTAAATGTCAGGATAGGGGCTGTGGTAGCCGAATTCAACTATGACATAACACATATGATGCTTGAACTTGCAAAAGAACATGCTAAATTTCTTGAATCTGAAATAACAAAGGTTATAGCTGTTCCAGGGGTATTCGATATGCCTCTCGCGGTTAAGAAGCTTCTCCTTGATGATGAAATCGACGCAGTTATCACGCTGGGGGCTGTTATTGAGGGGGCAACGGACCATGACCAGATAGTGGTCCAGCACGCCTCACGTAAGATAGCGGACCTATCACTGGAATACGATAAGCCCGTGGCCCTTGGAATATCCGGCCCCGGTA
Source organism: Methanothermobacter sp. (assembly GCF_030055435.1). Taxonomy (NCBI): domain Archaea; kingdom Methanobacteriati; phylum Methanobacteriota; class Methanobacteria; order Methanobacteriales; family Methanobacteriaceae; genus Methanothermobacter; species Methanothermobacter sp. The sequence goes on from NZ_JASFYG010000002.1 coordinate 1,846, forward strand.
TGACGAGGCTGGAAGCCCACCAGCGTGTTGACTATGCAAAGAGGGCCGTTGAGGCAGCCGTTAAAATGTACAGAAGACTCAACGAAATTTGATATTTCTGGAGAACCCCCATGGAGATACTCAGACCATCAGAGCTGAAGGAAAGGTTCAGGGACCCCTGGATATCACCCTACACCAAGGTCCTCACCATGGTGGACGGGGATCTCGTTGAGATCCTGGAATACCACCCCTGCATCTCAGGGTCAGAGTGGATGATATACCAGTACAGCAGGTCAAGCAAGCTGATAGAGAGGGCCCGGAGGGATGGTAACAGGCACACCTACCTTGCACACACCGGCAAGGCTCCAATAGAACTCAGGGCGAGTCTCAACGCCGCTGGGATAGAGGAGGTGTCTGTTGAGGGTGACGAGGTCCGCGTTGTGCATGCTGGCCTTGCAGGTGCCGGTGTTGGTGCTGCAATGTGCCGGGGCATGGCAGAGGGTGTGAAGAGAATTGAACTCTATGAGGTGGGAGGGGGCTCAAAGCCCGGTAGAGCCGCGGTGATAACACCCCGCCTCGAGAAGGTTGTCCTGGGCATAGATGACACAGACACCCCTGAAAGCGGCGCGACCTGGACCCTTGCCAACAATATGGGTATGGAGATCTCCAGAAGAGGATTTGAGTACATTGACCATGTGACAGTTCAGCTATACCCACACAACCCCCGCAAGACACAGAACTGTGTATCGGTTGCCCTTTCCTTCGCGGTGCAGCCCGGTAAAAGTAATGAACTGGTCCATCTTGCTACAGGTTTTCTTGAAGAGAACACCCTTTCAGATAAAACTTCACTTGCAGTTTTCAGGGGAATAAAGGTTCCAAAAGAGCTTAAAGAGTATTCAATGATGGCCAAAAAGAGTTTCATGGAAGTCGAAGATGCAGAGGAAGTCGCAGAGTCCCTTGGAATAGATCTCATCGAGGTAACAGGGGCTCAGGGCAAGATAGGGGCCCTTGCAGCCATCGGCCTCTATGATGATCCAGAAGAAGCTGCAAGAGTATACTACTGACCTGAGAACCATATGTTAAGGAATTTCCCCTCAGATGCAGATGCAAACCTCATGTCAGATGACCCCCCTCTTCTGATATCAATTTTTATTATATGGCTTCCATGATAAATTCTGTAGCTGGAGTCCTCTCCCCTGAACCTTATATTTCTTATAACCTCTCCATTAACGGATACAGTGTATGAACCATTCTTCATGATCCCACTGGCCTCTGCAACCAGCCGATTGTCAACGTAAACCATGACCTCCGACGCCTGGGACTCATCGTACTGAATTATGATACCGTTATATACCGTCATGTTTGAGCTGGATATGTTCCTAATTGCATAGACGTTGCTGAATATCTTTCGAAGATTTCCATCCTGGATCACATCCCCCACATTAAGCCCGAGAACCCCCCTCGCACTGGTTGGGATCCTCATTATGTTACCCTCGCCGTCACGGGTCCTGTTGAGGGTGTAGGCCTCACCATTCAGCAACACTGTGTCACCATAATTGAGCCCAAGGGTATTTATAGCCTCTTCAGGAATTCTTATAGAGTTATTCTCATTTTCAAGTGCGCTGTCAACCCTGTATGGTCCCCTAACATCAAATGTCCTGTTTTCATTGCTCTTCTTCCATATTATCAGGTTACCTGATGTTGGTTCAATTGATATTTTACCATCGTCCACCTTGACTGCACCCAGCAATGTTGAGATCATTGCAAGAAGGATAAGGCCAGAGACCAGAATGGGAAAGTGCATGTATATGAATGATCTGGCTGTCTGAAGCTTGCCCTGCGAGCGCCTGAAAACATATATAGATCTTCTTATTAAGCTTATAAAGTAATAAAGAGCAACTATGGATCCTAAAACCGCTATAATGATCCCGGCTGTTGCTGGTATTGCCCTTATAAAGAATATACTGAATATGCCAAGTGTTGTAAGTGAAAGACCCAGTATACACATTCTTATGGACTTTCCCATGGTGTCCATCATGGTTATTCTGCCGTACTCAAGTGCCCTGTCAACTATGGTCCTTACAACCTCATTGGCCACCAGGTTGAGGTCCTTGAGGCTTGCCATGTCATGGTGTATTGTCCCTATATCCACCTCCTTAACTGTGAGGCCAAGGACATCCGCATCAAGTACTATACCAACATCGACCCCATAATCCTCCTCGAATTTCATCTTCTCAAGGGCAGATCTCCTTGCCGCGAACTGTCCGCTTAGTGGCTGCTCAAATTTTATCTCAGGGAAGAAGAAATTCAGGAGTGGTTTTGCAGTTAGCTCAGTAACCCTCCCTGCCTTTCTCCTGAAGCGTGTTTTTGTGAGATCCGCCCTACCCCTGAGGATGGGTCTTATCATCCTCTCAATTTTCTCTGTTGTCATATTCTCAAGGTCAGCATCAACAAAAACCACTATGTCCCCACTGGAATGCTTGAATCCCGTCCTCAGGGCAGCGCCCTTTCCGCGGTTACTGGCATGTCTTATGACCCTTGCACCTGCAGCCTCCGCCACCCTGGCAGTGTTGTCCGTAGACCCATCATCCACCACTATGACCTCACTCACCATTTTAGAACCATTAGCTGCCTCAACAACCCGTGCAACGGTCTTTTCCTCATTGAAAGCTGGTATAACCACTGAAACTGTCTGTTCATCTTCCTTCAATGTCTTTAGGGCACACAAAAGGAAGACCAGGATCAGAATAAGCCATGACATCCCTACACCTTCTCCTACTTATGAAGTTCTATTGGTTGAAAACGCTTAAATATTAAGCTATTAAGACGCTTCGGGAGATTCTATTAAATATGAATTGAAATAAATATCTATCCATAAATGTAAAGGTGAATCTCTAAATGAAGCCCAGAGTTATGATACTCCTTGGAAGTGCATCAGATTTCAGAATAGCTGAAAAGGCCATGGAGATCTTTGAAGAACTCAGGATACCCTATGACCTCAGGGTTGCCTCAGCCCACAGGACCCATGAAAAGGTAAAGATTATAGTCGCTGAGTCCATAAAGGAGGGTGTTGAGGTCTTCATAGGTATAGCGGGACTCTCTGCCCACCTTCCCGGCATGATATCTGCTAACACACACCGCCCGGTGATAGGTGTCCCGGTTGATGTTAAACTTGGAGGACTTGACGCCCTTTTTGCATGCTCACAGATGCCCTTTCCTGCACCGGTTGCAACGGTTGGTGTTGACAGGGGAGAAAACGCCGCGATACTGGCTGCCCAAATAATAGGGATAGGTGACCCCGAGGTGAGGGAACGAGTCTCTGAACTCAGAAGGGGTTTCTATGAGAAAGTCCGCCGGGATGAGTGCCAGGTCCTAAACAGCATAGAGGGGTCATACTACACCCCCCTCGATGTTGAACTGCCAGAGGTGCAGGATAAGGAAAAATCTGGTGAAGAAGAAGCCCCCATGGTATCTGTGATCCCGGGTAGCTACTCGGACATGAAAATCGCCAAGAAGACAACAATGTTCCTTGAGCGGATGGGTATAAGCTATGACCTCAACGTCATATCACCCATAAGGTACCCTGATAGGTTCGAGAGGTACCTTGAGCGGATGGAGAATGTTAAGCTCTTCATAGCGATAAGCGGACTCTCCGCCCATGTTACAGGTGCCGTGGTCGCCCTCACTGACAGGCCTGTGATTGGTGTTCCATGCCCCCTCAAAATGAACGGCTGGGATTCACTCCTTTCCATGATTAACATGCCACCGGGTGTCCCCGTTGGAACCGTTGGAATCGGTAACGGTGGTAACGCCGCAATACTTGCGGCTGAAATGCTTGGAATATATGACGATAAAATCGAGTCCAGAATAAAGAGGATAAAAAGCCGTTCAGTCAAGTTCTGATGGTGATTCAATGAGAGAATTCCTTGATAGGCTCAAAGAAGAACCTGTGATAATTGAGGATGAGGTTTCGACACGATTTGAGGCTGCAGGTATACTGAGGAGGCATCCCAGGGATGTTGTGATACTGAAGAATGTACGGGAATCAGATATGCCGGTCATATCCGGCCTCTGCAATACCAGGAAAAAGATTGCCCTCTCCCTGAACTGCCAGGTCAATGAAATAACCCAGTGCATTGTCCATGCAATGGAAAACCCGACCCCCATCAGAAACTTTAGGGGCCTTGAGGGTTACACTTCAGAGGATGCCGACCTCTCAAGGTTACCGGTTCTAACCCACTACCAGAGGGATGGAGGCCCCTACATAACGGCAGGGGTCATATTTGCCAAGGACCCTGAAACCGGCGTCAGGAACGCCTCCATCCACAGGATGATGGTCATATCCAATGACAGGATGGCGGTCCGCATAGTTCCAAGGCACCTTTACACATACCACCAGCGGGCCGAGGAGATGGGTGAGGACCTTGAGATAGCAGTGGCCATAGGTATGGACCCCGCCACCCTCCTTGCGACAACCACATCCATACCAATAGACGCAGATGAAATGGAGGTTGCAAACACCTTCCACGACGGAAAACTGGAACTTGTAAGGTGCAGTGGAGTTGACCTGGAGGTCCCCCCTGCAGAGATAATACTGGAAGGTCGGATACTCTGCGGTGAAAGGGAAAGTGAGGGCCCCTTTGTTGACCTCACAGATACCTATGACGTTGTAAGGGAGGAACCTGTCATATCCCTTGAGAGGATGCATATAAAGGAAGATGCAATGTACCATGCGATTCTGCCGGCAGGATTTGAACACAGGTTACTTCAGGGGCTGCCCCAGGAGCCAAGGATATACAGGGCAGTTAAAAATACGGTGCCCACGGTCAGGAATGTTGTTCTAACTGAGGGGGGGTGCTGCTGGCTCCATGCGGCCATCTCAATTAAAAAGCAGAGTCAGGGGGACGGTAAAAATGTTATAATGGCGGCCCTTGCAGCCCATCCATCCCTCAAACATGTGGTGGTTGTGGACGACGACATAGACGTTTTTGACCCTGAGGAAATCGAATATGCCGTGGCAACAAGGGTGAAGGGCGATGATGACATATTGATAGTCCCTGGGGCTAGGGGCTCATCCCTGGACCCTGCAGCACTTCCCGATGGCACGACAACCAAGGTCGGTGTTGATGCAACGGTGCCCCTAGCTGGCGCAGAAAAATTCCAGAGAGTCAGCCGATCGGAGTGAAAGGGCTCCATAAGAATTTATTTTGAATAATGGCCCATTTTCCTACTTTTCTGGCCACAGGAATCTCAGGGATCCAAATCACATTTACAGAACAGAATCACCTCCATTCCCCCAAGAATCTCCCGACCTTGAGGCCCAGAATCATGTTAACTAATCTGTTACAACGTCAACAGCGGCTCTGCAGGCTCTGCACTTACCATCACTGATACCCACTGTTCTTGTGAGGTAGCCATCCCTTTTTATAAGTAGCTCTCCACAAACCGGACAGTAGGTGTTCTCAGCATCGGTCCCTGGAAGGTTCCCCACGTACACGTACTTCATACCAGCCTCAAGGGCAAGCTCCCTGGCCCTCATCAGTCTCTCCACCCCTGTTGGGGGCACATCCTGCATCCTGTAATGTGGAAAGAACCTTGTGAAGTGGAGTGGAACCTCGACGCCGACCTCAGATACCATGAAATTCGCAAGGGCCACTATATCATCATCAGAGTCATTGTAACCGGGTATGAGTAGGTTGGTGACCTCTATATGGATACCCATTTCATGCATCCTTATGATGTTCTCGAGGACAGGTTCCAGTCTTGCATCGCATAACTCACGATAGAATCTCTCAGACATTCCCTTGAGGTCAACGTTCGCAGCGTCCAGTAGGGGTCCTATAATGTTAAGGGCCTCCTCACTCATGTAGCCATTTGTAACATAAACCGTTTTGAGGCCCTCTGCCCTTGCACGTTCTGCAGAGTCCACTGTGTATTCAAGCCACATGGTGGGCTCATTGTAGGTCCAGGCTATGGAGGTGCAGTTACTTCTGAGGGCATTTTCAACCGCCTCCTCCGGTGGGATGTACTTTGTGGGGAAGCCATCTATGCGTGCCTGTGATATGCTCCAGTTCTGGCAGTACCTGCACCTGAAGTTACATCCAACACTGCCAAGGGAGTAGACAAGGCTGCCAGGGTGAAAGTGGAATAGTGGCTTTTTCTCTATCGGGTCAACCGCCTCTGAGGATACCTCCCCATAGGTGAGAGAATAGATTTTGTCGTTGCTATTTTCACGTGTAAGACAGTACCCCCTTCCCCCTTCAGGTATCAAGCACTTTCTACTGCACACCAGGCACCTTAACCTATCATCGGCCTTCTCATAGAGTATGGATTCCTTCCTCATGGTATCCCCCCTGTAATTCAGGGGCGCAGATGTTCATAGCCCCTCACATGAAGTTTATATGTATCTCCATGTTTATCAACCATTTCAATGGATGGTGACTCTATGACCTCACCTATGATATGCACTTCCATTATTCTGGAGAGTTCATCCATTGCATCAGGTGGTGCAGTGAAAACAAGTTCAAAATCCTCCCCATAATACAGGGCAAGTTCCAGTGGATCCACTCCAACAAGGGATGCTGCCTCTGATACCTGGGAAGGTACAGGTAACTTCACCTCGTGGATCCTCATTCCCACACCGCTGGCAGCCATAAGCTCACCAAGTTCACTTATGAGGCCATCTGTTATGTCCGTGGCCGAAGACACAAGCCCAGATTCCGCCATTCTGGATGCCTCTTCAACCCTTGCAATGGGTTTCAGGGATTTTTCAACCGCGACCTCAAATCCATCAGTATCTGCTCCTGATAGAAGAAGTTCTGTGCCTGCAGCTCCAAGCCCAAGGAGCCCCGTAACTGCAATGAGGTCACCTGGCCTGGCACCGGACTTCATCATCACAAGGTCCTTTCTGACCCTTCCAATGGCTGTACCCCCCATTATTATCTCATCCCCCTCATTGGTATCTCCCCCAATGAGGGGTGCGCCGTAATAACTGCAGGCCTCCAGGACGCCGCTTATGAGGGAATCGAAGGATTCAAGCTCAAGGTCAGGGAGAGCCATGGAGAGTATGAAACCCTCCGGTGAAGCACCCATCGCAGCCAGGTCGCTCATGTTCACTGTAACCGTCTTCCATCCCATATCTTGATAACTCATTGTAGGAGGAAAGTGCCTGCTTTCAATTAGAAGGTCTGAGGTCAGTGCAAGGTACTCCTTGCCCATTTCAAGAAGTGCAGCATCATCTCCAAGACCAAGAAGCTCTGATGGTTTGAAAAATGAGGCTGAAGTTGATATTATCCTTGAGATGAGTTTCTTCTCGCCAAGTGATGATATTCTATCAGGGGGCATTTTTATCAAAAATAAATTAGAGGTCATCCTTAAATTGCTGATTTGACCCTGTCCCGGATTATCTCAGCAATTCGCGGATCTGCCCCTAGGGGCTCGGTGTAGATTATCTCACCGTCAAATTCAAATTCTTCGTGCTCATGTTCATGTTCATGGTGATGATGATGTTCGGTACCATTATCAAGACCCAGAATGTGTGGTATGTCGTGTTTGGTGTGGACTCCATGGGCCAGAAATACCGGTGTAACAATGATCTTTTCAACGCCCATCGCTGCGAGTTCATTTATGGCCTCTGGTATTGAAGGCTTGGATATGTTCATGAATCCCACTGCAACAGGATGGTCAGCCTCCTTCCTGTAGATATCCGCTATACCGTTTATGACCTCCTCACCGTATGGGAGGCGGCTTCCATGCCCCACAAGAAGAACACCTATTTTAGGTTTTTGGCTTGAATTTGAATCCATATGATATCACTCCATCTTCACCCTCTTCTCTCACCTTGCGGAATACCATTTCGACCTCGTCACCTATCTCTATTGAATCAGGATCGCAGTCAACAATCTGGCTTGTTATCTTCGCACCCTCCTCCAGTTCAACTATGGCCACCACATAGGGGGCTATATCCTTGAACTCGTCGGTTGGGGTGTTTATCACAGAGTAACTGTGTATCTTTCCCCTCCCGCTGAATTTTAGGTCCTCAAGTTTACCTTTACGCCTGCATTCGGGGCATATTATTCTGCTTGGGAAAAAAACATTCCCACACTGGAGACATTTTGAACCTGTAAGATTGTAGCGCTGGGGTATATGGCGCCATGTCCTAACGGTTTCTGTCATGATGTGACCTCCATAAATGTAATCAGTTTTCATTATCTATCTTGATTCATCATAATTAAATCATATGGTCAGAGGATATTTAAATTCCTTGTGCTCCCATGGGAGTAATAAAGATTCTTATTACCCCCAGAGTTGATCCATGGGACAATCTGGCTTTTTTTCTATTTCTAATGGTTTATGTGGCCATTGAAACTCCAGAAGTTCTAATATTAACTTAATATTATTTCAGTAATATTTTTATATTTGTAATACTTAATTTTAATCTGGTGATACAATGGATGATAGAGGATATGTGATGGCAGGTCTCAGCCTTCTTCTCATGGTTCCAGCCATGATACTTGCCATGATGATACTCAGCATCGAGGATTCATCACTGGAAAGGAGTGCTGATAGGTCCCTATCCGAGACCATGACAGGGGCAGTGTGGGATATCAGAGACAACATTCCAGTGGTAACAAGGGATGTCCTAAATGAAACTGCACAGGAGGCCATAAACGGTACACTTCCCTCAGAGCTGGATGCCAGAGCCCTTATAAGAGCAGGGGTCCAGGGGCGTCTTGACAGGTTATGCGCTGTCCACAGAAACATGAATCTAAGCTGCAGAGTGAATTCAGTTGATGGGGCATCCGACGACCCCTTCTGTATTGAGGTTAACTCCACTGTTGATATCAGGGCAGGGAAAATTCATCACACTGAGAACATTTCAGTAAGGGTATCCGTTGAGGATCTACCTGATCCCCTACCATTCAGGGTTCTGGGGAGGTTGGAGCACAATGAAACATCAATAGAATATGGAAGGAGTCTCATGGACCACCTTTCTTCAGGGAACAGGGAAGCCTATGAGGGGGCTTCCGGTCCTTTCCTGATAAGAAGGTGCCCATATGAACCCTACACCATCCATGGATCCAGCGGTGTCCTCTACGCCTGCCTCCTAAATGGATACTACCATGAGAGTCATGATGGGTCCTGCTACCTCTGTAGACTGGAGGGAAAAACCTCCTGTCCCCACCTGGGTCTTGAAACCTTCATAATACCCTCAGGAAATTTTGACGAGGCCCCAGTATCTGTTGACCATGTTCTGTTCACGAGAGCCTACTCCGGGGAACTCCACAACGTATCAGGATTCATCATATACCTTGACGGGGCCCACAGAAAAAAGTACGGTGTTATACAGTGATATTCTCAACAGATTTTCTGCTTTCCCTCATAATCGTGGCTATTATCGTGGGTATATCTGCAGAACTGATGGACGTGCAGGAGACCCGAATGAATGAAAGATTCAGAGAAACATACACAAGGTATAAAGGTGCCACAGCAGCGGATGTTTTCATAAATACTCCTGGAGATCCCGTAAATTGGGAAAAACTTCCTCTAGGCAGCTGCAGGTATCCTGGACTTGCCGTGCCGGGGAAAAGGGGGGTTATATCATATGAAAAAATCATGAAACTTCGCTCAAAACCGGAATTGGTTGAAAGGACATTCAGGGGATTTCATGTGAGAATTGTACTGCGCCCCCTCAACGATAGAATAAGCCCAATAATCATTGGGGATAAGTTAAAGGGGAATGAAATATACGTATTTAGAAGAACCATCAACTGCAACTTCCTGTCTGATTATGTTATCAGGCGAGAGGAATGCCTGTGTCCCTCGGGTCATGGTGAAAACTGGACATGCATGAATTTTCGCGTTAATAACTCACTTGATTACTACCTAATATCAGATGATTGCAGCGGATCATTCATCGTTGACACAGACTGCAACAGAAGCCATGAAGAGATAAAAATCCGGCCGGGAAGTTTAAAACTGAATTTAACATGTCAGGGCGTGGTATGGATCCATTTACATGGGTGTGGAAGGGAATTAATAATTGCCGGGCTTCCACGCTCTGGAATGGATTACCCGCTGAAACCTGATTACTTTGAGGTCCAGCCATGCTCCCTCCAGATCTTCATATCCCCATACTGACCAAAAGTCCCTCCAGCATTCATTACATGTTCAGAGGCCTTAATGGTGACTCAGAGTCCTATAACTGCTATTATGGCTATTACAAGACACGTGTTTGCCACAGGGTCTGTCATGCTTGTCGAAAGTGGTATAACTATGTTGTCAGGGTCCAGTTCAAGTCTGTAGGATGCTGAGCTCAGATAAAAGCCCACCAGTAGAAGAAATGGGGTCAGAAGGTATCCTGCAAGTGAACTTATAAGAACCATCCTCTCAAGTCCAAGGGACCCTATACCAAGGGAAACACTCACAACATGGGCCAGAAGCCCGATTGTTGGATATATGATCAGTGAAAGCACGGATATTATTCCAAAGTTCCTGAGGGCCTCCCCATGGGGTCTGAGGCTTGCAGGGACTATACCTGAGTGTAGCCCGGAGGAAAGCCTTGCTCCGAGTATGCTCACAAGGTCTCCACTTTCACCTGAAAACAGCGGCACCAGTGCGAGTATTGCAGGGTTGTCAAGTATAAATGACAGTTTACTGTTTAGGACTATACCCGCAGTGGTTCCTAGGGCTGAGCAGAGAAGAAGTACGGGCACGCTCTGTCTTATTATCCTTCTGAGGTTATATCTGCCCTTAATTCCCATTGCAAGACCCATAATACCCATCAGAATAAACAGGAAAAAGAGTACCCATTCAAAAATGCCGTTCCTTACAGTTTCAAGGATGGCAAGTGCCGCGAATATTGATGGGAGGGTGAAAAGGTCTCCTGAAGCTGCTATGAGGGGTGTTGTGACGTTATCAGGGTCCCAGCCGTTCTCATAGCTTTTGAGGGATATGAGGACTGTTGCCGGGAGAAGAACAGCTCCTGATATTATTCCGCCGGCCACAGAGATAACAATGAAATCCATTATTCCCATGCTTCGAAATCCGAAGAGATGGCAGAATATCCAGGCCATGAATCCGAGGAAAATTGACATGACCACGGTCAGTATTATGGTCGCCTCAATGTTCTCTGTAAGGACATCTGATTTTCGAAGTTCCGGTGAAAGGGTACCTATATGCAGACCTGAACCAAGGCGTGAGCCCAGAGCACCGAAGATGTTACCCCTCATGCCTATGGCGCCGGGTATCAGTACAAGGAGTCCTGGATATGACTCCAGTAGGGGAGACATCTTACCCAGAAATATACCTGCAACAAGGTCCCCCAGGGCACATATGAAGAGTGCGACGAAGCTTTCCCCTATAACCCTTTTAGAACCCCTGAAAAAGCTTCCAAAACTCTTGAATAGGTTAAAAGCCCTTACCCATCCCCTTGAGGCCGTTATGGATAAATTCACGGTAAATGTTAGCAGGGACTGAAGTATGAGCCGAGTCGTCCTCAGTAATCTTCCGGTTATCCTCATTGACCTCACCTGCTAACATTTACATCATCTCTGGGACTATTCTATGCTGCATCCTATATCCTCAAGGGTCATCTCACCCTTTGCAAGTGCGAATAAGAGTTCTGAACCTGCTTCGTTTCCCTTGGCGATGAGGGTATCGTTCTCTGCAAGTACCGTGTTCCTGTCAGGTCCATAAATCCAGGATTCTCCTCTTCTGATGGCTATAACCCTCATACCTGTTCTGGTTGCAAGTAAAAGGTCTCCCAGTGATTTTCCTGCCAGCTCTGATCCCTCATCAATTGTCACCCTGACTATTATCTCATCGGACTCCTCCATGACCATCTTGAAGACAGGGTGTGGTTTGATGCCCTTCAGCACCAGGTCAGCGATATCCTTGGCAGAGTTCGCAATGCTTTCAGCTGCCTCACCCACCTCTAGGAGAGCTGTCAGTTTTTCGGCGTCCTCAACAGATCTTGCAGCAAGGAGTGACTCCTTTTTTATCTCATAGTTAAGCCTGTTAACCTTGTTTTCAAGTTTTATGACCTCTTCTGCAGCGTCCCTGCTGTTAAACAGAAGGGCAGAGTATGCAAGATCCACCATCAACTCCGAGAGGTTCTTCATTTCAATGAGAATATCCTTAACACTTTTGGACAACTTTCATCCTCCTGGGCTGCTGAAATGATATTGGGTGATTTAAAATAAATATCTTGCTGCGGTGAAATCAGTTATTTACTGGAGGCCCCTCCTGAAGCCATGAGGCACTCCCTTCGAAGCTTGAGAAGTTCCTTCTTCCTATCGGTTAGATCATCTGGTTCTGAAATCAGCCGCTTAAGACCTCTCCTGATGCACTCAACAGCCTCATCGGTGTGTATCCATCTGCAATCCTGGCAGCTCCATACACCCTTATCCCGTATCCAGTAGCCCCCTGTGGACCCCTCACCGCATGGATAGAATGGACAGTAACAGAACGCGCAGTTCTGACCTTCAAAATGGCAGGGATAGAATTCACATTTCTCATCAGGGCCTGAGGATTTGCCGTAAGGATTCTCCTCATAGAACTTCCTTGCAAGTTCATGGAGCGGGGCCTCAACAGCGTACCCACGGGGCGTGACCATGTAACCATCCCTTGTGTAGGTTGTAACGTTGCCAACTATGAGGGTGGTGGACATATCCACAAGGGATTCATTTAGATCTCCAAGAGCCACAATACTCACCTGTGGACGTCCATTTTCGGTCTTCACCACGCCAACCGGCGTTTCAGATTCAAGTTCAGATCTGAGTATTTCAAGAGCCTCCCTGAAGGGTTTCTTCCTCCTCTTTCCCAAGGGGTTATAAAGGGCTATTACAAGTCCCGCTTCTGCAGCTGCCCTGATCTTTTTTCTTATCTCTGATAGAGGTGTGAGGATGTCACTCAGACTTATAACCGCAAAGTCATGGAGAGGTGCTCCAAGGTGTGATGCTGCATAATTAACCGCAGTCACGCCAGGTATAACCTCAAATTCAAGTCCCGAATACTTATCAAATACTTGAAAAAAAACATTGGCCATCCCATAGACACCAGGGTCTCCTGAGCTCACCAGTGCAACGTTGAGACCCTTACGGTGTTTCTCAACGGCCTTTTCAACTCTCTCAAGTTCGGACCCCATGCCGCTCTTTATTACCTCCTTACCCTCAAGAAGATCCTCTATCTGTCTTATGTACCTTGAATATCCTATGACGACATCGGATTCTTCAAGGGCCCTGAGGGCCCTAACTGTTATATCATCCCTTGTGGGTCCAAGTCCTATTATCCTTATCATGAAAACACCTTCAGTGGATCGGGGGCTTAGATGTGAAGCCACTGCAGCGGATTTCCAAACTGTATGAATTTACCCTCCCAATTGATACTCAGTAAATCCTGGTTACTGAAATGATTCTAAGGGTCCTGACATCTACCCATACCCCTGATGACCTCGTCTCAGCCCTTGCAGTTGCAGTTACAGTGAATTGCTCCGTTGGCCTTATGACTATCTGACCACTTCCGGTCTGGTTTTCACGGTAGCCGATCGCTGTTATGTTGATATTGATCTTTTCAAGTGAGGTATCCTCGGTTGTTGTTGCGTTGAGGGATCGGATGTTTATTCCATCAAGGCCTGTGCGGGCTTTAAGGGCATCTGCAACATCTGCATTGTTTATTATCCTTATCTCCTCGGGGCCTCCTGTGATTGTGGAGGTTATATTCTTACCTGAGTCCAGAAATGAGGATACTGTGTCTATCTGCATTTCAATAAGCTTTTCTATATCCGGTGGCTTAGACGTTACAAGTGTGTATGAACTTATGAGCCCAGCCTCGAAGAAGGCCAGGAATATTATGAGGAACAGGAAGAATTTAATGATCCTTGGCAATGCATCACCTTTTTTCTGTGAATGGACCCAAAGGGTAAACTAATATTTTGATAAAGAATATATGAACTCAATGGAATATTTAACTGTGAACCCATTTTAAAGATTTCTGAATTTCCCTAACCAGTTCATGCAGTGAATGATTGAAATGAATGAAATAATAGGAAAATTTGCAAGGGAAGGAATTTTAATAGAGGATAAAGCATATTTTCGGCTGAAGGAGATGGATGACCCTGCAACGGCTTCCTCAGAGATTATAGTTAAGATAAAGAAGAATGGTGGGGGTAAATTCGCTCTTCTGACCTCTGAGATGCTTGATGACCTCTTTGATGTGAGTAAGGAAATAGATAAGCCTAAAGAAATAAAGGCACAAGGTCCCATCAATATTCCACGGGAGAGGGAATTTGACTTCAGGGTCATCAAAGACACCAGTAAGAGATCATATACCAGCGGGGAGATAGGTGACATGATCTCCTACTTCAACAGCAGATTCAGCTGCCTGAGGGATCTCCTTAAAAGACGCCCTGAACTTAAGAGTCATGTGCCCATTGCTGATCTTCGCGGCGGAGATGATGCTGTGAGCATCATAGGGATCATAAATGACATAAGAACCACCAAGAACAACCACAAGATGCTTGAACTGGAGGATGAAACAGGGGAAATAACAGTTGTTGTGCATAATGAAAATCATAAACTTTTTGAAAAATCCGAGAAACTCGTGAGGGACGAGGTCATAGGTGTTCAGGGCGCGAAAAAGGGTAGGTTTGTTGTGGCCTCCGAGATCTTCCAGCCTGGTGTACCAAGAATACAGGAGAAGGAAATGGACTTTTCAGTTGCCTTCATATCCGATGTCCACATAGGAAGCCAGACATTCCTTGAAGATGCATTCACCAGCTTCATTAAATGGATAAACGGGGACTTTGGAACTGAGAAACAGAGGGATATAGCGGCTGACATTAAGTACCTTGTGGTTGCAGGTGACATAGTTGATGGTATCGGGATATACCCTGGACAGGAAAAGGAACTCATTATAAAAGATATCCATGAGCAGTATGAGGAGGCTGCAAGGCTTTTTGGAGATATAAGTGATGACATAAAGATTGTGATGATTCCTGGGAACCACGATGCATCGAGGATCGCTGAGCCCCAGCCTGCAATACCCGAGGAATATGCGAAACCACTTTACAGCCTCAAAAATGTTGAATTTTTGAGTAACCCGTCGATGGTTAGTCTTGATGGTGTAAAAACCCTCATATATCACGGGAGGAGCTTCGACGATATGGCCATGAGCGTGAATGGACTTTCCCATGAAAGGTCCGATCTCATAATGGAGGAACTCCTTGAGAAGAGACACCTTGCACCTATATATGGCGAGAGGACCCCCCTTGCATCTGAGATAGAGGACCACCTTGTGATTGATGATGTCCCCCATATCCTTCATACCGGACATGTCCACATAAATGCATACAAAAAATACAAGGGTATTCACCTTATAAATTCAGGTACATTCCAGTCACAGACAGAGTTTCAGAAGATATACAACATTGTCCCCACATGTGGCCAGGTCCCGGTGCTCAACAGGGGTGTGATGAAGCTTCTGGAGTTCAATTAGTTGAGGCAGGTGATTCCTTGAATCCATTGAGGGATGTTGTTAATGTTTCGGTACAGCTCTATAGGAGGGGTCTTGTATCTGGCATTGGAGGGAATGTTAGCGCAAGGGTGGATGATAGGGTTTTCATAACACCCACAATGGTCCCCCTTGACCGGGTGACACTTAAGAATATTGCAATGGTTGACCTTGAAGGGAATGTTCTCAGGGGTGGAAGACCATCCTCGGAACTGGAACTCCATCTTGAGGTCTACAGGAGGAGATCTGATGTACATGGTGTGGTGCATACCCACTCACCATATGCCAGGGCATTTTTAGTTGCCGGGATTGAGATTGAGAAAATGGAGGGCTTCAGGGGGCTCGGAGAGGGAAATCTTCCTGTGGTACCCTATCATCCCCCTGGAAGCAGGAAACTTGCATCCGCCTGTGCAGAGATGATGGTAAATGAAAATGCAGCTGTCCTTGAAAACCACGGTGTGGTATGTGCAGGTGAAACTGTTGAGGAAGCCCTCCTCCTTGCAGAGTTCATTGAGGAGCTGGCGAAAACCCGTTTCATTGCTGAGGTCCTTAAATTCATGAAATAGTTAAATTAACTGTTTAAATAGGATATAAAAAACAGGGATTTATTCAGTAGAAACACTTTAAATCAGACAAAATAGGATATAAAAAACAGAATAGTTATTCCCTTATGGATTCAAGTTCACTGAGTATTTCCCATACCAGTGTCCTTGCATGTATCGGGATGTTGGGGTCGTTGCTTATCTCATCCAGAATCGATATGACCGTGCTCGCCCTCACTGTGCTGTCCTCATCAGGGTTGTTGAGGATCTCCTTTGATTCCTCAGCAGCCCTTCTGATGTTTCTTGGGACGCTATTATCTTCCATAATGTGCTTTAAAATTTCAGAAACGCGATCAAATGTTTCGTTACTCATGTTGGGTCCTCCCTGCTGAATTCCTGAAGAATACAGAATAATGTTTATATTCAATCTGGTTTATATCATTTGGGTTAAAAAGTTTTTGGTGTCTCTGAAACCGCCACTGCAACCGCAACTCCTGATGACGTTGTTTTTCTTATAACTAGTTTTGATCCATTTCCTGCACTTTTAAGAGCCGAAGCTTCACATACGCTCCCAACACCAAATTTTTTGTTGACAAAATCTGAAAATGAGTGTGTATCCTGTGATCTGAGCTCATGAAGAGGTATGATTTCCAGGGGGACCCCCAGATTCTCCGCTGCATCAATTATTCCCCTTTCATCCTTCTTCATGTAACCTGTTGCCAGTGCATCGATCCTCGCTGGGGGTAGCTTCAAGAGACCAAGTGCTTCCACAATTGCACCGGTTACCCTCCTGGATTCAACTCCCCTCCTTGTCCCTATACCCACTGAAACCTTGAGGGGAGCCAGTCTCATGACCTCAGAATTGCAGTGGGCCCTTACAATCTCATCTCCATCCCTTATGTACCTGTAGGTTCTGGAAAGTTCACCATCAATGAGGGGTTCCAGATTCCTTGAGGAATGCAGCTCCACAGTGTACCCATCCACAATTGAGGAATTGAAGTGCTTCACAAGGTGCCTGTCAAGTATCACATAGAAGTATCTTGCTGCGAAGCTGTCAATTCCCACAAGACCATTAACATCAGTTGCTGTTGTTATAACGGGGTTTGCATTGATTATGTCTGCAATTTTGAGTGCAAAATCGTTTGCACCTCCTGCATGACCTGAAAGAAGGCTTATAACATTCTTTCCCATTTCATCGATAACTAGAACCCCTGGATCAGAGAATTTGTTTTTAATGAGCGGCGCAATCTTTCTCACCATTATACCTGCTGCCATTATACCAATTATCATGTCACTTCTTGAAAACACTTCCCTGAAATCTATATCCCTGTGCAGGGCTTCAACTGAGAGAATTGTGGGATCATCCATAAGAGCCTTCTTCAGGGTCTCCCCAAGTTTCCTGCCATTTTCTGTGAGTGTAAGTATGCTAAGCCTCATGGCATCACCAGTATTATTCCGGTTGCAGATACAATGAATAGTACTAGGGTTAGAGAACTAAGTTTCAGGGCCTCTTTAAGCTTTTCAACTGAAAGTAGATCTCTGGGATCCCCTAGAACATATACTCCTGGTTTTTCCAGCTGAACAGATAGTGCTCCAGCCGCTGCAGCCATCGTAAATCCTGAATTGGGACTGGGGGTGCGCCTTGCGTCCCTGAGGAGTATCCTCATTGAATTTTCCCAGTTCATGGAGAGAAAAAATGCTGCAAGAACCATCAAAAGCCCCGTGAGTCTGGATGGTATGTAGTTCAGTATGTCATCGAGTCTTGCAGGAAACCATCCCAGATCCCTGTTTTCATCATCGAGGTATCCCACCATTGCATCAAGTGTATTAACGACCCTGTATAGGAACGCCCCTGGGAGTCCAAATAAGATGAAGTAAAAAAGTGGCGCTGTGACAGAGTCTGTGAGGTTCTCTGTGAGTGTTTCAATAGTTGCTGAGAGTATCTGTTCATCTGTTAGTGTGGTGGTATCCCTGCTTACCAGATAGGAAAGTTTCTCCCTTGCCTCCCAAATGTTCTTATCCAGTGATTTTCCAACATCCAAGGCAGATGTAAAGAGCATCCTTATGGATATTACAGTTGAAAGGAGTACTGCAGCTATCAAAGTGTAGAGGGGGTCACTCAGGTAGCCTACGAGGATGGCTGGTGCTGTGAATATCGATACAACCAGTAGAGTCATTATTATTCCTGATATGCGTTTTTTACTGAGTATTCTTTTTGTCCATGCTATTATTGAACCCATATGTACAACAGGGTGAATTATGGTTGGTGGTTCTCCAATCATGATGTCAATTGAAACTGCAAGTAAGAGGACAGGGATTTCATTCATGTTTTCCCTTTTTGTTGCGATTCATTATATACCAGTGACATGTAATAATTTCATGATGTTATATATTCATGGATGGATATAATTAGTTGTGTGATACCATGCCAGAGAAGAAGATAAAGAAATGGCTTGAGGAGGAGGGTTTTCTGAGGATGGAAGTCCCTGACGAAAACGCCTCGTTCCATTATGTAATAAATTATCCAGAGGATCATGTCATTGATATCATTCAGCCTGCTGGAAAGAATGACATGATCCTCATAGCCTGTGCAACCAGTGTTAGCCCCGAGCACCAGTCAGGAATACGTGCACTCAGTATGGAGAAAAGGACCGAGTTCATATGGAAGGTTCGTTTTACCCTGAACATGTTTGGAGTTGATTTTCAGCTTGATCACCCAGAAAATGTGCTGAACAGCTATCTTGTAACCTCTGAGATATTCTCTGATGGCCTCTCAAAGGACAGGTTGATTTCAAGTATAAAAAATGTTTTCAGGGCTAAACTTCATGTCATGTGGATGATACAGGAACGCTTTGGCGAGGATAAGCCTGAACACGACAGCATGTATGTGTGAGGTTCATTTCCATTGTAACATCTAGGAGGTTCCTCTTAACACTTTGAGAGATAGATTTCAACTGTAAATCTGTTTTTTGTATCATGACTCTGGGTTTGTGGGACATCTATTTCAAGTGTAAATTAATTCCAGTACATTTATTTGCATGAGTGAGAGGTGCATTTCAACTGTAATTTACACTTGATATTGATGGACACGTGGGAGAGAGATACATTTCAAGTGAAAATTTTATTACGATATTAAATTTTAAAATTAAAAGGTGACATTAACTTCAAGTGTAAAATTGGACGTTCCTTCCAGATACGCCCAAAAAATTCTCTTCTTTTATATCAGAATGCATATTCTCAACATAGCAGTAATCAAATCCTGCATTTACACTTGAAATGGATGTCTCCCTCACAACACCCCAGCAGTTTAGGAACCGTTACACTTGAAATGGATGTCTCCCTCTGTGAGAAGGGAGGAAAAATAATCTGTTACACTTGAAACTTATGTCCCCCATTCACATTCAGGCAAGGTGCAAGGGAAATTTACACTTGAAATGGATGTCTCACGCCATTATTATGAAAAGGATTGATATTAATAAAAACTTTTATCTAAGAGTTAGAATAAGAAAATTTACACTTGAAACTTATCACCATGTTTATCGGGTGATCTAAAGGGGCACTGCCAGTGTTAAAAGGGAACCTCAAAAACCTGAAGTAAATATCATTCCAGTTTTGAGGCCTTTAAAATAAATTGAAGTAGCAGTTTTCTCTAAAACTTTATTTGAAGTGGTACTATGAACATTTTTGATGAGATAGGGGACAAAGAATCTGTTTTTAAGGATAAAAAATATCTTGACCACAGGTTTCTGCCTGACAGGCTGCCTCACAGAGAGGAACAGATACGTTCAATAGCCAAGTACTGGGTTGAAGCACTGAATGGAGTCACACCACCGGACATAACAATATATGGAAAAACAGGGACAGGGAAAACTGCAGTCGCTAAATTTGCCATGAAACAGCTTAAAGAGGCTTCAAGGGACTGTGATGTTAACATAAGGACAGAATATATCCGTTGCACCGATTACACAACAGAATACCAGGTCATAGCAAGGCTCTGCCAGCAGCTTGGTCGCGATGTCCCCTACCGTGGCTGGACAAAGGCCGAGATAGTCAACACATTCAGGAACATGTTCAAGAAAAACGCCTTTGGCCAGGACATGATACTACTTGTTGTCCTTGACGAGATAGACATACTCCTAAGGAACGATGGTGACGGTCTGCTCTACACTCTCACAAGGACAGATAACGTCTCCATACTATCCATAAGTAACTACGTTGAATTTAAAAAGTTCATAAAACCACGCGTGAGGAGCAGTCTGAGGGACAGGGAGATAGTCTTCCCACCCTACGGCGCCCAGCAGCTTGTTGATATACTCGAGGAAAGATCCAAGCTGTCCTTCAAGGAGGGTGCACTTGATGACGATGTAATACCCCTCTGTGCAGCACTTGCAGCCAAGGAGGAGGGTGACGCAAGGTATGCCCTTGATCTTCTCAGGACAGCAGGTGAAATTGCAGATGAAAGAGATTCAGATGTGGTAAAGGGGGACTTTGTAAGGGAAGCCAAGGATTACATAGAACACAACAAAATCACAGACATAATACTGACACTACCCAGCCAGCAGCAGAGGGTCCTTGAGGCAATACTCTACCTCACAAAAAGAAAGGAGGAGATAACCTCAGGAAGGCTCTATGAGGTCTACAAGGAGATATCAAAGGGTGATTCAGTTTCGTACAGAAGAATATTTGACTTTATAAATGAACTTGAAATGCTTGGACTTATATCAACCAACACAGTTTCAAGGGGAAGGGGAAAGGGACGCACAAACATTATAGATCTTCAATGTGAAACTTCCCTTCTGGAGGATTCACTCTGGGGAGTCTAATCTTTCTCTTATGAGCATCTTGAGAAGAGCCATTCTCACAGGCACACCGTAGAATGCTTGCCTGAAATACATTGCCTGTGGAAGAGAATCAACCTCGGGGGATATCTCATCTATCCTTGGAAGTGGGTGCATGACGATGAGGTCCCTACCGGCGACCATGTCCCTGTCTATATGATAGGCCCCTCTGATCCTTGAATATTCCTCTGGGTCTGGAAAGCGCTCCTTCTGTATTCTTGTAACATAGAGGACGTCCACATCATCTATAACATCATCAAGTCTATCAGTCTCTGTAACCTCGACACCACTACCTTCAAGGTCATGTATGACACTGTCAGGCATTCTGAGCTCAGGAGGTGATACAAAACTCATTCTAACCCCAAAAACAGCAAGTGCATAGGCCAGTGAATGCACTGTCCGGCCATATTTCAGGTCCCCCACAAGTGCAACATTGAGGGATTCTATTCTACCAAAGAATCTCTTGATTGTGTAGAGGTCAAGGAGGGTCTGTGTGGGGTGCTGACCTGCCCCATCACCTGCATTGATAACTGGAACATCCACCAGATCTGATATGTAACGGGCAGCTCCATCAAGGTTGTGTCTTATAACAATTGCATCGGAGTAGCCTGCAAGCATCATTGCCGTATCAGTCAGACTTTCACCCTTAGCAGCGGATGTAGCCCCTGTATCTGCAAATCCAACCACACTGCCACCCAGCCTTTTCATTGCAGTTTCAAATGAAAGGCGTGTCCTTGTTGATGGCTCATAGAACATCATTCCAAGTATCTTTCCTTTAAGAATGTCAGATGACCTTTTTCCAGAGGCAACTGGCTCCATCTTTTCCGCTTCTCTCAGAATGAACTCTATATCGTCCTTCTCAAAGTCTTTTATTGAGATAACATTTTCGAACATCAAATCCCTCTACACCTTTCTCATGAATGTGAGGTATCCTGTGTGTCCGACCATTTTGGTCCTGGGGCGTGTACCCTGCTTCCTGACCTCAATTTCACGTTCAATTATCTCGGATGTCCTCATATCTGCAAATCCCAGCTTCGAACCAACTTTGTGCAGAATTTTAACTTGTTCAATGTAGGGGTTGTAGAAAACAGCCCATCCACCTCTAATAAGGGATTCATGCAGATCCTCCATCAGCTCCCAGGGCCCCGGGAGATCCAGGAAGACGAGGTCAAGGTCATGCTCATCTATACCCTCCTTTATGTCCCTGTTTTTGACCTCAATATTCTTAAATCCAAATTCTCTGATATTCCTTTCTGCAACCTCTGCAAAGTCCTCCCGTATCTCATAGGTTGTAACGTGCCCTGATTCGCCCACAATATTTGCCAGGTACATTGCAACTGTACCTGCACCGGTCCCCGCATCAACAACCCTTGAACCCTTAACTATCCCTGTGTATGCACAGATCATCCCTATATCCTTGGGAAGGAGTATGGAGCACCTCCTCTCCATGAGTTCAAGGTAATCTGAGAGGCTGGGTTTAAGGACATAAACCTCCCTTCCAAGGTGGGTTCTGAGCACATCCCCTGGTCTGGCCTCCTCTATCATCCGTGCCTGGATGATCCCCATGTCAGTCTGAAAGTCCTCTCCTTCCTTCAGGAGGTACTTTTTACCCCTTTCATCCATGAGTATACGCAATTGATCACCCTCTAATTTTTTTCTGAATCCCTGAATTCTGCTTCAATAACCTTTCTGATCTCGGATGCTATCCTTTTACCGATTCCCTCCACTTCCATGAGCTCCTTCTCTGATGCGTTCATAACCGCTTCAACCGAACCGAAACTTTCAAGGAGCCTTCTGGCATACTTGGATCCAATGTATGGAAGTGATTCCACGATGAAGAGCTGCTTTTCCTGGAGGGTGAGGGGTTTCTTATCTGTCCTGATACGCATGTCAGGTTTTCCCTCCCTCTGTTCCCTCAGGGCTATCCTCCTTATCATTGCAGCCGTATCTGCAGGGGACCTTGTGGGGATTATGGGTATTCCAAAGTCCACTGCAACTGATGCAAGGGCACCCCTCACAGCGTCGGGGTTCATGAAGCCCGAGTAGAGGTCATCACCCTCTATTATCATCACTGGGCGCTTGAAGTTTTCCACCATCTCCCTGGCCTGCCGGTAAAGTCTATTATCCATAATTGACCCCAGGAAATCCTGGGTGGTTTTTCTTTCGATAACAGTGTCATCGCTGACCTGATAATCACCCACAGAGAGCGTCCTGAGTTCAAAGTCCACCCCAATCTTCCTGAGCTCCCTTAGGACCCTTGAGTTAACCTCCCGTGAATCCACGTAAATGAATGGCCTTTCACCATCAGTTTCAGGAAACCCAACGGGTGTTACTTCAATTTTCATGGAACCCCCCCTGAGGTTTTCCTTCATGGTTTTTTCCTTTCTGATACTTGAGTAATAGTAGGCCTCGTCCCGGGTTTTCTCAGTCATGAGGACCACCATTCTCCCCGATCTTTTTCTTCCGGTCCTCCCCCTTCTCTGTATCATCCTTATCTCTGATGGGACAGGCTCGTACATGACCACGAGGTCAACTGAGGGTATATCTATTCCCTCCTCTGCAACACTGGTTGATATGAGAACATCGTGGTTTCCCATCCTGAATGACTTGATTATATCCCTTTGCTGTTTCTGTGTGAGGCCCTTTTCGCCGCTTCTACTGTTCTGACCATAAAATTTAACGGCGTTTATACCCTCACGTACACAGCGCTGGTATATCTCTTCAAGGGTGTCACGGAACTGGGTGAAAACTATTACTTTTAAGTCTCCCCCTTCAAGTTCCTTTCTGAGTATTTCAATGAGCCTGTCAAGTTTTGGGTGTTCAACCCCTGAAACAGAGGCCTTCCTGGTGAGGTACATGGCCCTTGTGAAGTCAGGGTCCATAATGAGGCTTCTGGCAGCCCTTGTGTTCTTCTTTTTAAGTCGGGTGAGGTATCTGAGGAGCGGATGGATCCCCTGGGTTTCAAGGAGTTCAAGGGCGTGTTCAACATTTATTGAGGCTGCTATGAGTGATATGGCCCTGTAGCATGATTTTGGCGGATTTGATGAGCGGGCGATTTTGTTCTGAACACTGCCCCTGGCCTTCAGGAGGTCCCTTTTACCCACACTCACAGTCTCTATAACTCCAAGGTTCTTGAGCATCTTCAGCCGCGTCTTTAAAACCTTCTTAAGGAGTTCCCTTATCTCCTCAAGTTCAGGCTTCATCTTGACCCTGACCCATTCTATCCTGATGGGCTTGAGGTAGGGTCTGACATCCGGATCCTTTTCTGTTTTCACAACCACCTCGTTGAGGAATAGGTTACTGCAAACGGTTTTTATTTTGTCCTCATCTGCACCCGGGGAGGCTGTCAATCCAAGTATAAGGGGGTTTTTCGCGGTCTGCATATAAGTGGATGCAAGGAAGACGTAGGAGTAGGAACCAACGGCACGGTGGCACTCATCAAATACCAGGAGTGAAACGTCGCTGAGGTCGTACCTCCCGGCGAGGATGTCTGATTCTATTGTCTGGGGTGTTGCAGATATGACCCTGGACTCATTCCAGCGCCTCACCCTTTCCTCAGGGTTTATACTCCCTGTGAGTGACGTGCATGGTGCGAGGAGGAACTCCCGGAAGCTCTCCTCATGCTGTATGGCCAGCGGTTTGCTGGGTGATAAAATGAGCACCCTGGACCCCCTGTATTTCTGCAGCCTCTCTGCAGCCACCAGAACGGCAACAATGGTTTTTCCAAGGGCCGTGGGAGCCACTATCATTGAGTTACCCTTCTTTAGGACGTCTGCTGCCAGTAACTGCTGGTAGGTCCTCGCCTCGACTGTCCCCGGTTTTATCAGTGGGTGCTCTATGTACCTTGCCATGGTCTTCTATCTGGTGATCAATTTATTTAATGATTTAATCATGGCATCGGGTGTTAATGAATATGCTGGAGCGAGATGTAAAGTAGAATTAAATTTCTGGTACCCACATGGGGAATAAAAAAATAGAAATTAGGGGACTTAAAGTTATGCAAGGAGTGATGCGGCTGCAAGCACCGCCGCTGTGGTCATGGTGCTGAGGTGACATGCGTATAGGGGAGCGGCCTGGAAGTTATCCCTGAGTACCGGGAAAAACTGGGTGTAGGCTGATATACCCGCCAGGAGCTGGAGGGCCACAGCAGGATAAATGAAATTTCCACCACCCGTCACAAGATTCAGTCCTGTTGCAATGATCGCAAGGATGAGGACCCCGAAGTGGGGTGCCATCCTCATCCCCATTATACGGAATGTTATGAAACCTGAGGGGATCCCTGCAAGTAGCAGAGCAAGCACAATAACCTGATACATCCTATCACCTCTAGAAGTTCACTACGGCGTACCTGGGGTCGCTGAGGAGTGTTATGAACGTTGCGGCCCCAGCGATTTTACATCCTTCTGTTATTTTATCTTCTGTGAGCCCCCTGAACTGGGCGCTCATCTCGCAGACATAGACTTTAGCACCCATTCCAATTACCTCCTCCATGAGTTCATTGAGGGCAGGGAAGGCCGGGTGTTTAACCTTTGCTGCTGCGCCCCTCCTGGCAAGGCTCACACCATCCATCAGAAGGAACACAGTGACGTCCTTACCCATGCTCAGGGCGGCCTTTGAGAATATGAATGTGGCGTAGGCCCTCTCCGCATTACCTGTTCCATTGCTCTGAACAACCAGGACCCTGTCCCTTCCTGTGAATTCCTTTTTCCCAGTTTTTTCTATTTTTTCAAGTATAAGGTGGGTTTTTGATTTTTCTATGACCCTGGCGTTCATTTCAGGGGCTGAAACCGCAAGGTCATCGATAACGTCCTCACTTCCGGACTTTATTTTTATCCTCATCCCCGGTTTCATTGATGATAGTTTTTCGCCTACGATTATAAGGGGTCCAGGACAGGTTTCACCGGTGACGTCCACCTCTTCAATCTCTCCACGTGAAATATAAACCACCACACCATCAGGTCCCTTTTTAGCAGAATAATTCATTCCGTACCTGGCTGCAACCTTCTGAATCTCTTCATAGTTCTCCCTGAGTATCAGCTGGATGTTTTCCTGGCCATTCTTCAGGATGTTGTCTGTGATTATGGCTGCAGCGTACCTGTTTACTCCTCTGAGGTTGATCCTCATGGTTACCCCCATTTCTCCCTGAATTTCCTCAGGGTATCCACTATTTTCTCAAGTTCCTCTGCAGGGACTCCAACTGCGAGTTCCTCTGGCTTTATTCCGGCATATTTTCTTGACCCGTTGCATCCCATTGTAATGTTTGGAAGGCCCCTCTGGATGACCGCAGCAACTGCATCTGCACAGAGTGACTGTATACCTGAGTAGTCCCCTGTGATTCTGCCACCCCTCTCATGGAGGTATGCCTGGCTGAGTCTCAGTGCCTGGGCAGGTTTGAGTATCAGCACAACCACGTCGGGTTCAAAGTCAGCATCCTCAAGTGGAGCGTACTCTGAGGCATAATATTCCTCATCTAGCATTGGCACCGCCTTCACGGTTTCATGGGCCGCTTCAGGGGTGCTGTAGTTCCCGAGTTTGTGGTACATGCTCCCATCTGCAAGAGGCGCTGGAAGGCTGCAGAGGCCCATGGCAGCGGCGCCACCCTTACAGAGGTGTTCCTCTGCTGTCGCATGGCCCTTCATCCCCTTCAATCTGGCCTCCTGTATGAACTCGCAGTGCCTCCTTTTTTCAAGTCTGGGACCTGATGTTTCTTCATCTGCCTTAACAAGTTTGACAGCCACGGGGCTGCCCTCCATCTGCAGGAGTTCCTTGAGTTCACCCGCGATTTTTTTGTAATCCATACAACCACCTCGACATTATAGTATAACTATACAATAAAGTATAAAAAACTTATATTTAAATTTTTCTATAAAGTTATAATTCATGGTTATACCATAGGTAAATGGGGTGAGATCTTGGAGAACCTTTCTGAAACAGAGAAGCTGATAATGTCCTACCTTGAATCTAACCCGCTAGAGGAGTGCATACTGGATAAGATAACCAGGGGAATAAACCGCAGCAGGGCAACCGTACTCAAATACCTCCACATCCTGGAGGCAAAGGGGCTTGTGACCTATAAAATGGTAGGCAGAAGTAAACTCTGGATGCCATCAAAGGATGCAGATGTTAAGACAGTAGAATACAGGGATGAAACCTCAAGGGACTCAGAGATAATAAAGAATGCATCAGAGATTCACCAGACACTTCTAAGGCTACTAAAACTTGAAAGAAAAATAGATGATCCTGATAAACTGGTTTTCACTGTAAACACACTCCTTGACATAGTTGTCGCCAATGAATCATTCAGGAGAATGTTTCCTGGAGCCAGAAACCTTGAGGATATAATGGACAGGGAAAGTATAATACTTCTTGAAAGCAAAATGCATGCCCCTGGTAAAATACAGACGGACCTCAAGGGAAGGGATGGTATAAGGAGAACCTACAGTCTCTTCATAAGCCCTGTAAATAACTTCTGGGTGATCATCGCAAAGGACATGGCAAGCTCATCATTTTCAAAGAATGAACTTGAAGTCCTACTAACAATCACAAGGCTCAGGACATCATCCGATAGTCTGGAGGACTTTCTTGAGTCTGCAAGGGAGGAACTTGGAGGAGTTCTGAATGTCAAGCAGATCTCAGTGGTCCTGAGAGATGCATCAGGTTTAAACAGGGTCTATGACCACCCATCAACAATTAAACTTGAAGAATTTGATTATTTCATATACAGAAGTATCGAAACACTTGAAACAGTCTCATGGAGCTCGGATAAGGGCCTCATGTTATCTGTTCCCCTCATAACAGAGGAAAGGGCAAGGGGGGCCATTATACTTGAGGTACCCGATGAGTCCATATCCTCCAGGGCACTTGAAATCGTGGAAATGTTTGCCGATGAGGTCTCAGAGTACATTGAAATTGAAAGGCTCAGAAGAGAGAACGAGGAGTTTATAAGAACACTCCTGGCAATGAATAAGGTCTCTGAGATTATAAACAGCGATGAGGAAGAGAGCAGAATACTTGAAAAATCAGTTGAAGCGGTTATAGATACCCTTGAATTCGAAATGGGATGCATCTACCTCATGGAAGAGGAGAAGGAACTCAAACTCAGGGTCCAGAAGAACCTGCCTGAGACCCTCAGCCGGATGTGCATGGCAGGTGTATTCACGGACCTTTTCAGCAGATCAATTGAGGATGAGCGGGTAATATATATAACCGCAGAATCCCCTGAATACCGCATGATCCACGATTCAATACGTAAAAATAATATAAGGACAATTTTAATGATCCCAATCAGGTTTTCAGGAAAAATAATCGGGATACTGAACCTTGCAAGTTACAGTGTGAAGCCCTATAACAGAATAAGCCTTGAAAATATCTCATCCATCGGGCTTCAGCTTGGAAGTGCCATCAGAAAAATAAAGGGTTAGAGTGCCGGGTCCTTGATTGTTCCAGACAGTTACAATTTAAGGAGATTCATCCAGTCATCATAGACTACATCAAGGCCGCACATACCCGGGACATAGTTGGCTGCCTTTGCAGAGTCAACACCAAGGACCTCATAGCCCAGTTCCTCCACAGGAGCCACAACCATGCAGGTGTCGGATACAACCATCCCACCGGCATCCTCTATCACATCTGTGTAGCCCATACGGTCCGCGGCACTTTTTATGGCTGCAGATGTGCACACCCAGAGATCACAATCAGCGCCCTTCTTACCCACAAAGGATGCTATCCTTCTTATCTCATCAAGGGAGCAGTGGGGGCATCCAAGGCAGATTAAATCAGGACTATCAGAGGTTGTGGAAAGTTCCTCACGGGCCTCTGATATATCACCGGCATCCACCCTGATCCTATCATCCACATCCTCCACGGAAGCATCCTGGTACTCAGGTGTTATGTCATCAACATGGTAGAGTGCAACCGCACCTGATGACGCCATGGCAGCTCCAAGGGCCTTTAGATCCTCGGGCGCTGGTAAACCCCTTAGTTTAAAGTACGGGACACCCTCCCCTGCAATTCGACCTGTAATGTAACCGAGGGCACCGTAGTCTGCACCTGAGAGGTCACACTCCACCTCAACCAGGAGGGTGGCCTTCCTGTTTTCATCAAGGTGGTAACCGTATTCAGGTGTCCTTCCGCATATTGCAGCTGCAAGGGCCCCCGGACCGCCCTCCCTGTTTGTCCTGGCACCAAGAACCGAGTTTGCATAGGAAACCGCAGATGACTCTGACCATGCAATATGGGACCCCTTGAGAGGCACATTCCCTATAAGATATGGTGTACAGGTGCAGGTGTTCATAACATCCATTGATGAGTAGGCTTCCACTATTCTAAGCTGTCTACTGGCAAATTCCTCTCGAAAACCCATCTCCCTCCATCTCTCCAGGTCCATACCGGCAGGGTTTAGTGTACTCTGGACCCTGACCCTGGCACCACCCTCACTCAGGTCCTCCAGGTATTCAAGGCCGGCGTCCCCTATGGTCTTGTAGGATACACCTGAGATCTGGGCGGATGATATTTCAACCATCCTCTCAGCCCCGTAGATGTCCCCCAGGGCCACCAGTATCTCCATACTCTTCTGGATGGTTTCACCTAATTCGCCATCATACATCTTCTCTTCGATTCCATCAAGGTACATAACCAACACCAAGGTAGCACTCATGATTTAAGCTGTGAACCGGTTATTTCATCCACCAGCTGCAGAAAACTCTCCATATCCCTGTAAGGTACCATGGCACCTGCTGCTATGTCATGCCCACCACCTGTACCACCAAAACTGGATGCTGCATCCCTGAGGGCAGCCCCCAGGTTAACACCCCTCTCAACAGCCGCTCTGGTGGTCCTTGCAGATACCTTCACATGCTGGTCCATCCTTGAAAGACCAAGGAGTGGAATATTAGGGTCCAGCAGTTTCAGGGAGAGCGATATGCTTGCTATGGTCCCCATAATTCCCTTAAAAACCTTTTCTTCACTGTAAATGTACTGTATATTCTCCATTACAGTTGAGCCCTCCCTCCTGATCCATGCAAGGCCCCTTATGAGCTCTTCACGGTAGTTTTTCTGGAGTTCAAGGCCCACTTCAAGGGCACCTTCACCCTCACCGAGGCAGAGACCTATTCCAATACCGTATTTACGGTTCTTTCCACAGGCATCAAGAATCCCTGCAAAATCAGACAGGTCGCCAACTGCTGGCTGAAGCTCCCTTGAAGTGAAAACCTCACCGAATATATCAGGGTTTATACTTGATAGTTCATCTCTGAGGATGTCTCTCTCCTCAGGTGAGATATCAGCGTATTTTATTCCATAGGAGACACCTAGACGTTCAAGAAAACCTCTTGAAGCGTCTATGTCACCTGTTAATCCAGGGAGGGGAGGATTGAACGTGTATGCAATGGAACGGTAAAGAGGCTCGGTGTATCGTGATGCCAGTTTGAGGTCGCTGTGAACCTGCAGGACACCTGTTTCAATCGCCTCATCCATTATGAAACGGTTTGCACCTGTGAATCCACCATTGCACTGCATATCACCCAGAGCTCCAACCAGAGCCAGATGTCCTGTATTTCTGCTGATGTTCCTGGTTGCCAGGTAGGCTGCTCCAGAGGCGCTGAGGTCCCTGCTTCCGTCAAGGCCATGCAGGTGGGGGTTCACGTGTACAACATTTGAATCGGCCTCGAATTCAGAGGGCTGATGATGGTCGGCCACTATGATATCACCCTTCAGCCTTGATATCTCATCAATGTATGCGCTTCCCATGTCACAGAAAAAGAAGAGGGAGTACTTCTCCCTTCCAAGCTTTTTTATGAACTCCTTCCTGAGTCTTGAAAGGATGGAGATGTGGAACTGACCATTTCTTGATGAAATGGCCCGCGCAACAACTCCTGCAGCCGACAGACCGTCGGCATCATTGTGGGATATGACCCTGATTATGCTCCCCTTCTCCAGGTGCTCCTCCAGGAGTTTTGAGGCCTCTGATCCCCTCTTTAAAATTGAATCGGGGAGTTTACTTAACGAGTAGGGCTGCTTTCTGTGGGTCATATCTCCATCCTTCAGGCAGGACACCTTCCCTCACATAGTACTTCACAAGGCGCCTTATCTTTGATTCAACAATCTGCAGACCCCTTCTTGTGTGGAGGTCCTTGGGGTGCTCCTTGAGGTGGTCCCTTATGTTGACAGCCTTTCTTATGAGGTTCATGAGATCCTCTGGGTATTCAGGCTTCATACCATGTTTTTCCAGTATCTGGGTTATTTTGAGTCCGGTCACGGCCTTAACGCTTGGTATGCCGTGCTGGTCCCTCAGTATGATTCCTATTCTGCTTGTGGAGTTACCCTCCCTGTATAACTTTACTATAAGATCCTCAATTTCTTCGTTTGAGTATTCAACCCATTCAGGTTTTATAGCCATCAAATCACCTCATAATTTTCAATATACCATTCTGCAAATTTCTTAAGGGCCCTGCTCCTGTGTGAAAACCTGTTCTTCTCAGGGGTACTGAGTTCTCCAAAGCTCCTATCCATACCTTCAGGATAAAACAGGGGGTCAAATGCGAATCCCCTGGTTCCACGCTCCTCAGTACCTATACGTCCTTTCACTACGCCCAGAAAAACCTCGGGTTCGGAGTTGGGGGTGCAGAACCCAACAGCCGACCTGAACTCAGCGTAGCGGTCTTCAACATTTTCCATGAGCTTTAAGATACCCTTGTTTCCAATGGTATCCTGTACATAGGCGGAATATGGCCCTGGAAACCATTTGAGGGCCCTTATAAATAGTCCTGCATCCTCTACAATAACAGGACCGTCCATGATCCTGGCTGCATGCTCTGCACCGTACCGGGCAACCTCTTCAAGTGTTCCCTGAAGTTCAGGGTAGCCCAGATCAGCATGCTCAAGCTCTATTCCAGTATCATGGAGGATCTTTTCTGCCTCAGATAGTTTGTGTTTATTGCCTGTTATAAATGTTACCTTCAATGTGATCACCTTCAGGTTTTTCTCTTATTTTTATAAAATTCACCCATCCCTCTCCCTTGTTGTGTATCTACCCCTTGCCTCTATTTCTTCTATCTTTGATGAGATATCAGCGTCCGCGAACCTCCTGTAGCCCTCAAGCACGCTCCTGAAACAGTCTGATGCAACCTGGTAGTGTGTGCTCTTCAGGGATTTTTTCAATACAAGGAGATCCACCCCCCTGTCCTCAATTTCATCCGAGAACATGCCTAGGCCAAAGTCTATGAGGACCACCTCATCCCCCCTGAGGATTATGTTGGACCCTGTGAGGTCTCCATGTATTATACCTGCACGGTGAAGTTTCCCAGCGGCTTCACCGATTCTTGAACAGAATTCCTTATTTTCAACAGCGTCCCTGAACCTTATACCCTCAATCTCCTCCATGATGATGGTTCCCTTTTCTGTATCCACGTCAAAGAGTATGGGTGTGCGTACACCGGCGCTCTTTGCCTGGTTGATGAGGCGGGCCTCCCTCCTTGTCCTGGCTGATCTGAGTTTATGGTCGATTTCAGGGATCCTGTAGCCCTTTGATATTCTTTCCTTAACAATACATGGCCTTCCCATCCACTCACCGCTGTAAATATTGGCTTCGGCCCCCCTTGCCCTGAGGTTTCCCTGAAGTCGGACCACATGTTCTGACTCACGCATCCAGGGGACATCCACCTCATCCGTCCTGTAGCGCTGCAAAACAGATGTTTCCTCTATCCTCTGGGGACCCTGATGTTTGTGGACAAGATGTCCCAGCCAGGCTATCATGGCCCCGTTGTCCCCGCAGTATTCAGGGGGTGGCATATGGAAGTCCACACCGTGCTCCCTGCACATGGTCTCCATCATTTCACGGAGCCTTCTGTTGACTGCAACACCCCCGCAGAGGAGGACCTCACCCTTTTCTGTGTAGGCAAGAGCACGCTCACTGATCTCAACGAGCATTGAGAAGGCTGTCTCCTGCAGACTGTAGGCGAGGTTTTCAAGTTTTTCACCGGCCTCCAGTTTCCTGATGGCCGCCGTTAAAAGCCCTGAGAATGAGATGTCCATCCCCTTGACACTGTAGGGAAGCTCTACGTATTCTGATGCCTCGGATGCAAGTCCCTCGATGATGGGACCCCCGGGGTGGCCGAGGCCGGACTCTCTTGCGAACTGGTCCAGCATGTTTCCCACAGCGATATCAAGGGTTTCACCGAACACCCTGTACCTGCCCTGGTTGAAGGCGATGACCTGGGTATTCCCGCCGCTTACATAGAGTGAAAGAGGGTCTGATGCACCTGTTGTGAGTCTACCTATCTCTATATGGCCTATACAGTGATTCACACCCACTATTGGTATTTTAAGTGAAATTGCCAGTGTCCTTGCGGCTGTTGCAACTGTCCTGAGGGCCGGCCCCAGACCAGGCCCCCTGGAGAATGATATGAGTCCTATTTCATCCATATTCACCCCGGCATCCTCCAGCGCTTCCTCCACAAGCACAGGTATCCACCGGGCGTGGTGTTCAGCGGCCTCCCTGGGATGTATGCCTCCCCTTTCAGGTATGAGTGGCCTGCCCCTGAGCGAGAGCACCCTTCCACTGTCGTCAACGATACCAACACCTGTCTTCTCTGCGGTTCCCTCTATACCGAGACACAACATTTTATTGATCACCACCGGTTAAGGTGCGTAAGGTCCACCAGAACTGTAACTACTTTATTTATTCACGGTTATAACTAGTATCGGTGAAAAGGTGAATGGAAATGTTTGATGGACTTAGGATTTATGGATCAGGCGACCACCTGGAGGGGGTTCTTGACAGGGAATCCCTCTTCATATGTGCAGTTGCAACAACCGAGACATCAAGGATTCCGGGAATAACAGGGGCCGGGGCCGGGCCAGACCTGACTGAATACACACCCGCGGCTGATGTTGAACTAATAGTACATGACGCCCCAAGGTGTCTTCCTGAGATACCCCAGACAATTGTGGAGGGTGAATCTGCACCCACACCCGCTGTTATAACGAAGGCCTCCCTTGAACTGGCTGAGGTACCCTTCATGGTTGCGGATGCAGGGGCCTCGGTGAAACCCGACGTGCCCTATATAAACATCAATTCAGCGCATGGAAGGGATATAAGAACAGGAAAGGCAGTGGATAACCCTGAAAAAATATATGAGAGGGGATTCATGGTTGGGAGGACGCTCTCGGAACTTACAGAGCACCTTGTGGTTGGCGAAAGCACACCGGCCGGTACAACAACCGCACTGGGGGTCCTGACGGCCCTTGGTTACGACGCTGATTTCAGGGTCAGCGCAAGTCTCCCTGAAAATCCCCACAATCTCAAGAGGGATGTTGTAATGGAGGGCCTCAGGAATGCGGGACTTAAGAAGGGTGATTGCCGTGAAGATCCATTCGGGGCCGTTGCTGCAGTCGGTGACCCAATGATACCCGCCGTTGCAGGTATGTGCATGGGAAGCAGTGTCCCTGTGACACTTGCAGGGGGAACCCAGATGACCGCGGTGTGCGCCCTAATGAAGGCGATTGATCCTGAATTTGACTTTTCAGACACAGCAATTGCAACAACCATATTCGTTGCAGAGGATGAAACCTCAGATATAAACAGGATCGCTGAACAGATAGCTGAAATTGACATCTACGCAGTTGACCCCGGCTTTGAGAGGGCATCCCACAGGGGTCTTCACGAGTACCTCAACGGTTCGGTAAAGGAGGGTGTGGGTGCAGGGGGTGCAATGCTCCTGGCACTTCTTCACGGAATATCTGTTGAGAGCATAAGGAAGAGGGTTGAGGAGCTCTGCAATACAATACTCTGATTAAGGAGGTGATATTCTGCTGGCCATGAGATGGAAGGGTCTGGATGGCATGATACCGGGCCCAGCTATCCTCATGGTAGCAATGCTCCTTTATATTTCAGGTTTTTTGCTGGACGCTTCTGGCATGCCACCACCATATGGGTTTCTCAACGGGAATATGGTGGTCCATTTTTCATCCTTTCCTGGCTTCAGGGAGCAGTTCATTGACTATCTGGGCGCAACGGCTTTCTGGATATTCATATCAAATATCACCCAGGTACTGGTTTTCATATTCACACTGGCAACCACCATTCAGGTTTTGAAGGTAATTATTTTATCCGGGGCGCTACTCCATAATCTCATATCCATGTGGGGATTCAGGGGGTTTCTGATCTATGCAGGTACGGTGCACCTCCACCTTGAGGTTATGGGATGTCTATTCTCACTGCAGGCCGCCAGGGTTTTTATTGGTTCGGTTCTGGAGTCTATTTCAAGAGGATCGGCAGAACCAATGATGAGTGCGATAAAGGAAAGGCTCCTGTTTCTGATAGTACTGGTAGCTATCATATTCGCAATGGCGGCCATTATCGAGGTTTTCTGGAGCACCTGGTGGGTCTATATATTCACAGAGAGACGGGTTTCATGGACCTATTTCCACAGCCATGTTGCCGCTGTGGAGCTGTGACTTTAAGTAACTGAAACCTGGACGGGAGTACTGCTGTGACTATTACGTGTTCTGGATTCTGGCGAGTGCCCTAAGGCTTGGGGCAGCTGTGACTTTAATGTACATGTTAAACTAGATTCTGTTGCAGCTGCAGAGCCAGTGGGGGTATCAGGTAGCTGTGACTTTAATGTACATGTGGAACTGAATTGGGGTGTCTGTGATTTTACAGGAAAAAATGAAGATGTGAGCTAATCAGAGGAGTGACACGCCGAGGACCAGAAGACCCAGTGCAAAGCAGTAGTAGGCAAAAATATAGAGGTCCCTTTCCCTTATGAGCTTCAACAGGAACTTTATTGCAATGTAACCTGATACAGCGGATGCCACGAAACCCGCGATCATACTGGCACCCAGGAGGTCCATACCTGCACTGATATCCTTGACCTGGATGAGTGCAGCCCCCAGTATGGCGGGTATGGATAGAAGGAAACTGTACCTTGCTGCAAGCTCCCTTTCAAATCCAAGGAAGAGACCTGCAGATATGGTTGCACCGGAACGGGATATGCCGGGGGCTATTGCCAGTGCTTGGGCACCCCCTATTATGAGGGAATCCCTGACACCCAGTTTTTCAACAGAAAGTTTTTCCCTTATCCTTGCGCTGATCCTTTCCGAACCCCACAGGAGAAGACCTGTAACTATGAGAAAAAATCCAACAGCCGCTATGCTGCTGAAGAGGGATTCAAAGAAGTCCTTGAATAAGACACCGGCAAGGGCGGCTGGGATGGTACCTATGATAACCATCCAGGCCAGCCTCTTAAATGGGTCCTCTTCCATCCCATTCCTGAAATTGCCTCCAGGAATGTCTCTAAGACTTGAGATGAATGACCTTATCATGTGGACTATGTCACCCCAGAAGTAGGTGACAACAGCCACCAGGGTTCCCACATGGAGTAGGGTGTCAAATGCAAGGCTGGATTTAACACCCATCATTTGGGGTAGCAGGACAAGGTGGCCTGAGCTGCTTATTGGTAGGAACTCTGTGAGCCCCTGAACAGTTCCAATTATTATTGCCTGAAGAACATCCATGGAAATCACTTATAACTTTTAACTTATAACTTCCAAGTTTTCACTTATAATTGAAAGTTTAGAGGTAGGTTAACCAGCCGAAGCTGTCCTCTGATTCGGCCCTGATTATCCTGAAGAACTCATTCTGCAGCATCTCTGTCACAGGTCCCCTTCGACCTGAACCTATCTCTATACCATCAACGGACCTCACAGGGGTTATCTCTGCGGCTGTACCTGTGAAGAAGATTTCATCTGCAAGGTAAAGCATCTCCCTTGTAATAGGTTCTTCACGTACAGGGACACCCTCGGCCCTGGCTATCTTCATCACAGAATCCCTTGTTATCCCCTTAAGGAGGGATGAAGATACAGGTGGGGTCTGAAGTTCACCGTCGGTTACGATGAATATGTTCTCTCCGCTGCCCTCACTGACATAGCCATGGTAGTCCAGCATTATTGCCTCGTCATAGCCATGTCTAACAGCCTCCATCTTGGCTAGCTGGGAGTTCAGATAGTTTCCACCGGCCTTTGCAAGGTTTGGCATGGTGTTTGGGGCCATCCTCCGCCAGGTTGAAACACCGACGTCAACACCCACCTTAAGGGCCTCTGCCCCCAGGTAGGCCCCCCATTCCCAGGCAGCTATGGCAACCTCGACAGGGCAGTTAACCGGGTTAACGCCCATCTCTCCATATCCCCTGTAGACAACTGGCCTTATGTAGCACTCATCGAGGCCATTCTCCCTGACGGTCTCAATTATTGCCTGGCATATCTGCTCCTGTGTGTAGGGGATCTCCATCCTGTATATCTTTGCAGAATCAAAGAGCCTCTTTACATGTTCCCGCAAACGGAAAATGGCGGATCCTTTTCTGTTCCTGTAGCACCTTATTCCCTCAAATACTGAGGATCCATAATGCACAACATGTGAAAGTACATGTATAGTGGCGTCTTCCCAATCGACCATTTCACCATTGAACCATATCTTTCCACTGGCTTCACATGACATGAGAATAACCTCAGAATGATATTACACTACCTTAGTTATACTCCAACGTTTATATATTGCCCCCATAACCGGAAAAGTTTATATAGGGTAAAATTTTAAAGTCACACTGAGGGCCGGTGGTCTAGGGGTATGATACCTCGCTTACAACGAGGTGGTCACGAGTTCGAATCTCGTCCGGCCCATCTGATTATTGAAGGATCCTGGTGGGGGCCGGTGGTCTAGGGGTATGATACCTCGCTCACACCGAGGTGGTCACGAGTTCGAATCTCGTCCGGCCCACTGGATTTATTTCATGAATGCAACAGTTAATTTTTCATGAGTTCTTAATGATCATCAATCAAGACCTACCACTTTTCAGAACATTTATCACCGGTGAAAACATAAACTCAATAAAGTGTCGAATTTTTTCTTTTCGATGCTGAACTGAGGGGGGTGAGAATGCACAGATTTTTTGTCCTTGCCCTGCTCTTCATGGCAGTGGGGACTGTGAGTGCCCAGGAAACAGAGGACAATGTACAGATCGCATCAGATCTTGCAGTGGATGCAGAATACCTTGATCTTGATGAAAACATTATAAACAGTGCCTCTGTTGGATATGAGATCTTTGAGGGAGTGGCAGTCACAAACAATTTACCATCAACTGCAACTGGAGTGAAGGTAACCATCACAAGAAGCAGCAATTATCCCTTTGAATACCTTGAACATGAGGTATCCTGGGACAATGGGGTCACATGGATCTACAATGACCCATCATACAATCCTTCAACCAGTGAGTGGACTATAGGGAACCTGCCAGCCGGTGCAGTCTATAAACTCGTTGTACACCAGAGGGCCATTGCAACTGGAACAGCGCAGTTCACGGCAACCATCTCAAGTAATCTGCCTGATATAAATGCCACCAATAACCAGGATACGGCAACCATCGACGTCACTGAATCATCTGAAGGGTCTGAACAGGTAACAGGAGCAAAAATGGTTCCCATGCAGGAGACAGGCGCATCCGAAGGATTACTCGTGGCAGGGATGTTCATCCTTGGCGCGGGGCTGGTTATCTCAAGAAGATAACCATTTATTTTTTGGATCAGTCAGCTAATCTTATTATTCAGTTTCAAGTTGCAGAAGTCGATTATTCAGATGACTAGATCAGTATCAGTATGACAAGGAGGAGAAGTGAACTGAAGAACACTATTGTCCCCTTTATCATTATGACAGCACCGTCATCCTCAACAAAGTAGGGTATACCATAGGAGAGGGAGGCGGCAATCATTATCTTCACGATGCCTGTGATGCTTGTACCTAGACCTGCGGTCATCTGCAATATGGTTGCAATCAGGAAGGAAAC
The DNA here is from genome assembly GCF_030055435.1 of Methanothermobacter sp. Lineage (NCBI taxonomy): Archaea > Methanobacteriati > Methanobacteriota > Methanobacteria > Methanobacteriales > Methanobacteriaceae > Methanothermobacter > Methanothermobacter sp. The sequence goes on from NZ_JASFYG010000002.1 coordinate 40,552, forward strand.
AGCCACAACAGTTATTATGAGTATGATGGTGTTCTGCAGAAGGCCCCTTATAATGGGGGTGAGAGGCTGACGTCTTTCTCTCCTTGATAGATCTCCCCGCTGGGACCCTGTGTGAAATATGGTTGATGGAGGACCATATACTTCAACATCCTCCTCGCAGTATTCATCCTCTTCCTCCTCTTCTTCAGGAACTTGAATTTTCTTTGAAAACTCCTCAGCAATTTTTATGAGTCCATTCCTGTCTATCAGCTTCATGTTTCTCTTGACGGCATAGTTTCTGGCCTGGGATGAGAAATCGGATGTTGTAACGATCACTACCTTGGAGGCCTTCAGGGTCTTTGCAGCCATTTCCATTTCCTTTAAAACGTCCATGCCAACCTTCCAGTTTTCATCATAGTTTTTACAGGCCACCACAACCCCTATATCCCCGAGGGTGGTGGGGAGAATACCATATATGTCCACTATGTGCTGGGAGGTTCTGAAATCCTTGTAAACCTTGAAACCAGAATCCTCCATGACTTTGGCGATGAAATCCACGAGTTTCTGCTTCTTCAATTCCTCCACCCTCCGGGGTTAGACTTAATAGAGCTATGTTATAAGATATACTTAAAATTTGATATAAATGCTAGTAAAGGATAGAGATGGTTACCAATGAAGATTCTCATAACAAATGACGACGGAGTGAACTCATCAGGGATTTTAGCGGCCAGAAAGGCTGTTGAAAACCTTGGAGAGACGATTGTAGTGGCTCCAGCCACGCAACAAAGCGGTATAGGCCATGCCCTCACCCTCTTTGAACCCATAAGGGTTAGCGAGGTCACCCTCAGGGACGGTTCAGAGGCCTACGCGGTTTCAGGGACACCAACGGACGCTGTGATAATAGGGATATTCGAGCTGATGGATGAAAAACCTGACCTTGTAATATCAGGGATAAACATGGGCGAAAACCTTGGAAAATCTGAACTCACCACATCAGGGACAATAGGTGCCGCAATGGAGGCCGCAGTTCATGGTGTACCCTCCCTTGCAGTTTCACTTCAGGTGAAGAGAGGGGACATCAAGTTTCATGATGGCCATGTGGACGTGGACTTTTCACTGGCATCTGAGCTGACAGAACGGGTTGCATCCATGATACTCAGGAAGGGTCTCCCTGCTGGTGTTGATTTCCTCAACCTTAACATACCATCACACCCAGCTGGAGATGATATACGTATAACAAGACTTGGGGACAGGATGTACAATGTCCACATTAAGAAGAGGCTGGATCCAAGGGGGAGGCCCTACTACTGGATTGATGGTGATCCTGCCGGGATGGACGCCCATGGAACAGATGTTCATACCCTTAAGGCTGAAAACATCGCAACCCTTACACCGCTATCCCTTGACTGCACAGCACCACTTGACTCAATGAGGGGATGGTTTGATTAGGGTGGGATCTTCGATAACTCCTTGACCACATCCACACTTCTCTAAATATTTTCTTTAGGCGGGTTTAGGAATTACTTTGGTTTCCATGGATCTGGTGGAGATTTGGGTGTAAATTCGGAAAAATTTCTTTTAAGAAAAGGCCCAATTTTACAATAAAAAACTGGAGAGTTTTAAAATGGAATACACTATCTTTAATGCCACCTTTCCATTAATAGGACTTTATATATTAACATATACGCTTTACAGGAATGGCAGGATACGAAGAAGTTTTCATGTGAACCTCTGGAACCTGATCATACTCATTGCCTTCTTGATATCAGGAATTGGGGGTTTCGTCCTTCTTCTCCTACTGGAGAGCGGTATAAGGTTTTCCCTGAACTCACAGCTTCTCTACTGGCATGTGGAGGCGGGCCTGGCCCTCGTGCTTGTAACGGTTTTTCACTTCCACTACTACAGAGGCAGCTTAAACAGAATCCTGGGGGTTGGTAAATGAACCTGAAGAAAGGATTTAAGTTTCTGACTGGAATTTTACCATTCGCAGCCGCAATATCCACTTCCGGCATTTCATGCGCCGCTTCATGCCCCTATGGTCTTGTGAACGACCCCTACCCCGGGCAGTGTCCGCGGTTCACGGACCTCAACGGTGACGGCATATGTGACCTCTCACAGACAGCAGCCACAACCGATTACGCAGCATCTGACGGGGAATCTTCTTCATCTGACCAGAAGGATTCTTTATCCAGTGGTAGCGATGATTACGGTCTAGGAGAAACTTCTGAAATTAGCAGGACGCAGAATCAGACCCCTGAACATAACGTGAGTGGAGATGTTTCAGACGGTAGCGGTGAGTTCAGCGGCCATGAAACAGATTACCATTTAATACCTGTGAGCCTCATTATAGTGGGTGCGTACCTTCTAACGCTTTACCTCATGCGCAGTGGCTACATAAGGCGTTCAGTGTACAGAAGGCTGTGGAACATGTTGCTGACTGTGGGGTATGCCGGGACAGGAATTACAGGCATACTTCTCCTCATATTCATACGCCTTGGTATAAAAACTGCTATGAATCCATCTGTAACCTACTGGCATGCTGAACTGGCAATTCTGATGGTTATAGGTACCCTGATACATGCCCACATCTACTGGAAGCCCTTAAGGGGCATGTTCAGACAGCTGGTGAGGGGTGCATCCTGATGGTGAAGCAAATCACCACTGCAGAGTCCTAATGGGCTTCAGAATTCCCACCCCAACCTTTAAATTTAGGCATCATGTGTGGACTCTCAGGTATTCAAAGGTAAAACTGGATGGGTCAGTGCCAAAAAATTATCAGTGTTTACCCCCATAGGTATAAGAGTGGTTCCATGAAGAGGCTCCTGTGGTGGCTTATTGCAGCGACACGTGGGGGAGTGAACCGTGCAAGGATAATCCGGATGTTACATGAGAGGCCATACAATACCAACCAGCTGGCAGAGGTGCTTAAACTGGATTATAAGACTGTTCAGCATCACTTAAGGGTTCTTGAGAAGAATAAAATCATAGTATCGTCGGGTGAGAGGTACGGGAGGATGTACTTTCTTTCAGATACAATGGAGGAGAATTACGAGTTATTTGAGGATATACTGGATAGGATGCAGGGGGTTGATTTATGAGGGGGGCCCCTGGACATAATTTCATGGTAGATCCCGGGCTCACATTCCTGGCGATTGTTGTGGGGATTCTGAATATGTTCGTCCTCCTTATCCTTCTTGGGGTCTATGTTTCAAGCTACAGGAAGATCCGGTCCAGTTTTACACTTGGACTTATAGGGTTTTCCATGTTGCTGCTCCTGCAGAACATTATATTCATCATATTCATGCTGATACGGGAGGGTTTCAGGGGACATGGAGTGGGATTTTCTGTTCTCAGTGTTAACCTCTGTCAGCTTGGCGCGCTTCTGGTTCTACTCAGGATAACCTGGGAGTAGCCCTGCAGTTTAACTGAAGGATGGAGGATATGTGAAGTATATATAGGCGAATCATTATAGCATTACTAAATCTTTAAGGGGATTCTGATGAAAGGCGATGATAAAGAGTTCAGGGTTAACAAGCAGTTCCTGAAGTTTAAAAACAGGAATGTTCTTCTAACACTCAAAAACAATGAAGAGGCAAGAGGGAAACTCATATCAATAGATAATTACCTCAACACAGTACTTCAGACTGAAAAGGGTATCAGGTTCATTAAGGGAACCAAGATAGCGTTCATTGCAATGGATAGTTAGATATCAACCTCTATTCCCAGAATCTCTCTTTTACCCCCATGTATATCACGCGCTATCTGGGCACTCCCCATGGAACCGGAGGTTGCATCCAGCCTCTTTACAGGGGCCAGTTCATCCACCATATCAGCAAGTTTTCCGTGGAAATCGTAGGGTTCCCTCATGGCACCCATGGATCCGGTGAGAACGATCCCATCAACACGCTCTGAGATGCCTGCAAGCCCCCATATCTCCATGGCTATGGTCATTATCATGGTCTCAAGTGCAAGGGCCGCTTCCCTCCTTCCCTCAAGGTACATATCAAGGAGTTCATCCCTTGCACGGGATACCCTCGTATCTATGCCGGCTATCTTAACAGCCCCTGCATGTGAAAAACACTCGTTGGCAGTTTTTTCACCATCATCTATTTTCCTGAGCATTTCAAGGTCAAGGGGTCCATGTATGACTCCCATGGCACCTATACAGGCATCCATAGCACCTCTTATCTTCCCGTCCTGTATGAGCATGGTTACCGTATTGGAGCTTATATCGGAAACTATCATGTTCTCCCAGCCGGTCTCGAGGTATGCATTGTAGCATATGCTCACCTTCTCTGGACTTGCATGGTGGGAGTAGGCTGCCCGGAACCTCTCATCAAGACAGGGGGTGTTGCGGTGAAGGCCAGGTATCAGTACAGTGGGTATTCCAGAGGACTCTATTTCACTGTAAACGGCTGTCCCACCACCTGTAACCTTACCGGCCCCTCCAATAGAGATGATACCCCTGTTCTTAACCTGATCAATGGGCTTTATCCTCTTTATACCGTCACCCATTGCATAGGTTATTGCCATGAGTTCTATCTCTTCAGCGGACACCCTTCCTTCAAGCTCCTCAAGGGCGGAAACCCTCCCAGCGGAGAGTTCCTCCCTCCCTATCTTGAAGTGTTCGACCTCATCCCCAAGGATTGTGAAGGACACACCTGTTGTCCCATGGTCCATACCCACAAATACCAAGCCAATCACCTTTTAAAAAATATAAGATCTTTTATCCGATAGAGGAGTTATTTTTCAAGGCCGCAGAGTTTCCTGAGCTTTGAACCCACCTTCTCTATCTTCAGCTCGCCCTCAAGGGCCCTCATCCTTTTGAGCATCGGGGCACCGGCCCTGTTTTCAAGGGCCCACTCCTTGGCGAATTTACCGTTCTGAATCTCCTCCAGTATTTTCCTCATTTCCTTCTCTGTTTCATCTGTTATAATCCTCTTCCTCCTTGTAAGGCCCCCGAATTCGGCCGTGTTACTCACATTGTGCCACATGCCCTGGAATCCCCTCTCGTAGATGAGGTCCACTATCAGTTTGAGTTCATGGCATGTCTCAAAGTAGGCGATCTCTGGCTGATATCCGGCATTCACAAGGGTTCTGAATGCGGTGTTTATGAGTTCTGTTACACCACCACAGAGCACGGCCTGTTCACCGAAGAGGTCGGTCTCTGTTTCCTCCTTGAAGGTGGTCTCAAGGACACCTGCACGTGCAAGTCCGCATGCTTTTGCCATGGCAAGGGCCTGTTCAAGGGCGTCGCCGGTTGCATCCACCTCAACAGCTACGAGACCAGGTATGCCGAAACCCTCAAGGTAGGTTCTCCTCACCATTGCACCGGGACCCTTGGGGGCCACCATGGTGACGTTTACCCCCTCGGGGGCCCTTATGTAGCCGTAGTGTATGTTGTAGCCATGTGAGAAGGATATGGTGTTGCCCTCCCTGAGATAGGGTTTTATGGACTGCTCGAATACTGTCTCCTGTATCTCGTCGGGTATGAGTATGTGTACGATGTCGGCCTCCCTTGAGGCGTCCTCAATTGTCATGACGTTCATACCATCATCATGGGCCTTCTTCCAGGAGGCTCCACCCCTTCTGAGTCCAACTATAACATCAAGTCCGCTGTCGGCCATGTTCCTGGCCTGGGCTTCTCCCTGACTGCCGTAACCTATGACGGCTATCTTTTTATCTGCCAGTATCTCCATGTCAATGTCATTTTCATAGTAGATCTTCATGAAAAACCTCCTTATCTCTAATTAAAAGGGTCATTAAAAATAAAATTTGTGTTCATCTGGATTCAGATGGTTCTGCCACCACGGGACATTGCAGTTGGCCCGGTCCTTGCAAGTTCCTTGATTCCAAAGACCCTCAGGAGCTCAAGGAAGGCGTCTATCTTCTCTGAGTCCCCGGTGACCTCAACTGTAAGTGCCTCACTGCTCACGTCCACTATCCTCCCCCTGAAGATGTTGGTGTACTGTATTATCTCTGACCTCTCCTTCTCTGATGGGGCGTGTACCTTAACCATACATAGCTCCCTCTTAACGGTGGATGATGGTTCAAGGTCACGGACCTTTATAACGTCTATCAGCTTATTGAGCTGTTTGGTTATCTGTTCAAGCACACGGTCGTCGCCCCTGGCTATTATGGTCATCCTGGCGATTCCAGGGGTTTCAGATTCCCCCACAGTGATACTTTCGATGTTGAATCCACGCCTTGTGAAGAGTCCTGCAACCCTCTGAAGGACACCGGGTCTGTGCTCAACAAGGGCACTGATGATGTGTGTGTCGGGTTTCATCTTAATCACCGTCCGCCTTCACTCCAGAGTATCTTATTTCATGGGGATCCTCCCTTTCAACCCTGTACTCCCCTACTATTTCGGTCAGACCGCAACCAGGGGGAACCATCGGGAGTATCTCCTCTGGATCTATAACTATATCAAGCAGGGCAGGTTCACCTGATCTTATGGCCCTTGAAAGGGCTTCAGTGGTTTCACCCGGTTTTTCAACCCTTTCGGCCTCAATTCCGAATGATTCAGCCAGTTTAACAAAATCTGGGACCTCACCGAGGTGTGTATGGGACATCCTCTCATCATAGAAGAGCCGCTGCCACTGGGCAACCATACCAAGGTGGCGGTTGTCCATGACACATATCACAACGGGTATGTCATACTCCCTTATGGTTGCAAGGTCCTGGCAGACCATCAGGAATCCTCCGTCGCCACAGACGGCCACAACGTCGTTCTCTGGAAGAGCAACCTTTGCTCCTATGGCGGCAGGAAAACCGAAACCCATGGTCCCAAGGCCACCTGATGATATGAATTTTCTGGGGGCTCTTGATGTGTAGAAGTGGGCCATCCACATCTGGTTCTGTCCAACGTCTGTTGTGACAACGGTTTCATCATCCAAGACGTGGCTTATCTCCTTTATAACCTGCTGGGGTTTCAGAGGCACATCATCATAACTCATCCTTGGCATGCAGTCAGCCTTGAATTTCTGAACTTGTCTCAGCCACTCATCATCTCTTTCACCGTGTTTTTTGAGTTTTTCTATGATCTCCCTAAGGACATTCCTGGCGTCACCGACGATAGGAACATCAACGGCCACGTTTTTACCTATCTCTGCCGGGTCGATGTCCACGTGTATTATTCTGGCATTGGGGGCGAATTCTGCAACATTACCGGTTGTGCGGTCTGAGAATCTGCATCCAACCGCTATGAGGCAGTCACACTCATCCACTGTTAGGTTTGCAACCTTGCGGCCGTGCATACCCAGCATACCCATGGCCGAAGGATGGTCCTCAGGGAAAGAACCCTTACCGAGGAGTGTGGTGGTCACAGGAGCCTTTATGAGTTCTGATAGCTCCATGATCTCCTTTGAGGCCCCTGATATTATCACCCCACCACCAGCAAGTATAACGGGCTTTTCTGATCTCCTTATGAGTTCCGCAGCCCTCTTTATCTGGAGCGGGTGGCCCTGGAGGGTTGGTCTGTAGCCCTGTAGGTCCAGCTCATCAATCGGATCCTGGACCTCCTGTTCCTGTATGTCCTTTGGAAGGTCTATGACAACGGGGCCAGGGCGTCCTGTCTTTGCTATGTGAAAACTTGCCTTTACCATTGCAGGGATTTCATTTGCATCAGCTGGCTGGAAGCTGTGCTTTGTGATGGGCATGGTTATGCCTATCATGTCCACCTCCTGGAAGGCATCATTCCCGATGAGGTGGGTGGGGACCTGACCTGCAATTGCAACTATGGGTGAGGAGTCCATGTAGGCTGTTGCGATACCGGTTACAAGGTTTGTGGCCCCTGGCCCTGAGGTTGCTATGCAGACCCCCACCCTGCCTGAGGCCCTTGCATATCCATCTGCGGCGTGGGCTGCGCACTGCTCATGTCTTACAAGGATGTGCCTGAGTTCGGAATCATAGAGCATATCGTAGAGTGGCAGTAACTGTCCACCGGGGTATCCGAATACGGTGTCTGCTCCCTGATCCAGAAGTGATCTGATTATTGCCTGGCCACCTTTCATTGGAAACACCTTGAAAATCTATCATTATTATTAATGACATATTTCTTATAAATACATGATAAAGGTAAGTGGTAAGGTTATATAAAATAATATGGAGATTTAACTTTATCAATTTCAGGGAGGATTATCCGATGAAAATACTTGTTGTGGGAACAGGAGCAAGGGAACATGCCATATGCAGTGCACTGGCAGATGAGGCGACAATATACTCTGTGATGGGTAACAGGAACCCCGGCATATCGAGGCTTGCCAGTGAATTCATGGTTGCTCCTGAGGTTGACACAGAAAGGGTGGTCAATTTCGCATCCAGTATGGGCGTTGATATGGCATTCATAGGTCCCGAGGCACCCCTAGAGGCAGGGCTGGTCAATGCCCTTGAGGAAGCAGGCATACCCTCGGTGGGGCCCACGAAGGAGGCTGCCAGAATTGAGACAGACAAGTCATTCATGCGCAGACTCTTTGAAACTTACAGTATCCCCGGCTCAATAACCTACCGTGTCTTTGATGACAGGGATGAACTTAAGGAATTCATGAATGACTTTGAGGGTGAGGCTGTCGTAAAGCCGGTGGGGCTCACAGGCGGAAAGGGTGTTAAGGTAGTTGGTGAACACCTCCGGGACAACTCAGAGGCAATCGAATACGCGTGTGAGGTAATAGATAATCGTATAGGTGGCCATGCAAGTGTTGTTATAGAGGAAAGGGTTGTTGGCGAGGAATTCACTGTCCAGGTCTTCTCTGATGGCGATCGTATCGTGCCAATGCCCGCAGTGCAGGACCACCCCCACGCATATGAGGGTGACCAGGGCCCAATAACAGGAGGGATGGGTTCCTACTCAGATTCAGATGGTCTTTTACCGTTTCTGACACAGAAGGACTACGATGAGGCAGTTGAGATAATGCAGAAGACAGTCGATGCAATTAAAAGTGAGGCAGGGCCCTATAAGGGAGTTCTATATGGACAGTTCATGCTCACAGCCGACGGACCGAAACTTATAGAGTACAATGCACGTTTCGGGGACCCTGAGGCAATGAATGTGCTCCCACTACTTGATTCCAGCATGCTTGAGATCTGTGAGGGAATCGTGGACGGAAACCTCAGCGGGGCAAGGTTCAGGAACCTTGCAACGGTCTGCAAGTACCTTGTACCCGAGGGCTACCCTGATAAGGGGGTTGCAGGTTCTGAAATAAAAATCGAAGAGGATAAGATTGAGGACATGGGGGTTATAACGTACTATGCGTCGGTCAACCAGGAGAACAGCGCCATATACACCTCCTCCTCCAGGGCACTTGCACTGGTGGCCCTTGCAGAGGACATATACTCTGCAGAGGAGCTCTGTGAGAGCGCCACAGGATACGTGAAGGGAAGGCTTTATCACAGAAGAGATATAGGCACCAGGGAGCTTATTGAGAAGAGGGTGAAGCACATGGAGGACCTCCGGTTCTGAGGAGTTGGGTAGATGAGGCATCTTCTATCTGTATGTGACATGGAAGACGTGGTGGCACTCCTTGACCTTGCAGATGATTACAAGGCAGGAAAAATCCCGGGAAAGATACTTGAGGGCAGGACCCTTGCCATGATCTTTGAGAAATCATCAACAAGAACCAGGGTCTCCTTTGAGGTTGGGGCATCCCAGCTGGGTGCACAGCCCCTCTATCTATCAGCATCAGACCTGCAGCTTGGAAGGGGGGAGCCAATAGCAGACACCGCAAGGACCCTCAGCAGATACGTTGACGGGATCATGATAAGGGCCATAAGGCACTCAGACGTGGTTGAACTTGCATCGGAGTCTTCTGTACCCGTTATAAATGGGCTTACCGATCTCGAACACCCATGCCAGGCGCTGGCTGACATGCAGACTGTAAGGGAGAAACTGGGGGACTTCAGTGGTAGACTGGTATTTGTGGGGGATGGTAATAACGTCTGCAATTCGCTGCTCCTAATAACAGCAATGCTGGGGATGGACATGGACGTTGCATGCCCAGCAGGCTATGAACCCGACCCTGAAATCACTGAAAGGGCAGAGAAAATCGCCAGAAAAAGCGGTTCAGAGATAAGGGTGCTCCACGATCCTGAGGAAGCAGTTGATGGCGCGGATGTTGTCTACACTGACGTCTGGGTCAGCATGGGCTATGAGGAAGAGGCGGATGAACGCCTCAGGGTATTCAGGCCATACCAGGTGAACTCAGAGCTCATGAAACTCGCATCCCCCGACGCCATATTCATGCACTGTCTTCCTGCTGTGAGGGGGCAGGAGACAACCTCTGAGGTCATCGACGGGCCGCAGTCAGTTGTCTGGGATCAGGCAGAAAACAGGCTACATGCACAGAAGGCGATAATGCACTGGCTCATGGGATGATTGAGGGTGTTGCCTGTGGTGATGGACTGCTCAGGCAGGCATGAACAGGAGTGCAATGATAAAGGGCTTGAGGATATTTTAGAGGGCTGTTCACATCACCCTCCTTATCCAACAATGACGGAATGCCAGACTTAAATATATATGTGACGCCCATGAATTTTTCCTGAATACCAGTTTAACCAAAAATTTTATTTACATGGTCTCCGGGGCATGTATACCCAGAAGATCCAGGGCATTTCTGATCACGATCCTAACAGAATCAACGAGCCTCAGTCTTGCACCCTCAAATTCAGACCCGATGACAGGCGTGGATCTGTAGAAACTGTTGAAGGCATTTGCAAGGTCCTGCACGTACTGTGCCACGGGGTGAACCCTCCTTGCCATAGCGGCCTCCTCAACAACCACAGGGAAACGGGCAAGGAGACGCACAAGTTCCCTTTCATTTTCCTCAGGTTTCCAGGTCTCTTCGATGTCCTTCTCACCCTTGAAGGATGCCTTCTTGAGGAGTTTGCATGCCCTTGCATGGGCATACTGTATTGATGCACAGCCACGTTCAAAGCTGAGAGCCTCATCCCACCTGAACACAATGTGCTTCTCAGGGGAAAGGCGTGCTATATAGTACCTTATGGCTCCGTTGCCGATGGCCTCGGCGATTTCATCTGCAACTTCATCTGGAAGTTTTCTTCTTTTTTTAACCTCCTCAAGGGCCCTTTTATGAGCTTCGTCCATCAGTTCATCCACCGATATGAAGACACCCCTCCTGGTGGACATTGAGCCCTCGGGGAGTGTTATGAACTCATAGAATATGACCTCTGGCTTTTTACCACCGAGGAGATCCACGGCGATTCCCACCTGCTCTGCTGCAAGTTTATGGTCCGATCCAAGGACGTCGATGAGAATATCCCCTTCATGGGATTTCTGGAGATGGTAGGCTATGTCCCTTGTGGAGTAGAGGGAGGTTCCATCTGAACGGGTTAGCACAAGCTCCTTTTCAATGCCGAAATCCTCAAGGTCAAGGTAGAGGACCTCATTTTCCCTGGTGAGTCCCGTTTTTCTGAGGGATTCTATAACCTCACCAACTGTCCCATCCCTCACCAGTTCTCCCTCCCATACGAACCTGTCGTGGTGGACATGGAGCCTCTGCATGGTCTCTTTCATACCATCCAGGCAGTACTCCACAACCTGCCTGAAGACTTCCTTGTTCTCACCAGCCTCGTATTTCCTCAGCAGTTCATCCACCTCGTCCTTTATACCTGGATCCTCTTTGAGTTTCTGGTTAACCTCAAGGTAGAGTCTTCCAACCCTGTGGTCCCTCTTATCCCCGGGGTAGTCATCCAGGTTTTTCTGTAGGTTCAGGAGGCCCCAGACAATCATGGCTATCTGTCGCCCCATGTCATTGACATAGTACTGGGTTTCAACCTGGTATCCTGCCTTTCTGAGTATCCTTGCAAGTGAGTCCCCTATGATGGCATTCCTTATATGTCCTATGTGCAGCGGCCCGTTGGGGTTTGCGGAGGTATGCTCAAGGATTATCCTCTCACCCCTCTCTGGCTGGGAGCCGTAGTCGTCATCAATGATTTCAAGGAGTTTCCCTGAGAGCTTCCTATAGTCAACAAAGAAGTTTATGTAGGGTCCCTTTGATTCGATGGCCTCAAAGATCTCAGGGGTTTCAATCACTGACATTATATCGGAGGTTATCTCCATTGGCGGTCTTTTGAGTTCACCTGCAAGTTCAAAGGCCACCGTGGATGCAAGATCCCCCAGCTGGGGGTTTGGTGGTTCCTCCAGTTTTATCTCTGATGGTACTGGTAGCTGGAGCTTCTCAAGCGCCTCAATTATTGAATCCCTTGCACTGTTTTCAATGTATCTGAACAATTTCCTCACCTGCCTTCAGAGTCCCTTAAGCCAGAGTGTTATGTAGCCCACCTTGGGTATCATTAGCGGATTTGAACCCACCGTTATGACCCTTGCCTCAACCTGTGATGGGTACACGGGTGCAGGGTCGGGTGATGGGTTGTTGTCACCCTTTGTGATGTAGTATTTTCGGCCTGCCTTATCCTTTTCGACGGCTATAACCCTGTGTATAACAGGTTCTGGGAACCATGTGGCGTCATAGATTATTATGTCACCCTTCTGTACGTTTTCAGGGTTCATTTCCTTTATTCCAAAAAAGTTGCTCTTCTCGATTATCACTATGTCGCCCCTGTAGAAAACGGGCTCCATACTCCCTGATACAATCACGTTCATGTGCTGTGATGCAACAACAGCGAGTAAGAGGAGGAGAATGTATGCTGCTGCCTCAACCCATTCCCTTTTGTCATCATTCATGCTTACACCTATCTCAGAATGGCACCTGTATCTGCTGAACCTGCGAGTTTCCTGTAGCGTGCAAGCCATCCCTTAACGTGGCGTTCTGGTTTTTCTGCAGATTCGATCCTTCTTCTGATCTCATCTTCTGTCAGATCAACCTCAAGTTTCCTTGAGGGTATATCTATCCTTATTGTGTCCCCATCTCTCACAGCCGCTATGGGTCCATTTTCCATTGCCTCGGGGGAGACGTGTCCCACGCAGGGCCCCCTGGTACCACCTGAGAACCTTCCATCGGTTATGAGGGCCACCCTTTCAAGCCCCATACCTGCAATTGCGGAGGTGGGGTTCAGCATCTCCCTCATACCAGGGCCCCCCTTGGGGCCCTCGTACCTTATTACGATGACATCACCCTCGGCTATATCTCCACTGAATATTGCCTCAACACACTCATCTTCACTCTCAAATACCCTGGCTGGGCCCTCATGGACCAGCATATCCTCTGCAACGGCCCCCTGTTTCACCACGGAGCCCCTGGGTGCCAGGTTACCCCTGAGTATGGCGAGGCCACCCTCCCGGTGGACCGGGTCATCTGGGGGCCTTATAACTGTGGTGTCACTCACCCTAGCATCCCTCATGTTCTCAGCGACGGTTTTTCCTGTGCAGGTTATGCAGCTGGTGTTGAGGTGATCCATGAGGGTTTTCATGACGGCCTGTATTCCCCCAGCCCTGTCAAGGTCTATCATCATATGATCCCCTGCCGGTGATATTGATGCTATGTGGGGTATTCTGCGGCTCAGCTCATCAAAGACGTCAAGGTTGATGCCAAGGCCCTCTATCTCAGCTGCTATGGCAGGGATGTGGAGTGCGCTGTTGGTTGACCCCCCAAGTGCAAGGTCCACCATCACCGCGTTTTCAAAGGCCTCCCTGCTCATTATATCTGTGGGTTTGAGGTTTTCCTTCACCATTTCCACTATCCTGTGACCTGAGAGCCTTGCAATCTGCCTCTTTTTTGAGCTTACAGCATGGGCAGTTGCGCATCCAGGGAGGCTCATACCCAGGGCCTCTGTGAGGCAGGCCATGGTGTTGGCTGTGAAGAGTCCTGCACATGACCCTGGACCTGGACAGGCGCATCTTTCGAGTTCGGCGAGTTCATCCTCACTCATTTCACCTGCACTCACTGCGCCTACACCCTCATATACATTTATGAGGTCAACCTTCCTTCCCTGGAACTCTCCTGGTAGCATGGGGCCACCGGTGACCACTATTGATGGTATGTCAAGTCTTGCAGCGGCCATCAGCATACCCGGTACTATCTTATCACACGTTGGAAGAAGGACAAGTCCGTCAAGGGCATGGGCCATTACCATGCTCTCCACGGTATCTGCGACTATCTCCCTTGATGCAAGGGAGTACTTCATGCCCTCATGGTTCATGGCTATTCCGTCGCATATGGCCATGGTGTTGAATTCAAATGCAACTCCACCTGCAGCGTTGATTCCGGCCCTGACCTCATCTGCAAGTTCCCTAAGGTGGAGGTGGCCTGGCACGATATCCGTGTAGCTGTTGGCTATCCCTATGAATGGCTTTTCAAAGTCCTGGTCTGTCAGGCCACATGCCCTGAGGAGGGAGCGGTGGGGCGCCCTCTGTATTCCCCTTTTTATGGTATCACTTTTCATGGAATCACCGTTATTATCATCACCCTGATTATTATTAATTATCATGGAATAAATAATATTAATTTAACTGTCATATATTATAACATGGATTTCCCGGTAATTAAGTTTTTGATAGCCCTTGCCATAGGAGCCCTGGTGGGTATTGAGAGGGAGCGGAGGACCCAGGGGACTGAATTTGCGGGTATAAGGACCTTCATCCTGATATCACTCATGGGGGCCCTTTCAGCATATCTATCAGAGATTTTCCCTCTGATGCTTCCTCTTGCCTTTCTGGGGCTGGTTGCCATAGTATCTGCGAGTTACATTGTGAGCACGAGGGATGATGGGGATATTGGGATAACAGGTGAGGTTGCAGCGTTTGTAACCTTCATGCTTGGGGCCATGTGTTTTTCATGTGATTACAGGCTTGCAGCAATGCTTGCCATCATTGTAACGGCTCTCCTTGCCCTCAAAAGGTACATTCACATTGCCGTAAGGAGGATAAGTGAGAGGGAGATGATAGATACAATAAAATTCCTTGTAATAGCCTTTGTGATTCTCCCTCTTCTTCCGGATACATCGCTTGGCCCGTGGGGGGTTTTCAACCCCTATCAGGTGTGGCTGATGGTGGTGTTCATATCGGCCATAAGCTATTCAGGTTACATTGCCATGAAGATAGCAGGTCCAGACAGGGGCCTTAGCGCCACGGGAATAATAGGGGGACTGGTGTCAAGTACAGCTGTGGTTACGGCAATGGCAGGTCGGGTTAGGGAATCTGATGATCTCATAAGGCCTGCGGTGTTCGCATCGGTCGTTTCAAGTTCAATGATGTTTTTCAGGATCCTGCTGGAGGTCTCCGTTATAAACCCCTCACTTATGGGATACGTTGCACCCCCAATGCTTGCAATGGGGGTAACCGGGATGGCCATGGGTGTTCTGTTCATCAGGTCACCATCGAAGATTGATCAGGATATTAAAATTCAAAACCCATTCTCTGTTAAGCCTGCACTCATATTCGGGGCGCTTTTCCTGGCTATTCTATTCCTATCCAAGGCAGCGAATGTCTACATTGGTAGTGGGGGTGTCCTGGCTGCGGCTGTGATTTCTGGGGTTGCTGATGTGGATGCCATAACTGTGAGCATGTCTTTACTGGCAGCAGGGGGTTCTTTAAGTTCTTCAACAGCTGCAGCTGCCATAACCCTTGCAGGAGTCTCAAATACAATTATAAAGGGCGGACTAGCTTTTGCACTTGGCACAAGAATGTTCGGGAAAAGGGTGGGGACCCTCTTCCTCGTCATTGTTGGCACAGGCCTCGTGGCGGTTGGCCTTATGGGTATCTAGTTACTTTTGATTTGTTAGGCTTGATGGTGTTGACACCTTTTTATTTGAATCCACCACAAACTCATGACCTTATCATGGTGAGGAGCATCTTGAAGGGTTCCCTCGCCATCACTGCATGTGGCTCGTTGGCAGGCATTATTATCATCTCCCCTGCGGCCACAAGGTTCTTCTCTCCACTTATTGTAATTTCTGCCTCACCCTCGATCACCTGGACCATGGCATCGAAGGGCGCAGTGTGTTCACTGAGGCCCTGCCCCCTGTCAAAGGCAAAGAGGGTCACTGTACCGGTGTCCTTTCTGATGATCTCCCTGCTCACAACTGAATCGTCCTGGTAGTCAATGAGCTCATTCAGTTTCAGAACCTTTCCCTTAATCTCCATTTTTCATCACCCCATCATTTTCTTCATGTCCTCTTCAGGGTCACCTATTGGTGTGAGTTCATAGTTATCAACGAGCACATTTATGATGTCGTCGTTGGCCCATCCAGGCAGTATGGGACCTATGTACATGCCCCTGAGGTTGAGTGATAGGAGGCTCCAGAGTATTGCAGCGGCCTTCTGCTCCATCCAGCTGAGGACTATGCTGAGGGGCAGCTCATTCACATCCAGATTGAAGAGGTTGCTCAGTGCCTCCACAAGTTCCACTGCCACTATGGAGTCGTTGCACTGGCCAAGGTCTATTAGCCTGGGGATCCCCTCAATGTCACCCAGATCCATTGAGTTGAAACGGTACTTGCCGCAGGCCAGTGTGAGGACCACGGTATCCTGGGGGAGCTTCCTCACAAATTCGGTGTAGTACTTTGCCTGTGGCAGGGGTGAATCACACCCACCAACAAGGAAGAATCTCCTGATTTTACCCTCCTCCACCAGCTCCTTTATTTTATCTGCAAGTGAGAGGATTGTTGAGAGTCCGAAACCTGTTGTTAGTGTCGTTGCCTCCTCCTCTTTAAGGGGTGGAAGTTCCAGTGCCTTCTCTATCACTGGACTGAAGTCGTAGCCATCCACATGTTCAACCCCCGGGAGCCGGGCAACGCCACAGGTGAACATTCTATCCCTGTAGCTGTCATGGGGTATCAGAACACAGTTTGAGGTCCCAAGTACTGCGGCGCTGTAGCGTGAGAAGGTCTCCCTCTGGTCGAACCAGGGGCCGCCGAGCTGCCCGGCAAGGTGCGGGTACTTCCTGAGGCCAGGGTAACCATGGGCTGGGAGCAGCTCCGAGTGTGTATACACATTCACACCAGTATCCTCGGTCTGCTTGAGCAGCTCTTCAAGCGCCTTCAGACTGTGACCTGTTGCTATTATGGCGGGGCCATCAAGGGCCCCCACCCTCACCTCTGTGGGGTCAGGTTCCCCGTAGGTGTCAATGTGGGCCTTTTTGAGGAGCTTCATGGTCCTCAGGTTCATCTCACCAGCCTCAAGGGCGAGGCTTACGAATTCCTCTGCATCGAAGTTCACGTTGGTGAGTGTTGAGTAGAATCCCCTCTCAAGGAAGGCATCCACAACTTCATCGGTGTATCCGAGTTCACGGGCATGGTAGAGGTAGGCCGAGATACCCTTAATTGCAAATAGAAGGTTGTCCTGGAGTCTTGCAACGGTTGCTTCCTTTCCACAGACCCCCTTTACTGTGCAGGCCCTTCCACGGACGGTCTGGGAGCACTGGTAGCAGAACATGTCTATGTCCTCTGGCCTCACGCGCCTCACCTCACCCTTCAGGGGCTCGAACTGGTCCTTACCCACATTGCATACCGGGCAGACCCAGTCCTCTGGAAGTTCCTGGAAGGGGGTTCCAGGTTTTATACCTGATGTGGGGTCACCCACGTCAGGGTCGTATATGTAGTCACATACCTTGCAGCGGTACTTCATTTCAATCACCATATTAAAAACTGACAGCAAATTATATATAGATTTTGTCACTATTTGAGTATAAAATGTAACAATAGGGGTGTCTGTTTGGAGAGGAAGGTGAGGAATGCGCTTAGAATCCTGGGACTTACAGATTATCAGGCGGCTGCATACACTGCAATGGTGTCACTGGTATCTGCAGGGGCATCCGAGGCAGCCGAGGCATCAGGAATCCCAAGGTCAAGGATCTATGAGGTACTGAGGCAGCTTTCAGAAAGGGGATTCGTGGAGGTTGAGCGCGGCAAACCCCTCAGGTACCATGTGGTCCCCCCTGCAGAGGTTTTCAGGAGGGAAAAGAAGAGAATAGTGAAGGAACTGGATGATGCCATGCACCAGCTCAGGCGAACCTATGAGGACCAGGTTTCAAGGGTACCGGCCCCGGTATGGCTCATACACGGACAGGAGAAGATAATGAAGAAGGAACTCGAGATCATATCGAGGACAAGGTCCGAACTCAAAATGAGGATGGGTTTCATATTCAGGGGCGAGCTGAGGGAGCTGCGCCCTGCAATTGATAGGATAATGGATAGGGGCGCTGATGTAAGGATAATGGCCCCCGAGGACCTTGATCTGCCCTGTGAGGTTAGGGTCGTGAGCATGCCACCTGTTCGGATGTTTGTGAGGGACTCAGTGGAGATGATGTGGATATTCTCCAGGTTCACACCTGAGGGATCACCGCTACCTGAGACTGCAATGGGTATATGGAACCAGTACCCTGAGATAGCAGAGAACTACTCTAGGATATTTGACGGTATATGGTATGGGAAGTCCTATGGGGATACAGGAGGTATCTAGTCACACCATTTATGCAGTAATCTGCAGGGTATTCAGCACTTAATCCATGGATATGCAGTTTTCTGGAGTCTTTTATCATTCCCCTTCACATAGGCAATATTTAAAAACCTTCGCCCTTAAAACAATAACATTATATTATTCTTACAAGGTGATGGCATGAGGATACTGTTAATTCACTCTGATTACCTGGAATACGAGACAAAGAACAAAACAGGGATAGCGGAGGAAATACCTGAAGATAAAATGAAGGGACACTTCACTGAGT
This sequence comes from Methanothermobacter sp., assembly GCF_030055435.1. Taxonomy (NCBI): domain Archaea; kingdom Methanobacteriati; phylum Methanobacteriota; class Methanobacteria; order Methanobacteriales; family Methanobacteriaceae; genus Methanothermobacter; species Methanothermobacter sp. Next base: position 59,169 of record NZ_JASFYG010000002.1, read on the forward strand.
CCCTTGTGGTCTTCACAGCGGTGGAGGCTGAGGATGAGGAGAATCCGGATTCAGTCATTGAAAATGCGGTAAATGAGATAGTGAGAGTTTTTGGCGACGTTAAGGCTGATAATGTTGTTATATATCCATACGCGCACCTCAGCTCTTCACTGAGCTCTCCGAAGACAGCCCGCAGGGTTCTTGAGGGAATGGAGGAGGCACTGAGGGAAAGGGGACTTGAGGTCTCAAGGGTCCCCTTCGGCTGGTACAAGGCATTCAGAATATCCTGCAAGGGTCACCCCCTATCGGAGCTCTCAAGGACCATAAGGCCGGAACCCCTCAAAGAGGAGGAGGAATCAGAGGAATCAGAGTGGTTCATACTATACAAGGGCCAGAAAATCAGACCAGAGGAATTTGAGTTCACAAGCAGGGACCTTGAAAACCTTGTGAAGTATGAACTGGGTGTGCTCGAATCATCCGGAGAGGAGCCACCACACGTTAGACTCATGAGGGAGAAGGGCCTGGCGGATTATGAGCCATCAGCCGATGTGGGACACCTCCGATGGTACCCCAGGGGAAGGCTGATAAGGGATCTTCTTGCAGACTACGTTTACATGCTCGTAACCAGTGAGGGGGCGATGCCGGTTGAGACCCCCATAATGTATGACCTTGAGGACGAGGCCATCAGGGTCCATGCAGAGAAGTTCGGTGAAAGGCAGTACAGGATGAAGAACAAGAAGGAACTCATGCTGCGATATGCATGCTGCTTTGGGGCCTTCAGGATACTCTCAGATTCCTTCCTCACATGGAAGAATCTCCCCGCCTCAATATATGAACTCTCCACCTACAGCTTCAGGCTTGAGAAGAAGGGTGAGGTGGTTGGCCTCAAAAGGCTCAGGGGCTTTACAATGCCCGACCTTCACACTGTATGCGCCGACCTTGAACAGGCCCTCACCGAGTTTGCAGGGCAGGTGGAGATGTGCATGAAGACCGGTGAGGACCTCCAGGTGAACTATGAGGTGATATTCAGGGCTACCAGGGATTTCTATGAGGAGTACTCTGACTGGGTGCACTCAGTGGCCGATAAGATAGGAAAACCAATACTACTTGAACTTCTACCCTCAAGAAAGCACTACTGGATTGCCAAGATGGACTTCGCAGCCATAGATTACCTTGGAAGGCCAATAGAGAACCCAACAGTGCAGATAGATGTTGAGAGTGGGGAAAGGTTTGGCATAACCTATGTTAACAGTGATGAGGAGGAGGTGAACCCCATAATCCTCCACTGCAGCCCAACAGGGAGCATAGAGAGGGTTATCTGCAGTTTACTTGAAAAGACAGCCATTGAAATGGATGAGAAACCACCCATGCTACCTGTCTGGCTTTCACCGACACAGGTAAGGGTGCTTCCAATTTCCGAGCGCCACCTCGAATTTGCAGAGTCCCTTGTATCAGAGATGACTGCAAATGATGTGAGGGCGGACCTTGACGACAGGGCAGAGACCCTTGGTAAGAAGATAAGGAACGCTGCACAGGACTGGGTACCCTACGTTGTGGTTGTGGGTGACAGCGAACTGGAGGGCAAACTCACAGTTAACATCAGGAGCACAGGTGAAAAGGTTCAGATGGATCTCCATGAGCTCATCGAACTCGTCAGATCAGAGACCCAGGGGATGCCATTCAGAAGGCTACCCCTCCCTGTCAGACTTTCAGAGAGAATCAACTTCTAAAAAAATTTTTTGACCCATCTTCTTATAAGTTATAACTTATAAGATATAATTTATAAGTTCTAAATTCTAAGTTCCAAGTGATCATCCTAATCAGTTGATGGTGATTAAATGGGAGAGATAATTTCAATCATAAACCAGAAGGGTGGCTGTGGCAAGACAACAACCGCGGTGAACCTCTCAGCAGCCCTTTCACTCCTTGAGAGGAGGGTGCTGGTGGTTGACATGGACCCCCAGGGTAACGCAACAACAGGGTTCGGTGTGAATAAATCTGAACTGGACTCAACCATCTACACAGTACTCAGCAGAAAGGCATCCCTCAGGGATGTGATACTGCCAGCCGAACTCGAGGACCTTTACCTTGCACCCAGCAACATATCCCTGAGCGGTGCAGAAATCGAACTCAGCAGCGAGATAGGCTACCACGCCATCCTCAAGGAGGCCCTTGGGGACGTGAGGGATGAATTCGATTACATATTCATAGACGCCCCGCCGTCACTGGGGATACTCACACTCAACGCCCTCGTGGCATCTGACAGTGTCATAATACCAATACAGGCAGAGTACTATGCCCTCGAGGGAATGGCCGACCTCCTCAGGACAATGAACCTTGTTGAGGAACGTCTCCAGAGTCCCTGCCCCATAAAGGGGATACTCATAACCCTCTATGACTCGAGGACACGCCTTGCAAGGGACGTGCAGAGGGAGGTTGAAAGGTTCTTTGGTGAAAGGGAGAACATCTTCAGAACAAGGATACCGAGAAACGTACGCCTTGCAGAGGCCCCAAGTCATGGAAAACCATGCATCACCTATGACCCTGAAAGCACGGGAACGGGGGCCTACATGAAACTCGCAGCTGAAATACTGGATATGGAGTGATATAATGGCACAGAAGAAGGGCCTTGGGATGGGACTCGATGCACTCATCCAGTCAAGGACAAGGAAGGAAGTGAAGGAGACCTCTGACTCAGTGGCCGGAGATGTGCAGGTTGAGGCTGTTATAAGGGAGGTTAAACGCAACCCCCGCATAACCCTCTGGTCTGCAAGGTCTGCAGCGGTACTCCGGTACCTGAAAAAGACACAGCCAGAGTTCAGCATAAGCAGGGAGGCATCGAACCTCATAGAAAGGGCCGTGAAGGAGAAGTACCCTGAAATATGGGAAATGTTCTCTGAACTCCAGTAATTCAATCGCTCTTATTCCAGCTGCTGAGGGTTGTCTGGGATCCATCAAGGTATATGAAGGGTTCAGCCCTGCCCAGCCTCACCCCCATTCCCTTCAGGATATCCGGGGTGAGGTTAACCTTAGCCCTCAGTTCAATTATTTTTCTGGCCGACCTTGGTCCTATTCCAGGAACCCTGATGAGTTCATGATAGGGGGCGGTCTTGAGGTCCACCGGGAAGATATCCATCTCCATGGCTGCGGCGTACTTTGGATCCACAGAGGTGTCCAGGTAGCCCCCACTGAACCTCAACTCATCAACACCGAAATCATAGGACTTCAGGAGCGCGTCTGTCTGGTAAAGTCTGAAGACACGCCTGGGGTCTGCTTCGGCCCTTTTCTCAAGTGCAGTCCCTTCAATGGGCTGAAAACCACTGAAGTACACCCTCCTGAGGTAATATTTATCGTAGATCCACTTAACACGTTTAACTATATCCTCATCTGTTTCATCAACAGCCCCAACCATCAGCTGGGTGCTCTGACCTGAGGGCGCAAGTTCAGGGTGTCTCCTCTTGAACCTGCTGATCCACCTCATTCTCCGCAGGATGTCAACACTGTAGTCCTTGGTGGATGAAAGTTCATCAAGGCCATCCCTGGTCGCGGTCTCAAGGTTGATGCTCACACGACTTGCAAGTTCCATGGCCCTTCTTACGGTGTCCATGGATGAGCCCGGTATGATCTTGAGGTGTATGTAACCGCCATAACCCTCAAGTCTTAGGATTCTGAGTGTCTCCAGGAGCTTCTCCATGGTTTCATCAGGGTCCCTGCTCACCCCAGAGCTGAGGAAGAGTCCATCAACGTAGCGCCTCTCATAGTAGTCAAGGAATATCCCTGCAACTTCCTCCGGCTTCAGCTCAACAGGCTCTTTCTCTGCGCTGTTTATACAGTACCTGCAGTCGTTGCAGCACCTGTTGGTGAGCAGAACCTTGAAGAGGGGGACCCTGCAGCCCCTGTAACTGGTGTAGTAGATACCCGGCAGCGAAGGGTTCCGCTGGGAGGGGTCTGCACTGTAGTCGCAGAGGTCAAACTGGGCACTGTCACTCAGCACCCGGACCCTTTCAGCAAGACTCATGGTGAATAATATGTCCATGATTCTATAACTAATTTATCACGGGCTCGCGGGATCCGCAGTGATTCTGATGGGGAGATAAGATGAATGATTTGAAAGCATTATAATTGATTTTAAGTCATTATAATAATTTAAATTAGATTTTAGATCACCAGAAAAGTTTAAAATTTCAAAGCATCCATATAATGCTCTGATATAAACGCAGGTCCTTTTTTAAGGTTCTGGATCCTCTCAGTATGGTGCCACTGCACCCCCTTAAATAAACCATCAGATCATTCAATTTAAAAAACGGTTTAATATGGCTTATTTTTTGAAAAAAGGAAATGGTAGTGTCAAAGTGATTTAAAGAAGAAATTAAAACATCACATCCATTACTTCAATTTTTAAAAAGTAATTAGAATGCTCTGATTGAAAAAAAGAGTTCTAAAACGTCTTATTTTTCAATTCTGAGGCAAAATATTTATATATGAGGTCACAGTTATATTCCCAACATCCAGAGGGAACATTAAATATCTTCCTGGATTGGAGGCGGTAAAATTAAGCGACTTTTTATTGCATCTTTATTTCTATTCTCCATAGCTGCAGCGGGCATAACCGCTTCTGAGGCGGAGGATAGAGGAACTGAAATCAGCGCAAAGCCCCTGAAGGTGGATGCCAAGAAATATCATAAGAAGTACAGCAAAAAAAGAATCCATACAAAGGCATACTATAAAAAGAGGGTCCTCAAAAGGAAACATGTGAGGGCCTACAGACACACATCAAGGGATGTGGGAGCGTCATCCCACACTGTAACCGCGACTTACGTTGAGGCCAGCGGAAGGTGTTCATGTTCACTTCATGTGGACTACAAGGAGCATCAGTCACGATTCAGGAATTACTGCCCATTCTGTGGCAGGCACGGAACACTGAGATATGAAGAGGGCTCCACATGTCCAGAGGGGATGTGGTTCTGCAGCAGATGCGATGCAGACTTCTGCCTTGTCCATGGCAAGTCACACACATCAAGGGCAAGATACCTTCTCAGATGAAATTTCTGACAAATCCTTTTTTTATTTCTGGGAAACAGAAGAAAGATGCTATTCTCCCAAAACTTAAATAAATGTAGCATCGAGTTTCATATATGAGACTTGTACTTGCAGGGACAGGGAGCGCAGTTGGCAAGACCACCATAGCGACCGGGATAATGAGGGCACTCTCCGATAGGGGCATCCAGCCCTTCAAGGTGGGTCCGGACTACATAGACCCATCATATCATACCATGGCCACAGGCAACATCTCAAGGAACCTCGACTCCTTCTTCATGACAGATGCCCAGATAAGGGAGGCCTTCACAAGGGCAATGAAGATATCAGGGGCCAGAATGGGTATAATAGAGGGTGTTAGGGGACTGTATGAGGGTATAAGTGCAACCGGGGACACTGGAAGTACAGCTTCAGTTGCAAAGGCCCTTAAGGCCCCGGTGGTTCTCATAATAAATTCGAGAAGCCTTGTTAAAAGCGCGGCGGCCATGGTGCTGGGTTTCAGGTCCCTTGATCCTGAGGTTAAAATCAGGGGGGTTATCCTGAACCAGGTTAAGAACAGGAGGCACTACCTCAAGACAAAGGAGGCTGTGGAGGAACTCACAGGCACTGAGGTGGTGGGGGGAATACCAAGGAGCGCAGAACTGGAGGTTGAGCAGAGGCACCTTGGACTTGTACCTGCCGTTGAAAGGGAGCAGATAGCATCCTACATTGAGAGGTGGGGCAGTGCAATGGAGGAGTACCTGGACCTTGAGGCCCTTGAGGATATAATGGCATCTGCGGGGAAAATTGATGGGAACAGGGAACCCCTCTGGCGGAGGGAGAACAAAAGGAAGGTTAAAATAGGCGTGGCATTTGATGAGGCCTTTAACTTTTATTACAGGGAGAACATAGAGGCACTTGAGGATAACGGGGCTTCAGTTGTCTACTTCAGCCCCCTCCATGATGAGGAGCTTCCTGATGTTGACGCGGTATACATAGGGGGCGGCTACCCTGAGGTATTTGCAGGGGAACTTGAATCCAACAGATCCATGAGGATGTCGGTGAGGAGGTTTCACGCAGACGGCAGACCCATCTTCGGGGAATGTGGCGGCCTGATGTACCTGATGAGGTCCATTGATGGGCGCGAGATGTGTGGTGTGTTCCCCTACGATGCTGAGATGACAAAAAAGGTCCAGGGACTGAGCTACGTGATCTCTGAGGCGGTCTCTGACAACCTGATAACAGGGGAGGGGGATGTGTTCAGGGGGCATGAATTCCACTACTCAAGGGTCTCAGTCACCGGAGATGCGCAATTTGCCTTCAGGGTGCTCAGGGGAAGGGGCATAATGGACTACATGGATGGAATAACCTCTGGATCGGCCCTTGCAAGTTACGTGCACATACATGCAGCATCATGCCCCAACTTTGCCGCGAACTTCACAAGGAATGCATGGGAGCTCCAGGATGAGGTTTGATATATTCTCTCCCTATTCTGTCATCATAGCGCTGCTCATATACCTTGTGCTTGCCATTTCAGGGACACTGATGGGTATCAGGGGTCTGAGACTTCCATCAGGGCTTTCAATTCTCTATATAGTTCTTGGTGCCACCATATTCATCCTTGGAGCGCATATATCTGGAAGGATACGAACAGAGAAACCTGCCAGTCCAAGAAATCCACGGGAAACACTTCTGGCCCTTCTTGTCACGTTTGGAATCATTCTACAGGCACTGAACCTTTATATGCTGGGGGGAATTCCTCTCCTCAGCGGTTATCTCAAGGCAAGGGCTGTTACGAAGATATGGCTTCTCTCATACCTCATATTCCTCCCATCTGTTAACATCCTTCTTGCAGCTTATCCCAGGAGGAGGTACTGTATTCCACTTATCATTGGAGCCACACTCTTTGCCCTCACAGGCTACAGGACAACCGTTGTGGTTATACTGCTGAGCGGTATCATAACCATCTACTACTCTGCAAGACCATCCCCCCGCCAGATAGGCCTCCTGCTATCAGCTCTTGCCATTGTGGCAATATCAGTCGGTTACATTGCTGTTAAATCAATTGAATGGCAGAGCTGGACCCTCAATCCACTGGAACTCCTTCTCTACAGGGCAGGCTACACCCTCATGGTATTTGACAGGCTCCTGGACCATCAGGGGGCAACTGCCGGTAAACTCCTCTATTACACCCTTACAGGATACCTGCACTCAACGGATCCACGGGCAATCGTTGGTGAGGTTGTGCTCGGCTACAGGCACTCAACAACATCACTCATATTCGGACCCCCCCTCCTGGACTTCGGGCTTCCTGCAATGGTTATCCAGATGTTCCTCCTGGGAATGATCCTTGGATTAATGCACAGGATTCAGATATCACTGAACGGGATCTTCACAGGTATCTATTCAGTAATTCTGGCCCATACCATAATCTGGGTTGAAACAGGCCCAACAGACCTTGTGGTATGGTTTTTCTACATGGTCGCCGTCATATCAGTTATATACGTCCTCTGGAGGTGTTATCCTGAAACTGGCAGTTGCAGCTGAACTGGCACCTGCAAAGACCTTCCATCCCCTGATGCAGGAATCTGGACATGAATACCACTGTCTGTGCCATGGTGGGGGAGTGAGGGATGTCCTGGGAGACCTCTGCCGGAGGTACTACTCCATGGGGACCAGCAGGAGCAGATCCGGCGGTAAGATGGAAATCGCATACCTCCTCCTGAGGGATATTGTAGCTACCTGGCGCCACCTTGGAAAAATAAATCCGGATCTTGTTCTCACATGCGGGAATGCAGGGGATGTACGGAAGGCCATCGCAGCATCATATCTCAGGGGGAAGGCTGTCCTTCATATTGAACAGGACATTTACAACCCCATTGAAATGATAGCCTTTGCAGACATTGTAACGGCACCATCCACCCGCTACAGGGATTACCTTGAGGATGAGTACCTCCTTGAGAATGTTGAGGTCATAGGTGGCTACCCCCATGCCCTCTATGTGAGCCGCCTCCAGACTGAGGATCCGGGTATCGGGAATTACACTCTCCTGGTCCTTGGAGGCGACCTGCGAAGGGAGGATATACCTGACCTCATATCGAGAGTTGAATCACTTGGAAGACGCATTATAGTGGTACCCTTCCGCTTCAGTCCACATTATGTGAGGAGCTTCGCGGGTTCAGAGAAGACTGAGGTCCTTGAGGGATTTGTTGATCTTCCATCCCTCATGGACTACGCTGATCTTGTCATATACGGGGCAGGAATGGGCCTCACCATCGAAGCTGCGGTGCTGGGTGTTCCGGCAATTAAGCTCCGGGGCTTCCATGAGAGACACGCTAGTGTGGACCTTGCAGGTGAGGTGGGGATTCCCGTGGTTGATTCTACCAGCCTAGGTGAGGTGGCTGATGATGTGAAACCACCCGAGTCCTCAGAAATTGTAGAGGATGCTGAGCGGGCCGTAAGGAAGCTAATGGGGCTCATTGATGATTTCCATGAGGTAGCGGGTCCCAGGGGCGGATTGAGGTCTATGAAGCGCATCTGGGATGCCCGAAAAGGTTTCAGGTAGCTGATGGATATCTTCACCCTTAATTCTGCGCCGGAGCATCACTCTGGGCGATGGTTAACCCATTTTCTAATTGCTTATTTAACCTCCTTTTCGTTTGGAGCAAGAACAGTGCACGGTACATGAGCTCATGGGTTTGTGTTTCACTTCAACCATATACATTTATTAATAATAATTAATAATTTATTATGAGTACTGGTATTAAAATGGAGGTTTTTGATATGAAATCGTCTCTGGGTGATGAGGTTATAGTGAGGCAGAGCAGCGGATACAGCTGTGGCCCGGCGGCACTTGCCACGGTTCTCAGAAACCTTGGAGTTCACTGCAGCGAGGCAGAACTGGCGGCGCTTGCAGGTACAGACGAATCAGGGACCACCATGTATGGACTGATATTCGCGGCAACCTCGAAGGGGTTGAGTGCAAGGGGTGTAAGGATGAAAATATCGGATCTGAGAAGGAATCACATTGCATTTGTAAAGTACGGTGACACGGCGCACTACACTGTTGTTCTCTCGGTTGATGATAGAAACATCACACTGGCTGACCCTGCCATGGGGAGGATCAAGATAAGGAGGGAGATCTTCTCAAAAATATTTACAGGTAACGTTCTTGTGGTTGAAAGGGAGGGGGATTAATAAACTTAATATTAAATTAAATGATTAAGATATTAACTATAATTTAAATTTTAATCATCATGATCCCAGGAAAGGTAAAAATTATACTACTGGTATAAAAGCTTAATCATAATCTTTAAATCATAAAATACTTAATAAGGCACAAAATAATAAGATTCTGGTGATCTAATGGTTGTAAAAATTGGTATAATAAAATGCGGTAACATCGGGACCTCACCTGTGCTTGACCTGTTACTTGATGAGAGGGCAGACAGGCCAAACATAGATGTCTGTGTCGTGGGTTCAGGTGCAAAGATGAACCCCGATGAAATCGAAAGGGCAGTGCCAACCATGCTTGAAATGGATAGGGACTTTGTTATATTCATAAGCCCAAACCCAGGTGCACCTGGCCCTGCAAAGGCAAGGGAGCTTCTATCAGAGGCTGATGTTCCAGCCATGATCATAGGTGACGCACCTGGCCTCAGGGTCAAGGATGAAATCGAGGAGCAGGGGCTTGGTTACATAATAGTAAAGGCCGACCCGATGATAGGGGCAAGAAGGGAGTTCCTGGACCCAACAGAGATGGCCTCCTTCAACTCAGACGTTATAAAGGTTCTTGCATTTACAGGCGCATACAGGGTTGTGCAGAACACAATCGATGCAATGATTGCAGATGTTGAAGCCGGAAAGGCACCTGAACTTCCACAGGTGGTAATAGATACAGATAAGGCGGTGGAGGCAGCAGGCTACACCAATCCATATGCAAAGGCCAAGGCAATGGCTGCATATGAGATAGCAACCAAGGTGGCTGACATAGACGTCAGGGGCTGCTTCATGGTACAGGATCCTGACCAGTACATACCAATAGTTGCCTCAGCACACGAAATGCTATCTGCAGCTGCCAGACTTGCGGTTGAAGCAAGGGAAATCGAGAAGTCCAACGATACCGTGCTTAGAACACCACACGGTAAGGAAGGCGAAACACTGAGCAAGAAGGATCTTCTGGCCAAGCCAGAATAGATCTTCAACCACTATTTTTTCTGATATACCGATCCTTTTAATAGGATTTTAATTCGCACAGTTAAGTTATACCTCCCAGAGCATGGCGTATACTCTGGATGATTAATTGGTCCAGTGGTCACTTGAATGTTATTATAAAACTTTAAAATAGGATTGCATGGAGCTTGCGGAAATAAATTATCTACCACTTACTCCGAGCGGATGCTCTCCTCACTGACCCTGAAGATTAACTTTCCGTCTCTGTAGACCCTCAATTCTCCTTGAATGAAGGCCTCCCATTTTTCACTGGTCAGAGGTTTACTTGCGATTATGTAACCCTCCTGATCAGGCTTCTTCTCATGGGCGAGGTCTATCTGGTAATCATCATCAAGGAGTTCAACGGGACCGTAGGGCGCCCTTCGATGCAACTGGTGGAGGCCCTTGTATCCCTTCATGTCATGATAGGAGAAGAGGTGCTTACCCTCGGAGAGGAGGCAGTTAAAATTTCCATAGCCGTTGATATCATTCAAAACGCTCCAGAGCCACAAGTAATCCTCATCATCCCTGAATTTAACGCCCTCCTCACTGATACGGTTCATGATGTGGCAGAATGCGATCTCGGAGTCAGTTGTCCCAACAGGATTATACCTTCCACCCTCAGGGTTATCAATGTTGAGGGTGCCATTGTGGGCGAACACATAGTCCCGTCCATACCATTCCCTCTGGAAGGGATGAGTGTTCCTGTGGGACTCATCTCCCCTGCTTATCCGACGTATATGGGATATTATGATCCTGGAAGCTATGGGTTCATAGTTCTCCAGGAACTGTGACAGTGGACTTTCCTTTGATGGGCATGGCTCTTTGTAAACCTGTACCGATTGATCCGGATAGAAGGCCAGCCCCCAGCCATGAGGGTTATCCTCTGACCTCATCCTGAAACCCCTGAGGGAAAAGGAGGGTTTCACTTCCCGGTTAAAACAGAACCCCAAAAGTTCACACAAACCAACCACCCCCTAAAATGTAATGAGATCATTCTCTTGGATTGTGATGCAGTCTAAGGTCAATGTCATGCTTGGATGCAGATCCTATGATTATATTATTATGCATCCATAAAGTAAAAATACTACTGATTGATATAGTGAGTTGGACTCCCAGCTGCGGAAATAGATGCATAATGAAATGACTTTAGGGTGCACGTTGCCATGCACAGATTCTTTACAATCTGCCCTTGGTGCTTGGAATCATATCGTGTTCAACCCGTACAGCATCCCTGAGTGCCATTGCAAGTGCCTTGAAGAGTGCCTCGGCCTTGTGGTGGTCGTTACTTCCCCTCACAGAGGCGTGGATGTTGATGGCCGCAGAAGCCGCAAATGACTCAAAGAAATGCCCTATATTATCTGATGAGACATCCCCAATCCTGGCACCACTGAACTCAAGTTCAAGTACCGTGTAGGGTCTTCCACCCAGGTCCAGTGCAACTGTGGCCAGAGATTCATCCATGGGGACCATCGCATGGGCCATTCTCCTTATACCCTTTCCATCACCGAGGGCCTCCCTGAAAGCCTCGCCCAGTGTCAGCGCAACATCCTCAACAGTGTGGTGGTCGTCCACCTCCAGATCTCCCCTTGCCTCCACCTCAAGGTCCATGAGCCCGTGACGGGCCAGCGATCCAAGCATGTGGTCAAGGAATCCAAGACCTGTATTCACATTTGACCTTCCACTACCATCAAGGTTCAGATCAACCTTCACATGGGTTTCAAGGGTTTCCCTGCTCTTCAGACTTCTTCTCATAGTTATCATCCCTTATGATCCTTATAGCCCCTTCAGGACATTTACTTGCACATATCATGCACTGGTGGCAGAATTCAAGATTTGAGGCTCTGGCAGGTTTTCTCCTGTCTATTGTCCATATCTTGCCTCCCTTGGGACAAGCCTCCCGGCACTCCCCGCATCCGGTGCATTTATCTGAATCCACAATTATCTTCAATTAAATCACCACCATCAGTCATATCTTAAGAACAGTAACAGCAACGGCCTTAAAACCGGCATATACATCGGATCCTAGGTTAATATTCAGTTTACGCTGAGATTCACGTGTTATACGGGTTTTGAGTTTAATATCACCTGCCTTGATCCTGACGGTCACGATGTCCCCATGCAGTTCCAGGCCTGTAACAGTTCCTGGAAGGGTGTTCCTCATGCTGGTATCGTACCTCTCACCCATGAGCACAATGTCCTCAGGGTCAACGAGGAGCATGACCTCATCTCCAGGGGATAAACCATCAACCACTGGCGCCTCCAGGAGGGAGTTTCCTACCCTTATTCTTGAACCATCCCCTGAAATCTCCTCAACGATTCCCCGGATTTCGTTACTGGAAATCTGCCTTTCAAGGGCCCTTTTTAATTTAAGATACTCAAGGACGACCCTGACGCCTGTTTCTGTGAGTCTGCTACCTCCACCACCCCCCTTTCCACCCCTTCTGGTTTCCACGACCTCTTCACCGAGGAGTTCCTCAAGGTTCTTTATATATGCAAGGGCACTGCGGTAGGGGATACCCACCTCCTCTGCTGCTCTGCTTATGGAACCCCTGTTCTGGATCAGCCTGAGAAGCCGGAACCTTCTCTCATCCACAGGGACTTCGGTTCCCTCAATGGCAATTCTGTAGCTGAAACTCATTTTAGAACCTATGGATCTTGTTCTTTATATCCTTATGCCATCACCTTGCCCAGCGGTCCATAAGATCAGCCACCCTGCTTACTGCTCCTGAGAGGGGACCCATCCTTGATGCAGACTTCCTCACAAGCCTCACATCCCGCTTCTCAACACCACCTATAAGGAGTAGGCTCGCACCGTAAACCAGGGGACTGAAGATTATTGCCAGAAGGAGCCCCATGATGGTCCGGGGAAGAGGCAGCATGAAGACCCCCATAGCCCCTGATGCGAATCCTATCCTGAGAAGTGAGAGGCCCGGTGGCTTCACACCGGTTATCTCTGAGGTCTTCCAGAGGATTATGATCATTATGATAAGGGCTGCGATTGTTGTTGCAAGGGCTCCCCCCTCGATTCCAAGTAAAGGTACGAGGGCAACGTTCAGTGCAAGGTTTATGACAGTTCCAGCAACCAGAACGTACATTGGAAGACGGGGGTAACCTATCCCCTGGGCGATGCTTGACGATATCATGAAGAGGGTATAGAAGCTCATCCCAACAACCAGTATGCTCAGAGCACCAGCACCGAAGATAAACTTGCTTCCAAAGAGCAGTTCAAGGAGGGGCTCTGAGAAGACTGCTATGCCAACACACATGGGAAGTACAAGGAGAGTCACGACCCTGTATGACTGTACAATGTAGGTTTCAAGGAGCCTCCTGTCCTTCAGTGCGAAGGCCTCTGAGGCCGCAGGAAGAACCGCGGTTGCCACAGAGAGGGATACTACAAGGGGAAGCCTTGCAACGGGATCAGCCGCAGTATAGTATCCCACGGAGGTTGTTGCCATGAACACACCTATCACAAATACACTTATATCATATATCGCCATCTCAGAGAGGGCTGTGATTATGACGGGAATGGAGAATGAGAGAAGCACTTTCACAAGTCCCAGTTCCTCCCTGATGGTCAGCCTCTTTTCTGGGGGTACTGGTGGGAAGTAGCTGTTCATCAGTCTTTTGAATATCAGGATAGCTGATATGGCCGAGGCAAGAAAACCCATGGCGGTACCTATAACCGCCCCTGCTGCATAGAAACCGGCCATCACAAAGACAACTGCGAGGGTTATCATGAAAACCTGCTCAACGGCCCTTGTAACCACGACGTATTCCATCCGGTATATGCCCTGAAATGCACCCCTGAAGGCACCTACTATAACACTGAATGGTGTTATAAGTGCAACAGCCTGGAGTGGGTACTGGGCTGCTGGTTTATGAAAGAACTGGTTTGCAAGCCAGGGGGCTGTGAAGAACATTACAAGGGAGAAGGTCAGACCAAGAAATATCATGACCTTCAGCGCGGTTACAACAACCTGCCTGGCCATTTCATCCTCCTTGAGGGCCCGGTGCTGGGCCACATACTTGGCTATTGCCGGCGGAAGCCCTCCAGCGGCCAGTATCTGGAATATTCCCTGGAATGGGAGTGTCAGTCCCAGGAGTCCGTAGCCCTCGGGTCCGAGGAGGCGTGTCATGAGAACCCTGTAGATGTATCCACCCACCCTGAAAAGGAGGTTGCCGATTATTATAAAGAAGCTGCCCTTTAAGAGTTTGGAAGTACCTGAAGATGCCATTGAATCACCGAATAGATCTGGTGGTGCCTTAAATAAGCCTTTGGGTCGAGGTTGCCATGATAAAAAAAGCTTATGGTTTATGGAAATTCAGAAATCTTTTAAACATTTTGAGGGTTTTATCAAGGGTTTTAAACCCGTAGGAGTCCTCCTTAACGCCCTCAACGGTATCCCTTGACCAGAGACATGCACCGAGGTTCGCTCCGAAGGACCCTCCGCTTACAGGTATTACTCCGTTGAGGATGTAGAAGGTGTGTATCTGCATGAGGGCAGGTTCCTGCCCCCCGCACCTGTCACCACCAACAGCTATGCCCATACCCACCTTTCCCCTCAGGGAGTCGTAGTCCTCTGCACCAAGCGCCCGGCAGCGGTCCATTATGGCCTTCACCTGGGCGCTGACACCGCCATTGTAGACAGGGGTTGCAATTATAATTCCCTGAGCCCTCCTAAGGAGGTCATAGAGTGGGTACATGTCGTCCTTCAGCACACACTCCTTATTTCTAAGGCAGTAGTCGCAGTGCCTGCAGGGGGAGATGTTCTTACCCCTCACAGTGAAGAACTCAGTTTCAAGTCCTTCATCCGCCAGTGTTCCAAGGGCCCTCTCAAGGACGTAATGGGTGGCCTGTTTCCTAGGGCTTCCACATATACCCAATATCATGTGCAATCCCCTTCTAGGCTAGATTGACTCGTCCTCGTCAAGGGGCAGTCTCATGGTGTCGGGGTCCTGGGGCATGTGCTCCAGGAAGTCCTCTGCGGCCCTCCTCACATCCCTTGAGCCGATTATGTACCTTCCAACCACTATTATGTCGGCGCCGCTATCAAGGGCCTCCTGCATCTTGGATGGTGTTATACCCCCTGCAACGGCCACAAGGCCCCTGGGGCCAAGTATATCCTTTATTTCCCTGATGTTCCCCCATTCGCTCATTTCACCAATGTCCTCTCCACGCTCTGCCCTGAGGGTTTCAAGGTCAACATTTCTGTGGAGTAGTACGATGTCTGGCTTGTATCTGAGGCCCCTGAGTTTATCAACGAAGTTTTCAACATTCATCATGTCCAGTATGGAGTATATGCCCTGCTTCTGGGCCTCGTGGATGGCCTTCTCAATGGATTCAACGGTTCCAAGACCTGATATGGCCACGGCATCAGCGGTCTCATCTGCGGCCATCTTAACCTCTATCCTCCCAACGTCAAGGGTTTTGAGGTCGGCTATTATGAAAGCGTCCCTTCGAAGCTCCCTTATCTTGCTTACAACACCAACACCGAATTTCTTGACAAGGGGTGTTCCGGCCTCAAGGAGTATCCTCTCTCTGTTGGGTAGGGCGTCAATAATCCTCTCCATCTCCTCAATGCTGTCAAGGTCAAGGGCAACCTGCAGGTAGGGGGGGTTCCAGAGCCTGACTGCCCTGAAGCCCATGATGGGGTGGCTTCCCCGGTCCTTCTCACTGAGGACCTTCCTTGCTGAGGGATAGTTTTCCATGGCCCTTCTGAGTGCTAGTTTGGTTGCCCCGTAGTTGTACTGGTATATCTTGCGGTAGTCCTCTGCCTCGGGGTGTATGAATACGCTTACAATTACCACAAGGTCCTCAACCTTTTCCTCTGGGATTATTCCCTCCTCAACTGCATCTGCAACTGCACGGGCAACTGCTGTCTGTGCCGGCCCGAAGACCTTATCAGCGTCCTCAAGGCAGCTCACTGTGACCTTGGGTACTATGAGGGTAGCTGGCTTTGTCATGAGGTTGGGCCTTATCACCGAAAGAAGTGGTGTGTGACCGAGTGAGAGGCTGGTGAGGCCATTTGCAAAGGCGGCCCCTACGTTTCCCTCCTTATCACCTATGATGAGATCTATATGGGCAACCTCATTGCCGCTTCCTATGAGTGCTTCACCTATTCTGTACAATCTTTATCCTCCTTATGTGGTTTGATTTTGAGACGGTGGTTCTGGTTCTTCCGGTGTGGTGTTTCCTTCACCAGGTGTGATTTCTGGTCGGGTCTTCTTTGCGGTTTTTTTGGTATTGTCTGTGCTTACCGGAGCAGGGGATTCATTTGCAAAACTCATATCTGTTGTTGCATTATCAGCCCAGTCCAGTTGGGTCACGTTCTGTTCCTGAGCCCCCATGTACAGGGCAACATTGAAACCGACCATCAGTGCTATGATAAGGATCATGGCACCGATAACGATATTTCTGTAGTCCATCAGATCACCTTGATGAGATTGATATAAACTAATTTAGTGTAGGTGATGATGGTATTTATATGTATTGAAGAAGAAGATACGGGATTTCATGGCTGAAATCCAGTGGAGTTCCAGGTATCATGGAGTTTCAGCCAGAAATCCCATGGATTAATCAGGGATCTCAGATTTTACCCTCAAGATAGTCTTCGTAACCCTTGAGGTCAAGGAGCCCGTGGCCAGAGAAGCTTATGACTATGGTTTTCTCCTCACCGGTCTCTCTGCACTTCAGGGCTTCTTCCATGGCAACACTTATGGCGTGGCAGGTTTCTGGGGCAGGGACAACACCCTCGGCCTTTGCAAATTTAACACCGCTTTCAAATATTTTATGCTGATCCACGGCCCTTGCCTTGATGATGCCCTCCTTCACCAGCAGCGCAACCTGTGGTGACATCCCGTGGTACCTCAAGCCGCCTGCATGCACGGAGGGGGGTACAAAGTCGTGGCCAAGTGTGTACATCTTGAGGAGTGGTGTCATACCTGCAGTGTCACCGAAGTCGTACCGGTATTCTCCCTGGGTGAGGGTCGGGCAAGATTTTGGTTCAGCTGCTATGAATTCACAGTCGAGTTTACCATCAATTTTATCCTTTATGAATGGGAAAACTGCCCCACCAAAGTTGCTGCCCCCTCCAACACAGCCTATCATTATGTCAGGTGTTTCACCTGCTATTTCCAGCTGCTTCTGTGTTTCAAGACCTATCACCGTCTGGTGTAGCAGAACGTGGTTGAGCACGCTTCCAAGGGAGTAGTAAACGTTTTCATACTGGAGGGCCTCCTCTATAGCCTCTGATATTGCTATACCAAGGGAGCCCGGGTGTTCAGGGTCCTCACTAAGTATTTTCCTTCCGAATTCGGTATGGTCACTTGGTGATGGGACAACCTCGCCACCATAGAGCTGCATTATTGTTTTCCTGAAGGGCTTCTGGTTGAAGGAAACCCTGACCATGTAGACCTTGCACTGGAGGTCCATGAGTGAACATGCAAGGGAAAGGGCTGTTCCCCACTGACCGGCACCTGTTTCTGTCGTGAGCCTTTCGGCGCCATCTTCACGGGCATAGTATGCCTGTGCTATGGCAGTATTCAATTTGTGGCTTCCTGTGGGTGAGTAATCCTCTCTCTTGTAATATATCCTGGCGGGGGTGTCAAGCATCTCCTCAAGACCCTTTGCCCGAAAGAGTGGGGTGGGTCTTCCGATCATCTTGTAGACATCTCTTACCTCCTTGGGGATCTTTATCCAGCGCTCCATTGACATCTCCTGCTCAAGGACACCCCTTGAGAACACCCTTGGAAGGTTCTCCAGATTCTTTCCACCCTCCGGGTTTCTGGGTTCTGGTAGTGGTGATGGCAGGTCCGGGTTGATGTTATACCATTTCTTGGGTATTTCGTTTTCGTCAAGAACGATCTTGTTCATGATATCACCTTAGATTTCATGATATTATTATCAGCATTTACATGCATGATGTCTCTTCAAAGAACTATTTAAAACTTTACAGTACACATCTGTACATTTAGGAAACGGTTAATAAATGGGGGGAAGATATGATTCCCATATGAAGATACTTGCAGTTGATGTGGGTGCAGGGACCCAGGATATAATGTACCATGACACGGCAGTTGATAGAATTGAAAATTCCATAAAGATGGTAATGCCTTCACCCACAAGGATAATCGCAGAAAGGATCAGGGGAATCACTGAGGACATCTTCATTCATGGTCAGACAATGGGTGGGGGACCCGTAAGCAGGGCCATAATGGAACACATTGAGAAGGGTTGCAGGGTTGTAATGACCCCTGAGGCAGCAAGGACCATCAGGGATGACCTTGAAAGGGTCAGGGCAATGGGGATAGAAATATCTGACAGGAACCCGGGCCTGAGGAGGGTGAAGTTGGGGGATCTTGATCTAGAGGCCATAGGTGGGGCCCTGGGACACTTTGATGTTGAACTGGAGATTGACTTCCTGGGGGTGGCTGTTCAGGACCATGGTGCAGGTGGTGATATGGGTGATAGGAACTTCCGTTTCATGAAGATCAGGGAGAAACTCAGAGAACCATTGAAACCTCAGCAGTTCTCATACCTCGGCGACGTACCCGATTACTTCACAAGGATGAAATCCATTGAGGAGGCACTTGATTATCCTCTCCTTATGATGGACTCCAAGTTCGCCTCAATAGCAGGGGCACTCCTTGACCCCGCAGTGGACTCAGAGGGGCCTCTCGTCGCTGTTGATGTGGGTAACGGCCACACACTGGCAGCCAGCATACTGGATGGCAGGATACATGGGGTCATGGAGCACCACACAAAAATGCTGTCCCCTGAGAAACTTGAGGAACTCCTCCTGAAACTCGCCCATGGTGAGATAACCCACCAGGAGGTCCATGGCGACGGAGGTCATGGTGCCCATGTCCTTGGGGGAGTGGGTGAGCCTGAGGTGGTTGTTGCAACTGGTCCACAGAGGAGTATTCTCGATGAAACATCCCTCAGGGTCCACCATGCTGCACCTGCAGGGGACGTCATGATGACAGGGCCCGTGGGCCTCATAGGAAGCATAGAATACAGGGTGGTGATGCAATGATGGGTCCAGGGAACATGAGGGCAATTGTTAAGGTGGTTTCATGATAAGGATTGATCCACACATACACACGGTATACTCAGGGGATGCAAGGGGAACACCACGGGATGTGCTGAAGAGGGCATCCCATGTGGGCCTCGATGCAGTTGCGATTGCAGACCACAATACAATGAAGGGATCATGGCTTGCAATGGAGGACTCAGCAGAGTTTGGGGTCACGGTGGTCCCTGCAGTGGAGCTCAGCACATCCGCCGGTCACATAGTGGCACTGGGTGTGCAGGAGGAAATAAAGAGGGGCCTCACACCTGCAGAGACCCTGGATGAGATACACTCACAGGACGCACTTGCCATAATCCCACACCCATTTGTCAGGTACAGAAAGGGACTCTTTGTGAACGAGAGAAACCTCCGTGTTGATGCAGTTGAAACCCTTAACTCCCGCTACATAGTTGGGTACTCCAACTGGAGGGCGAGAAAATTCGCAAGAAAGAGGGGCATCCCTGAGATAGGTGCAAGCGACGCACACTTCGTGGAGGCCGTTGGAAGCTCATTCACGATTGTAGAGTCTGAAAATACGGCTGATGATATAATTGAAGGTATAAAGAGGGGTAGAACCAGGCCAGAGGGAAGAAGGACACCTCTTCCACTGATTGTGAGGGAGGTAATCAACAAAAAAATCATAGGCAGGATGAGAAATGATATCTGATCTTCAGAAGTTCCTGGAGAGCAACTTCTTCTACCTCCACCCTGGCTACACACCCCTCAACACGGTTGTTTTCGGCCTTGTACTCGGGGCTGTTGTTCTCATCATACTGAGGATGTTCAGGTGGCTTAAAAAGGACCCCAGGGAACTCCTGGTGCCACTGCTTCCCTTCATATTTCTAGGGTCAGGTGCAAGGGCCCTTGTTGATAATGGAGTCTATCCACTCACCCATCTCCTTGTGACCCCAGGCATATACATCCTTGTGGGACTTACGGCAATAGCAACGCTTCTATTCTCAGTTAAACTTGAGAAACTTTATGGATGGGATTACAGAAAGCTTGTATTTGCTACAGGGGCGGTTCTTTCCATTCCAAACATCATAAACATGCAGAAAATTAATGCCGTACCATTTTTCTCTGTACTGGGAGTGTTCATGGCATCGGCAGTCCTTCTCTATATAATAAGTATTAAATGGGAACTTCTAAGGGAGAGGATGAACCTCTATGTGGTATACGCGCACATTTTTGATGCATCCTCAACCTACGTTGCGGTTGACCTCTATGGCTATGCTGAACAGCATGTCCTGCCATCGGCATTCACGGCCCTGACCGGCACTGCCCTTGTGATGTTCCCCCTCAAGATAGCGGTCATACTGGCGGCTCTCTATTCCATTGACAGGTACGTTGAGGAGCCAGGGGACTCGGCTCTACTTAAACTTGTGATATTCATACTTGGCCTTGCACCGGGCCTCAGGAACTTTTTGAGTCTCAGCATGGCGGTTTAAATATCCAGGACCCTGTCTCTGACAGCAGAGCCCTTCTTCTAACTTTTAAGTTATAACTTATAAGTCTGCTGTGTAAAAGCTTTTAATTGTGGCAGCATATAGATCATGATAAAAGGCCAGACCACGGGGAATTTAAATGTACATAGAAGAGGTTAAACCGGAAATGAAGCTACCTGAGACGGTTAGAATATTTGACACAACACTAAGGGACGGTGAGCAGACACCTGGAGTGGCGCTCACGGTGGATGAGAAGATATGCATAGCAAGGAAACTGGACTCCCTTGGAGTTGACACAATAGAGGCAGGGTTTCCTGCAGCCTCCCCGGGGGAGATGGACTCGGTAAGGAGGATAGCTGACCTTGATCTTGATGCGAATACCTGTGGTTTGGCAAGGGTGCTCAGGGAGGACATAGACGCTGTTATTGACTGCGGCGCTGATTACATACACACCTTCATAGGGACCTCACCCCTCCACAGGAAGTACAAGCTCAAAATGTCCCCTGAGGAGATAATAGACAGGGCGGTATTTGGGGTGGAATATGCGGTTGAACATGGGCTCAGGGTGGAATTCTCTGCCGAGGACGCCACGAGGACAGAATTTGATTACCTTGTGGAGGTATACAGGGCCGCAGAGGATGCAGGGGCTGATATGATAAATGTGCCGGACACAGTTGGGGTGATGATACCCCGGGCCATGAACCACCTCATAAGGGGCCTCAGGGATGAGGTCAGGACACCCATAAGCGTCCACTGCCACGATGACTTTGGACTGGCCGTTGCAAACTCTCTTGCAGCGGTGGAGGCCGGCGCATCACAGGTACATGCAACTATCAACGGGCTCGGTGAAAGGGCAGGAAATGCAGCCCTTGAGGAGGTTGTGATGGCCCTCATAACCCGCTATGACCTCCCACTCACCATAAAGACAACGGAACTTGTGAACATCTCGGAATTCGTATCAAAGATAACAGGGGTTAGGATGCCCCCCAACAAGGCAATCGTGGGTGAAAATGCCTTTGCGCATGAGGCAGGTATACACGTCCATGGGGTTCTTGAGAAGGCAGAGACCTATGAACCCATAACCCCTGAGATGGTTGGCCACAAGAGGAGGATAGTCCTCGGCAAACACACAGGGGCCAACGCCCTCAGATCAAAGCTTCAGGAATACGGTATAGATATGAACGAGGACCAGTTCTGCACCCTCTATGAACAGGTCAAAAGACTCGGTGATAAGGGTAAAAGGATCACTGACGCAGATCTTCGGGCAATGGCGGTCACGATCCTTGGAAAGGCAACAAGGGAGATCGTGAAGCTTGAGGGCATAGCGGTGATGACAGGTGAGAGTGTGATGCCAACAGCCACAGTTAAGCTGAGGATAGGAGATGAGATCAAGACAACAGCAATGACCGGTGTGGGACCAGTTGATGCGGCCATAAACGCCATACAGAGTCTTGTAAGTGAAACAGCAGATATAGAACTTGATGAATACAACATAGAGGCAATAACAGGAGGTACCAATGCCCTTGCAGAGGTCTTCGTTGTCATGAGTGACGCCGAAGGCAACAAGGCAACAGGAAGATCCACAAGGGAGGATATAGTAATGGCGAGTGTGGAGGCGGTTCTCGATGCAATCAACAAGATCCTGAGCCTCAAATAGGTGTTTCGATGGAGCCAGTATCAACATGTAAACTCTTCGGGGCTGTAAGGGCTGTTTCAGGCATCCGCAATGCCGTACCGCTCATCCACGGCCCCAGGGGCTGCGCATACCACATTGGATACCTTCTGAAGGCAAGGGGAGGTAAAAGGATAAGGGTTCTATCAACAGAACTCACTGAATCAGACGTGGTATTTGGAGCCACCGATAAACTCAAAAAGGTCATAATTGACGCTGACAGAACCCTTAAACCGGAACTCATAGCTGTTATGAGCTCCTGTGCAACAAGCATAATAGGTGAGGATATAGGTAGGGCTGCAGAGGAGGTTAAGGGGGAACTTGATTCTAAGATCATAACCATCAGTGCAGGGGGTTTTGAGTCAAACCAGGGCGAAGGATATCTCGAGGTTATGATGGCACTCCTTGAGTCCATTGCAGCTGATGCGAAACCATCAGATGAGCCATCAATCAACATCATAGGTGAGTTCAGGGGCGGCCCCGACCTCAAACATATTGTGGATACCCTTGGCAGGATGGGTGTTTCTGTGAACTGTGTTCTTACATCCGGGAGCACAGTCGGTGATATTGAGGGGATTTTGTCCGCCCATCTGAACTATTCCTTCTGTGATGTATCAGGGATAGGGCCCTGCAGGTTTCTTGAGAAGGAATTTGGGGTACCCTTCATCCACCACCCCATCCCCCTGGGATTCTCAAACACCCTAAGGTTCTATGAGGTGATACTTGAACACCTCAGCATTGATTACCCCCTTCAGGATGAAATCGGTGAATACGCTGAGGAAAGGGATCGTCTGAAATCGGAACTGGAGGGTGTGAGGGTTGGTATAGTCTCAGGGCCCACAAGGGCTGTTGGACTCGCTGGATTTGTAAGTGAACTTGCAATGAAACCGGCTCTGGTGGCAATGGACATGATTGGTGAGTACACACTTGAGAACCTCTCTGAAACTGGCCTGAGGTCGGAGGTTCTGGTTGGGGCTGATCTCTCTGAGCTGGAGGATGCGCTTATCAGGAATGAACCTGAGGTCATACTCGGTGGAGTTGCAGAGACACGGTTTTCAGAATCACTTGGAGCGCCACTTATTGATGTTATGCATGGCTCTGCCCTCACTGCAGGGTTCAGGGGGGCCGCTGTAACTGGGGGCAGGATACTTGAAGCTGTTAAGTCCAGAAGTTATTAAATTTTTTAATTAGCATATCACAAACTTTATATAATGCAGGGTTTCTATCTTTATTACAGACACTCTTGGAGGTTAAGTGATGTCAGAGGAGAATGTAGTATACATCGGAAACAAGCCTGTAATGAACTATGTTCTGGCCGTAGTGACTCAGATGAACGGTGGAACCAGTGAAGTGATCCTTAAAGCCCGTGGAAGAGCTATAAGCAGGGCTGTTGATGTTGCAGAGATTGTCAGGAACCGTTTCATCCCAGACATACAGATAGAGAACATCGACATATGTACAGAGGAGATCATTGGTAACGAGGGAACCGCTACCAATGTTTCAGCAATAGAAATCCAGCTCAAAAAGGATTAGGGATATAAAAGATGGAAACCACAGGTTTCCATTCTTTTATATTTTATATGCACTGAATTTTCAGGACATCTGCTCTTTATCAGTTATTCAGAATAGTCATTGCCTTCTCACTTAACCCCCCATACTTTATCAGAAATTAAGAAAGTTTTAATACTATTTTACTCAATAATCAGTTTAATATCTCACTTTCATAGAATTGTAATAGTTTATTCACATATTCTGGAGATCATGATTATTTTTTCAAGGTTTTTCAGTACTTTACCAAACTACTTATGGCATCATGGACATAAAGAGACTCACTCCTCAAACTTTATAAATTTGAGGGGTATGAATAAATATTTTCTCTGAAAAAGGAGGGGGGATGAATGAATAGGAAATTCAGGGCCTCCCGGTCAACTGGACCGGTAGGTCTTGGGCTGGTGGCACTTCTTTTAGTGTTAGTCCTAACAGGCACATCCTCTGCGGAAAGCGGAGGTCAGGCCGGGACAACACTCACAGCAAGTGTCACTGCAAACACAAGCTATGTGAAGGAATACACATGGCAGATCCACAAGAACGTCACACCCGACAGCTGGGACATCTTTAAGGGAGACTCAGCCACTTCAGAGTACACAGTAGGTGTTGAGAGGGAAAACCCGACAGAGAGGGCATGGATTGAGGGCAACGTGACTGTACACAATGGTGGGGGTGTTTCTACAGAGAATCTCTCAGTTATACTGGAGCTGAGGGATGGTATACCACCACCAAATGACCTTATAGGGGTTTATCCACTGGATATATCATCGAATCCTGTTCTTGATCCAGGAGAAACGGGGACATACCCATACAGGATTTACCTCACCCCTGAACAGGCACACCCAGGGGGTAACTACAAGGTGACTGCGAATGTTACAATTACAAACCATTCCGGGCGCCTCGGAACACCCTTTGGACCGGGACCATCAGCAACGGCAACACTCCCTGCATCACCGGTGACGCTGAATGAGTGCATACATGTTGATGACACAAGTGGAGAGTCATGGCTCTTTAACGACTCCGGATCAGTTACATACACCAGGCGGTTCACCGGGGCCGGAACCTACAACAACACGGCCACGATAAGGGAAACCGGTCAGAGTGCCAGTGCATCTGTCCAAGTTAACGTATATGAGCTGATGGTCTCCAAGAATGCCACAACGTCCTACACCAGGACCTACAAATGGAACATCAGCAAGGAGGCCGACTTAACAGAGGTTACAGTGAACATGGGGGACACGGTAACGGTGAACTACACGGTGAACATTTCAGCTGATACCGGAACAGACAGTGACTGGATGGTGGGAGGCACCATCACAGTGTTCAACCCTGCACCCATTGCCGCTGTAATAAGCTCCGTCTCTGATACCGTATCACCAGGAGTTTCGATGAATTTAACCGGCGCAGCGTTCCCATGTGTACTTGAACCAGGCGGTACACTTGTCCTCAACTACATGGGAAGTCTGCCTGATGGTTCTTCAAGGGTTAACACTGCAACGGTGGTTCAGCAGAACCATGACCACTACCTGGACAGTTCAGATACGGCTGGATCTACAGAGTACACCGCAATGGCTGATGTGAAATTCGGTAAACCTTCAGAACTTGTTGATGAATCTGTAACTGTATCCGACGACAGATGGGGCTACCTGGGAGTCATCAATGTGGGCAGTGACATAATGCCCGGAGAAACCTACACATTCAACTATTCTGTGGTCTATGGACCCTACAATGCACCTGGACTTTACACAGAGGTTAATGAGGCATCATTTGTAACATGTGATACCAGCACGGGGGGATCAGACTCATGGCTGGTTGATGTATATGTGAGGAGCCCTTACGGTACACTGACAATAGGCTACTGGAAGACACACGCCGGTTTCAATGGAAACAACCAGGATGCTGTAACACCACTCCTTGGCACGGGTTTATGGCTTGGAACTGCCGGTGGAGATAGGAGTGTACTTGTCACCACCCCTGAACAGGCTGTGAGAATCCTAAGCTTCAATGGCTCAGCATCCAATGGAATAAACAAGCTATATGCACAGCTACTTGCAGCAAAACTGAATATACTCAACGGAGCCTATGCTTCCCCACAGGTTCTCAGCGTGATTGCCCAGGTAGATGCTTTCCTAGCAACCCATGATGCGTCCAGCTGGAGCAGTCTCAGCAAAAAGGATCAGCAGAAGGTCCTTCAGTGGATGAGTATGCTGGATAAATACAACAATGGAATGCTCTAGGCATTCCATAAAACTTTTTTTAGAGTTTAGCATAATTCTAGGATTTCATAAAAATTTTTAGACCTTCTCTTTAAACCAGAGTACATTTTTTGCGGCTGCTGAGACCTCACTGAACCTGCTGTTAAGGAACTCCACCTTATGGATTGAGATCCTTATGACGTTCATATCCACGGGGAGATTCCTCATGGCCTCAGTATCTAGGCCCCTTAGATTATAGATCCTTTCTGATTCCTCTTCATCCAGTATCTCCACGGCACCGGTTATCTGCATCCCAGCCAGGTTACTCATGGATGTGTAGTCCTCGTAAACTGCAACAGAGGCGTTACCGTTCTCAAGGATACCGGCGAATTTCTCCCCACCCTCACTGATCACGTATATGGACTCACCGTCATACACGTATTCAAGGGGTGTTGCCCTTGGGCGGCTGTCATGGCAGGTTGCAAGGACACATGTGTTATGGGACCTCAGAAACTCATCAATGGATTCACGGAGTTCATTCTCATCAATGTCAGTCATAAGCGAGTCCCTGATCTCTTTAAGTTCAAGGGCAACCTCAATCACCTCTGAGATATCAAAGAGGTCATAATCCTTAATTTCAATTCCAGCAACCTCTGAGAATCTCCTGAGATCCTCAAGATCCCCATCAGAGAGTCTTTCAAGGATCATGCGCCCACCAAGTGTGGCTGAATGGACAGCACCCCCAAGAAGTTTTTCAGCCTCACTGAGGGCCCTTCTACCATCATCCGGACTCAGGGAAACCGAGAAGATCGCCACGGGTTTATCACGAAGCCAGGGATTTTTCTTTATAAAATCGGTTATCCTGTCGTGTAAACGGCCCCTGTAAACCCCTGAACCGATAACGAAGAAGTCAAATTCCCTGCCGTCTTCCGGAAACTCGCCTGTGGTGCAGCACCTTGAGGGCCCGAGTATTCTCCCGATGGCTGATGCAGCCTCCTCTGTGGAGCCGTAGGTGCTCTCATAGATTATGAGTGTCCTGAACATACCTTCACCTTCAGCTTTTTAAATAAAATAAGGGTTTATTTCCTCACAACCCTTCTTATCACAGCACCAGCCCCTATGATGGCTATTATTATCACCACCACATAGTATGCGAATGGTGAGGTGGGACCCTCCTTCTTCTTGGAGTCAAGGGCGTAGATGTAGCCGTTTTCGGTTGCAAAGTAGATGGTCTTGCCGTAGACTACGGGCGATGAACTTGCCGGTGAGCTGAAAAGATAGTAACCCGGTGAGTAGCTCCACTCCTCCTTCCCTGTGTACTTGTTGAGGATGTAGAGTGTCCCGTCATCTGAGCCCACAGCCACCATGTTCTCGAAGAGGGCTGGCGTTGATCTCACGGCCCCACCTGTTTTGAATGACCATTTCAGGGTACCCGTCCTTGTGTCAAGTGAAGTCACGTTGCCATCATCGCATCCAGCAAAGAGGCTGTTCTCCTCTGTGTCAATGGCGGGTGTTGACCTGACCCTCTCACCTAGGCTGTACCTCCAGACCGTGCTTCCATCGGACTCTGATAGGGCATAAATGTTCCCGTCATCTGACCCCACGTAGATGGTTCCGTTCCAGAAGGCCGGTGATGAAATGACCTGGTCACCGGTTGTGTAGCTCCACTTCTCCTTCCCGTCGGACTCTGATAGGGCATAGACATTACCGTTGCATGATCCAAAGTAGACGGTTCCGTTCACCACAAGTGGTGATGATTTAACAGCCTCCCCGGCATAGAACTCCCACTTTTTTGAGCCATCATCTGCGTCAACTGCGTAGAGCCTGCAGTCATCTGACCCCACATATACGGTGCCTCCGCTAACTGCAGGGGATGACTCTATCCTGTTTCCTGTTTTAAATTTCCATTGGAGGTCACCGGTGTCTGTGTCTATGGCGTAGAGGTATCCGTCTCCTGAACCCACATAAAGGGTGCCGTTGACCACCGCAGGGGATGATACAACCGCACCGCCTGTCCGGTAGCTCCAGACAACTGAACCGGTCTCGAGGTTCACCGCATAAACCTTTCCGTCGACTGAGCCGATGTAGGCAACTTTGTTGAATATTGCGGGTGATGACTTTATCCCACCTATGGAGATATACCATGTCCTTGCTGAGAAGTCACTTGGCTCCTCAGAGAAACCTGTGCGCTGCTGGTCCCCATGGAAGAGGGGCCAGTCTGCAGCTGATACAGGACTTAAAACCATCCCAATGATTATAAGTGCCGCAATTAAACCTTTTCTCATCATATTACCACCTGAAATTTAGTATTAACCTAAATGTCCCTGTTAAACCTGGTAACCCCCATTGCAAAGAACAGGAGTGTGAATCCCACAAGCACGGCCAGGTCAAGCCAGATGTCCCCGACACCCGCACCCTTCAGCATCACTGACCTCAGAGCGTCGTTGGCATAGGTGAGGGGCACCAAGTAGGCCAGCTTCTGGAACACCCATGGCATGGTCTCGATGGGGTAGAAGACCCCTGATACAAACATCATGGGCATTGCAAAGGGCATAACCATCTGCATATAGTCCTCCTGGGTCCCCACCCTCGCTGATATCATTATTCCGAATCCCACAAAGCACAGTGCTGTGAGTACAAGTAGAAGGACTGTAAGGAGCATGCCGCCGTTGATCTTTATTCCAAAGAGCATTATGGCCACACAGAGTAGTAAAAATGCTCTTCCACTTTCTATAACCAGTTTTGAGATTATTTTACCCCCAACAACTGTTGAAACGCTTGTAGGGGTCATGAAGAGACGTGCGAGTTCTCCCCTCTCCCTTTCACCTGCAATTGACTGTCCCATACCGAACATGCAGGAGAACATTATGGTCATTGCAAGTACCGCGGGCACCAGGAAATCCATGTACTTGACGTCCCCGTAGATCCTGTCAACCTGGAAGTTTATCGTGTTTACGATGCTCTGAAAGCCCGTTTCCATGGGGGTTGAATTCTGGTTCTGAATATTCACAGAGGGGCTCTGCATCTTCTGAACCGCAATTTCACCTGAAAGCCTGCTGAAAAGCGCCTGGGTTGCAGGTACCAGGGCCTGACTTGCCAGCTGGTCAGATGAGTCAAGGTACATGACCACTGTTGGCTCGTCTGTGAGGTTGTCATAGTTTGGGGGCAGTATTATTGCCGCCTTGACCTCCCCTGCATCCACCATGTCCCTTGCGGTTTCAGGGTCCTTCATGATATCCTTAATATCGTAGAGGCTCATGTTCCTCATTTCAGCGACGGTCTGGTCTGTGAGGGGCCCGCTGCTCTGTTCAACTATAACCACCGGTATGTTTTCCAGTGTACCGCCCATACCGTAACCGAAGAGGGTTATCATGAGTATTGGGAACAGTATGATTGATATGAGGCGGGGTTTGTGCCTCCAGAGGACTATGAGGTCCTTCTTGAGCATCCACATTATCTTCTTCATTTCCATAACGGTTACCTCCCTGTAACCTTCATAAAGACATCCTCAAGTGAGGGGTCCCTAGTTGAAATTGAGCTTATCCTGGCATTGTTCCTTATAACTGCCCCGAGGACATCATTTATGGCAGTGTCACACCTCTCATCCAGTTCAAGTATTATCCTGCCGGTGTGGTGCCTTTTAACCTCCAGTGTAACCGGCAGGGATTCAAGTTCAGCTATGAGTTCATCACTGAGGTCGGTGATCAGCATGCTGAGCTCCTTACCGGCGCAGGTCCCGGCTTTTTTCATTTCCTCAATGACCCTTTTTTCGGATTCAGGGGTCTCCTCCTGTATCCTGTCAAGTATGGTACCAGTCTCCCGTGCCCTTAGGGATTCCTCTTCCCTTATAACGGTGTCCTTGAGGTCCTGGGGTGTGTCAAAGGCTGCAAGCAGCCCCTGATTTATTATACCCACGTAGTCACAGAGGAGTTCAACCTCGTACATGTCATGGGAGCAGAGTATGATAGTGTGGCCGCTGCTGTTCAGTTCCTCAATGAGGTCCCACAGCACCCTCTTTGTTGTCGGGTCCAGTCCTATGGTTGGTTCGTCGAGGAAGAGTATGTCTGGCTGGTGTATCAGGCTTGCAACCAGTGAAACCTTCTGCTGCTGTCCCCCTGACATCTGTCCAACGGGTTTATCTGCCGCGTACTTTATGTCAACCAGCTCCATGAGTTCATCGATCCTTGTTTCCTTGAGGTCCTCTGGCATCCCGTAGAAGTCTGCGCACAGTTCCACGTTCTCCCTTGCTGTGAGGTCCTCGTAGAGGCTGACCTTCTGGGGGACCATACCTATATGCTGTCTCACCTCGTCGGGGTTCTCCAGTATATCGTATCCGGCGACACGGGCCGTGCCTGAGGTGGGGGGTATGAGACAGGTGAGCATCTTTATTGTTGTGGTCTTACCTGCCCCGTTGGGTCCCAGGAACCCGAAGATGGAGTTCTTCTCTATCTTCATGTTGAGGCTGTCAACTGCTTTGAAGTCCCCGTAGACCTTTGTGAGGTCGTAGGTCTCTATGGCGTATTTCATTCTTCCTCCTCCCTCTCACATGGGAACATGTCGTTCCAGAACTCCTCCCATATCCTTGAGATGTGGTTTTTCATTATATCACGGATTCTCTCTATTGTTTCATTGCCCAGTGGGGTTATCTCGTAGTACTTGACCCTCTTCTCCCCGTGCATCTCCCATGAACCCCTTATGAGCCCCTTCTTCTCCAGGTCGTGGAGTACTGGGTAGATGACGCTTGGACCTGGCGGTTTGATCTCCTGGCAGTGCATCCCCTTGATTGAATAGAACTTCTCAAGTCGTCGCATTATCTCGTATCCATGGATCTTTTCCCTGCTTATCATCCAGAGGATCATTGTTTTTCCGAATCCCCTCATGAAACTCTTTATTATTTTCTCGTCAAACTGTCCCCCCTCTCCAGGGGAGCCATTTTCTGCACACATCAGGACATCTCCAGAAAGTGATATATCAATTTTCTGATATATCATGTTTTATATATACTTTTTGGTGGTAAGATGAAGGTAAAGTTGAGTTAGCACTGAAACAGCTGATCACCACACACTATCAGGTGAAGAGGAATGCCCTTCACATCCAGCCAATGTTCAGGTTCACTGTAGACGCCTTAACACCGCAGGACCCTGCAGATCCAGGCACCTATAAGTATCTTTCATTTTCAGAGGGAATGGAAACACTCATAAGGCCGGCTGAATAGAAAACCAACCGGGATCTATATGAGGCTCGGATTTTCAACCCTGGCACTTTTCATGGAACCAATGGAGAACATCCTGGAGAAAGCAGAGGAGGACGGCTTTCAACTTCTTGAAATACTCTGCGAAGGACCCTACTGGCCCCGGAGGCTCCTTCAAGATGGGGCAGCACTGGAGGTATTTGAATCCTTCGACCTTGAGATACTCCTCCACGCCCCCACAATAGACCTGAACCCCGGCAGCATGAACCAGGGCGTAAGGGAGGAGACAGAAAGACAGATGATTGAGACGGTGGAACTCGCATCAAGGATAGGGGCAACGACCGTAACAACCCACCCGGGTCTTGTGCACAGGAGAGAAGAGAGGATAAGGAACACGGCCCTTAAATTCGCAGCTGAAACACTTAAAAACTGCGTGGCCCATGCAGAGGATTCATCGGTAAAGTTCTCAGTTGAGAACATGCCTGGCAGGTTCTCATACCTCTGCAACAGCCCCCGTGAGCTTGCAGAATTTTCAGAGGAATGCGGATCATATGTGACTGTGGATGTGGGCCATGCAAACACCACAGATTTCCTTGAGGATTTCCTCAGGATGGAGAGAATAGCCCACCACCACCTGAGCGACAACAACGGTGAAAGGGACCAGCACCTCCCCCTGGGGGAGGGTACCGTTGACCTTGAACTCCTCCGGGGGATAAAACGTGGGGTGATAGAACTGAATAACTATGAGGGAGTCATAAAGAGCAGGATAATCCTGGAATCCTTTTATTGAGGCGTGAAGCATGAGGAAGAACAGAATGGAGGGCCTCGTGGATGAATATTCGTCATTGCAATGACACTCCTTCTCGGCATTAAAGTACCAGAGGGGATCATAACAGAGTCCTCAATGGCTTCATACCTCACACTCCTCGCCCAGGATCTACATCTACTGCCTCAGCTTCCTCCTCCTCGGGATTTTCTGCGGGTTAACCACATGCAATTTGAAAATCTGAAGGGGGTTGACACGGTTTTTCCTGCGGATAAACATATTCTGCTGATGTTCGTGGCCATGGTGCCCTATCAACGGAACTCACAGGAGACTATGGAGGACTTGTGACATCCAGTGTCATATTCCATGTTAATATGCTGATGATAGCCTCCACTATCTGCAAGCTGGTTCTACGACTATAAAAATGGGCTCATGGATCTTGAAAGGGAACAGTACCTGAGGGCACTTGAGAGGAACCTTCTGATGCCATTTGCAGCAAATCGTGGCGCTCCTGCTAACACCATTCACCCCCGAGTACAGCTCCATTGCCTATACAATCATGTTCCTCAAAAGATTCCTCTAGATGGGTCTAGGCATGAAATCGGTGAGGCGCAGCACGGCGATATTTGAGTTCCTTTAGGTTATCATGGCCTTATATAGGCCCATCCATCGCACTGTTTTCTGACAATCTCACCTACACCCGAGGATACGGTATCAACACCATCAACAAGTTTCCCTGAGGTTATACCCAATGCCTTCAGGGTGTTGGAACAGGCAGCGAATCTGACACCATCATCAATGAGCTCATAGATCATATCTGAGTACTCCGAGTCCCTCATGAGGGCATTGACACCCTTTGAGTACGCCACAACCTCAATCTCAACATTCTGAATGTCTGCCATCAGGTTCCTCACATTGGCAAAAAGCAGCAAAACCCTCTCATCGTCATCCTCATCTAGGTGGAAGACTGCACGGTAAACCCTCTCATCATCCATCATGATCACCAGAGCTTTTGCTTGAAGACAATCATACTGGTGTTATCCTCCCATCGAGTTCGGCATCAACAGGGCTGTTCTTCTCAACGTACTCCCTGAGGGCCTCAACGGCCCTTATGTCCATCTCCTCATGGTTGTCACCGTAACGTGATGGCACACCCTGACTGGTTACATAGACTGCAGTGTAGGTTCTATCTGGATCAAGGGGTTTCCCATTCACGAATATCTTCTGTATCCGGCTACCGGGCGGGTTCTCTATCTTGAAGTAGATCTCAAGGCCCATGCACCTCTTGAGGTAGCCCCCCATCTGCCTGTAGGGGTCCCTGGAGAATGTGAGCTCAATGTTCTCCTCCATCATCTCCAGGATTTCCCTCCCCAGAAGTTCAACACGGGATACCGGGGGATTAACAGGGATCATGTTCCAGAGGTCCTCAACCCTGATATCCCCCGGGGGTACCGGGGCACCGTAGCGCCATCCATTGGAGAATGCAAGTTCAGATTCACCAACACCCATTATCGCCTTGAGTAGAAGGTTGTCCATGGTTGACTCAAGTATGGTGTACCTGTTGAGATGCGTCCTTGTTGAACCCACGGTGGCCTCAAGGTAGTCCCTGTCCACATCAGACGCCCTCATGACCAGCTCCTCAACATCCTCATTTGACGGACCTCTGACCCTTACAAGTTCGTGTTTGAATTTCCGGACACCACCATCAACCTCAAGGTCAAGGCGACCAATGAATGAGCCATGGCACCCTGACTGTATTATGATGGTGTCATTGACAATGAAGGGCCTCTCGAGTCTGTTGTGGGTGTGGGCGCTAAGAAGCACGTCTATACCATCAACATCCGCTGCCAGCTGGCACTCCTGGGGGAAACCCAGATGTGATATGACCACCACGAGGTCCACCCTCTCATCATCACGGAGCACCTCTATCCAGTAGGGGAGTTCATCACGTCCAAGGGTGAACTCAAGGCCCTCACTGAAGCGTGGGGGCATCACCTTATCCACTATATTGGATGCTATCCCCACAACCCCCACCTGGAGGTCACCCCTCTCCACTATCTCATATGGTCTAAAGGCAAGGCGTTCTGTCCCCTCATGGTAGCAGTTTATTGCAAGAACAGGATGATTCAGTTTTTCCGCTACTTCCATGAATCTTTTGGGTCCATAGGCGAACTCCCAATGGGCAGTCATGGCATCAAAGCGCATTTCATTGAGTATGGGAACGAGGGCCGCACCCTCGCTCTTCACGGCATGGTATGTGCCGTGTATGGTGTCACCACAGTCAAATAGTAGTGTTGGTCCCTCTTCACGTATACCAGCCACAAGGCCCGCTATGTGGTGGTAGCCCCCCAGGGTCTCATACCTTATATTTCTGCCCTCCCAGAAGAGTTCCGGGTGGGGTTTCAGGTATCCGTGGGTGTCATTCACCTGCACGATGCACAGTTCACTCAATATAAACCCCCCATATTTCAGAATTCTATATTCGGAACCTAGAACCTTAGAATTCTATATCCAGAACCTCCCTTATGTTATCAACAACGTAGTCGGCAGCCTCAATCAGTCTCTGAGGCACAGGTTCCCTCTGCTGGAGTGTTAAAACTCCCACATCAGCTTCCCTCAATGCAAGGATATCGTTGAGGCCGTTACCCACCATCATGACGCTGCTGT
This sequence comes from Methanothermobacter sp., assembly GCF_030055435.1. Taxonomy (NCBI): domain Archaea; kingdom Methanobacteriati; phylum Methanobacteriota; class Methanobacteria; order Methanobacteriales; family Methanobacteriaceae; genus Methanothermobacter; species Methanothermobacter sp. The sequence continues at coordinate 93,933 of NZ_JASFYG010000002.1, forward strand.
ACCTTCTCTTCAGCTCCTGGATTATCTCTGCCTTCCTCTCGGTGTCGGCGGTGTCAAAGACGTTCTCCTGGGGTATCCTGATGATCCTTGCAAGTTCCCTCAGTGATCCCCGGCGGTCTCCAGATGCAATGTACATGTGGATGTTTCTCTTCCTGAGTTCATCCACAACATCCGGGACCTCAGGGAAGAGCTTTCCACCTGCGGTTATTGTGAAGTCAACCATGTTCCTGTCAATGTTGACTATGAAGCCGGATCCACTGCATATCTGTATGTTGTAGTCCTTCCTGGAAACGGCATCTATGGTGTCCTGTATGTCCCTGACAGTTGCAGGGTCATCCCTGAGTATATCCATGATCTCATCGGAGGTAACCGCGGTATTGGCGTAGCTGACATCGAAGTCTATGCGGTTCCTCTTTATGAACTCATATATGGTCTGCTGGGGTTTTGCGTTTACAATACAGGTTGCGGGATCGGTCTGAAGCACAACGAGAGCCCTTCTATCCCTGTAATCCACTATATCAAGTGAATTCATCCTGTCACATATTTTACCGGTTTTAAGATTCTTAAGGGCCCTGTACCTTCTTATAAGTGTCCCTGAGTTATCAAAAACAGCTGCCTTCATCAATACTACTATGCATTTCATGGTATTAATGATTTGATGCGTGATTGTATTATATCCCAGTTAAAACATTCACAAGGAAGTAGGCTCCCACCATAATCAGAAATCCGTTACATACTACCATAACGGCCCTGTAGACCTTTCCAGACGTATCGAATGCCCCTCTGGATGATAGAAATGATACCAGGCTGTACCAGGCCAGATCGGATGACCAGTGACCCACAAGAAAACCTGCAAGTCCAGCAGCACCTGCGAGTTCAAGTCCACTGTACATGAGGGCGGCCCCAACAGCACCCCACCATATAAAGAAGTAGGGGTTGGAAAAACTTATCACTGCTCCCCTTAGGACAGATCCCCCTGCTGGAATATTCCTGGATGAATTGTCCCCGGACCTCAGACCCCTTATACCGGTCCAGATGAGGACGGAGCCACCTGCAATCCCAATGAATGAGGATGCGGACTCTGATGAGAGAAGGTAGCCCATACCCATGAATATTAGGACAACCAGGATTACCTCACCCAGGATGTGGCCGGTGACAAGGAGGGGCCCTGCCCTGAAACCCCCCTGAATGGAGTCCGAGACCGTGACAGTGAGAAGGGGGCCCGGGGCCATTGCCCCTGAGAGGCCTATGATGAAGGATGTTACGGTAAATAGGATGACACTGAGCATTCTTCCAGCCTAATTGTACCTGTTAAGTATCTTCATGATCTCAGTGAGGTGACGGTCAATCTCCTCTATCTCATCCTTCCTGAGGGCCCGGGTCCTCCCGAGTATCCTTATCCTCTCGAACACATGGTCCATCCTTACGAGGAGTTCATGCATTGATGTCCTGGTGGGGTACATGATATCACAGCTCCGGTAACTAACTGTGTTCACCATCCTATATAGCATCTTTTCCTGGGGACAGTGAATTGGACTAAACCCTGCGGATCAGAATTTTATACCATCGTCTTCAACCCTGCAGGTCAACCTCCAGGCCCTTACCTGACTCAGCGGCCCTCTCATAGACCATCCATGCGGTTGTAACGTCCTGCAGTGAGAGTCCGGTTGAATCAAATACTGTTATATCCTCAACTGATCTTCTGCCCTCAATTTTACCTGTTATCACATCCCCTATTGTTCCCTGGAGGTCCTCCTCTGTGATAAGGCCCTCACCGAGGGGTACGTTTATCTCTCCACTGTGGGATGCCTGTTCCCAGTTGTCATAGAAGACCCGCCCCCTTTTGAGTATGAGGGGGTCCAGTTCCTGCTTTCCAGGGGCATCCGCCCCCATGGCACATATGTGTGTCCCTGGTGTTATCCAGTCAGCCTTCACCAGGGGCTTCCTTGAGGGGGTGGCAGTTACAACTATGTCCCTCCCCTCCACAGCCTCCCTGATATCCCGGGCAGGTTTGACCCTGAACCCATAGACCTCAGAGGCTTTCCTTGCGAATTTCTCTCGCTGGGATGGTGTCCTGCAGTAAACATAGGCCTCCTCAAGGTCTGCTACCCTGCTGATGGCCATGAGCTGTGTCCAGGCCTGTCTCCCGGCACCCACCATCCCCAGTGTTGAGGCCTCCCGATCTGCAAGGTACTTCACGGAGACCCCGCCGGCTGCCCCGGTCCTCATATCGGTTATATATGTTCCATCCATGAGTGCAAGGGGGAACCCGGTCCTTGGATCGACAAGCTCTATGACAGCCATGACCGTCGGGAGGGAATGTTCACGGGGATTTGAGGGGTGGACATTCACGCACTTAACACCCGCCATTTCAAGTTCCTCAAGGTAGGAGGGCATCACCCTGAGGTCCCCATCGTATTTCCTGAAGAATAGGTACATCTTGGGGGGCATCTGGACACGGCCAAGGGCATCCTGGACAAAGGCGTTCTCAACGGCCTTCAGGCAGTCATCCATGGTCAGAAGACTCTCAACATCACTTTTTTTGAGTATAATGGTTTTCTCCATCACTTCACCCTTTCCATCCATTCCATATTCTAGATCTTGGTCATCTTCACATTTATTAATGTTGAAAATGAAATTAAACCCAGATAGGAGGGTGACCAGGCACCTGCAGATACCTCAGGATAACCATCATGGGAAGCCAGGGGCCCTCACATGCAGGTCTTCAGGATAACCGGTTTACTCAATGATAGGATACGGGTGTTTGGAAATGGAAATCATGGATAAGGTTGAAATGATTAAGGATCATGGCATGACCGCATCAGAGAACCTTGAAAGGTTCATCAGGACAATAAGGGCAAAAAATGATGACATAAACGCATTTATAGAGGTCAGGGAGGAGGAGGCCTTCCAGAGGGCTGAGGAGATAGACTCAAGGATAGCCTCCGGCGAGAGGACAGGTAGACTCGCGGGCCTGGTTATAGGTGTTAAGAGCAACATCAACGTGGAGGGATTCACGGTATCCGCAGCGTCCAGGACCCTTGAGAACTACACTGGAAGCTACGATGCAACCGTCATAAGGCGCATAAAGGAAGAGGACGGGATAATAGTCGGCATGACCAATATGGACGAATTCGCAGCAGGGAGTTCAACAGAGACCTCATTCTTTGGCCCCACAGACAACCCCTCTGCACCTGGAAGGATACCCGGTGGTTCCAGTGGGGGAAGCGCCGCTGCCGTTGCAGCCGGGATGTGCGACATTGCACTGGGATCAGATACCGGGGGATCCATAAGGAACCCGGCCTCCCACTGTGGGGTCATGGGGTTCAAGCCAACCTATGGGTTGGTTTCAAGGCAGGGGCTCCTTGACCTTGCCATGAGCTTCGACCAGATAGGGCCCCTTGCAGCTGACGTATCCGGCCTTCAGCTGACCCTTGAGGTGATATCAGGCCATGACCCCACCGACCCAACAACCATTTCAGAGGACCAGGAACTCAGCGTGGATCGGGAACTGAAGGATATGCGCTTCGGTGTTGTGAAGGAGTTTCTTGAGGTCACCGATGACTCGATAGATGCTGCCATCCAGGGGAAACTTGACCTGATAGGGGATGAGGGGGCTGAGATAGTGGAACTTGATTTCAGTTATATTGACCTCTGCCTCCCAACCTATTACCTCATAAACTATGTTGAATTCTTCTCAGCCACGAGGAAGTACGATGGCAGGAAGTATGGCCACAGGATAGAGGATGTATGCGGCCCTGAGGTGCTCAGGAGGATACACATGGGCTCCTACATCAGCCAGAAGGAACTATCTGGTAAATACTACAGGAGGGCCCTCCAGGCAAGGTCACTCATAAGGAGGGAGATAGAGGGGCTCCTGAAGAACGTGGACATAATACTGGGCCCTACAGTTCCGAAACTACCCCACAGGCTTGGAGAGGAACTTGAACCAATGGAGATGTATGCATACGATGTCCTCACGGTCATAGCCAACCTTGCAGGTATCCCCGCTGCAAGCATGCCTGCGGGTGACGTGGATGGGGTTCCTGTGGGTCTGCAGCTACAGGCAAAGCCAGGGGATGATGGAATGATACTCTCTGCAATGAGGGGTATAGCCTCCCTTTAGAGTGAGTTTACATGAGGATTGGACTCGCCTACCTGAGGGGCTCTGTACCGGCCTTTGAGGATTTTGGATTTCTACCCACCGACCTGGTTAAGGAGAATGGCCTCGTGAATGGTGAGAGGGCCCACAGGGTCCTGGATGGCATCATAATACCCGGTGGGAGCATAGTTGAGTCGGGGAGTCTATCAGAGGACCTTGCATCAGAGATAAGGAGGATGGCGGCTGAGGGAAAATTTGTCCTCGGCATCTGCTCAGGGTTCCAGGCACTGGCAGAGAGGACGGATATAGGGAGAAAATCGCCCTGCCCCATATACAGGGAGGGGCTGGGGCTCCTGAATGTATCATTCCACCCAATGATAAGTAACGATCGTGTGGAGGCCCTTATCACTGGCGAATCGTTTCTCACCTCAGGTTTAACCGGTGAGAGGGTAACCGGTTTTCACTGCCACACCTACGGTGAGATAAGGGGGGATGCGCCTGAGATAATGCGCTCCATAATAAGGAGGGCTGATTACAGGGACAGGAGGCTTGAGGTAACCTCGGGCGTCTGCAGTGACGATGGAAACGTCGCAGGCACCATGGTCCACGGGGCACTTGATGAGAACCCCGCCCTTGTGGAGAACATACTGGAGTTTCTGGGCGCCGGTGAGGATGCAAGGGAGAGGATACTGGAGAAGAACAGGGAACTCAGAAAAACCCTCAGATCAGAGATTGGCGTGGACACAGGCATAAACGTTGAAGAAAGAGGAAGGGAGACCAGGAAGACCCCCCTGGCCATCATGATAGCATCCACAGGCTCGGATGCAGGAAAAACCTTCATAGTCACCGGCCTTGCAGGGGCCCTAAGGAGGCGGGGTCTCAGGGTGGGGGTCATGAAGGTGGGCCCTGATGTGAGGGACATAGTACCGGCCCTCTACCTCATAAAGGAGCCGATGGAGGAACACTCCTCCATAAGGATAGGGCACCTGGGCTGGATGGACCTTGAGGATGCCCTGGAATCGGTGAGGGGAAGGTATGATATAATACTGATCGAGGGTGTTATGAGCATATTAACAGGGCTCCTCAATGAAACCGTACCCTACTCAGGGGCCGAAATCGCTCTTGCAGCTGGGATACCTGTCATAATGGTGGCCGGCTGCAGCAGGGGCGGGGTGGAGTCCGCGGCCGTTGACCTGGAAGCCCATATAAGTGTCCTTGAGAAACTTGGGGTTGAGGTCCCCCATGCCATACTCAACAGGGTCTATGACATGGATATATTTGAGAGGGCCTCAGGGGGGAGGTACCTGGCTCTGCCCCGGGTTAAGATGAGCATGAGGGGCGGCACACCTGAGGTTGAGATAAAACTTGAGGACTTCTGCATGAGGGCCATGGAGGCTGTTGAGGAAAACCTTGATGTGGATCTTCTTATATCTGAAGCAGCAGAACCGGAATTCAGGGGATACACTGACCTTGAGGAGATAATGAGAAGATTCAGAAAAAATTAGGTTATTTTTTAGGTGATAAAAAATAGGGGGTTAAATTTCAAGATCCTCCTCAGGGATCTCCTCCCCCTCTGTTATTGTTATACCCTCCTCTCCACCTATCTCATAGGTGAGGAACTGTAGGGGCGTCTTGGTGCTTCTCATCTTAACTATGTCCATTATACGCTCCCTTCGACCTGTGTAGGGGTTCTCCCTTCTGCCGAGCTTTATGGCACCATAGACCGAGAAGAGGGCGATTTCATTGAATTCCTTGGAGGTGGCGCTGTCAAGTATGATAACAGAGGTTATACCCCTCTGCTTGAGCTCATATACCAGGAGATCAAACTGGTTCCTGAACTCATATGGTGTTAACTTGGCTGTGTAGCCCCCCAGACTGTCTATCACAACCACCTCAGCCTCAGGGGGGATGTCATGTATTATCTTGGTGAAGTTGCCCTTCATTGGGTCCATGTCCATGCTGAGCTCGGCCTCTGTTATCCTGGCCCTTATACCGGTCAGTTCTATGAAGTTGAGGAGTCCCCTCTCCTCAAGTTCCTGGGTGTTCCAGCCAAAGGAGTTTGCCTGGATGTGGAGGTCGTTGGCGTCCTCCTCGGCTGTAATATAGACCGTGTTGTATCCCTCCATGCAGCTGCTTATTGCAAAACGCAATCCAAAGATTGTCTTCCCGCATCCAGGCTCCCCGGTTATGAGGACGGACCTACCCATGGGGAAGCCGCCTATTGTGTCATCAAGTCCACTGATACCTATCTTCAGCCTCTCCATAAGAACACCTCTAAGATCTGAATTCCATGTATGATTCAATTAGATCTGCTCCGCTCATGAATATGAGGTCGTGTTCCTCAGCATATTTCATGGCATCATCCGTTGAAAGCGCATTACCGGTCCTATCATCCATCATCTCACAGCAGACCGCAACTCCCTCAAGCCCGGCCATCTCCATGAGTGCTATGCTCATCTCGGTGTGACCCCTCCTCCTGGTCACATGGCCATCGGCGGCCCTCAGGAGGGTGACATGGCCTGGTGACCTGAAAAGATCCCCAAACTCATGGTGTTTTTTGTTTTTACAGAGCTCTGCAAGCTCTCTTATAGTTAGGGCCCTGTCATTGTCAGTTATTCCTGTAAATGTCCTTCGGTGGTTCACTGTTATGGAGAACGCCGACTTTTCATCGTAGGGTATATCGTGGGGTGATAACCTGCTGAGTACGGGGTAGCGGCCTGAGGCCTCATTCATTATATCGGTCATGTAGGGTATACCGAGACTTTCTGAGTTCTCCCAGGATACCGGTACACATATGAGGCCACCTGCATCGTTCCTCATGACCCTGATATGATCAGGGGTTGTTTTTTCAGCAGCAACAATCATATCTGTTTCCCGTTCACGGTTGTCGGCGTCGAATACAAGGACCATTTCTCCCTTTCTGAGTGCTTTAAGGGCTTCCTGGATCATATGATCACGACTCTGTTGTATCACTCAATTAATCTGATGATTTATCATCCATTATCTTTAGGCTAACAGTATCTCCATCTCTTAATTTAAGGGTTTTTCTGAGGTTTACAGGGGCAACAAATTCAAGGCACACATCCCTGTGATGGGTTTTAACAGGGAACAGAATGGCTCCATCAACCTCATCGTTCAGTACAGCCCTCACATAGAGTACATCCCCGAAACCGCCACCACCATGTATTTTGTCAGCCTTAAGGCGCAGTTTTCTGACGATTTCAGGGTCGTCAGTTTCTATGTTTAGGGTGCCGGGGAATGGCTCGAACCCCAGCTTCTCCCTGAACTGTTCAAGGTAGACGTCCCTTGTCATGAAGTATGCGCCCTCACCGAAACCTGAACTGACCCTTCCGGTTATGATCATCCTCTCACTCCAGCCTGCCCCTTATAGTTGAGAAGAGGGGACCCCTCAGGTCTATCTCACGGTTCCTGCCTGTTATGTACCTCATGGCCACATCATCCAGGATTAGGTTCAGGTCAGAAAGGGACCTTGCTATCGTGCTCCTCACCTCAACCTCTTCGGCGCCGCTCACAGCCATCTCCTCCACCCTGTAGGCTGCCTCGGCTGCAAGGGCATCCATGTAGGTTATCCCTGTGTTGAGGCCATCCCGCCGGGCGCTGGCTATGAGTTCGTTGTCCAGTTCCGTCCCGGGTGGAACACCCAGTATGTTGCCATCGTGGATGTAGATGGTGTTCCAGACCGCAGGTCCAAGGAGCCGCGTGTTCTCCTCATCCTCAACCGCTTCCACCCTGATCCTCCTGCCAAGGAATTCTCCACTGTAAACCTCAAAGCTGCAGGGTGACTCTGCGTCTGCATGGGCCCTCCAGGTTTCAATTATCCTCTCCATGAGCATCCTGCCATCTGAGGTTACAGGGTGGAGGTTTATCCTGAGCATGCCGGCGATGTCCCTGTCGGTGAGCCTCCAGGGTCCATGGATCTGGGGGTAGACCATCTCCCGGACGTCATCCACCTGGTTGAGTATCATGGCCACACGTTCAACACCAACCCCAAGGTTCATGACCTCTTTGTCTATGCCGTACATTGAGAGTGCTATGGGGGAGTATAACCCGAAGGTTGCAATTTCAACCCAGTCCCTGAGGCCTGGGTGGTAGGCGTAGACCTCTGTCTGGGTCCCGGGAATGTAGTACTTGGATTTCTTCTCATCAGGCAGAAACTTGAACCTTGAGAAGCCGAAGTGCTCAAGCAGGCCCTCGGCCACTGCCTTCCCAACGTCCAGGGGAACCTCATCATCCACAACTACGCATGAGGCTGAGTGATAGGTCATGAGGTGACTTGAATCCTCCCTCTGCTCCCTCCTGAAGCATCGGTCAATTGAGAAGAGTTTCAGGGGGAGGGGGTATCGGTCATGCATGTTCTGCAGGGATATGAACCATCCCGAGGTCATATGGGACCTCAGGGTTGTCCTGCCTGCGACGGGTTTGAGGTCCCTTATCTCAGGGAACACCCTCTCGATGATCCTGAGGGCTTCATGGCTTTCAACCTCAAGGGCCCCGGATACCTCAAGGACGAGGTCGTCCCCGGAGATGTCACCCTTCTTGTAGGACCTGAAGACCTCCTTGAGGCCCTGGATCCTGTCCTCTGTCACCTCAACTCCCATATCCTCTATCATCTGGATCTTATCAAGGCTCAGGCCTATGTCTGGCCTTGGAAGCCCCCCCAGGTAGAAGCACCTGTCAAGGACCGCCGGGGCCTCGGGGCCAAACTGCCTGTATATATGCTCCTCGTCTATGAATACAGGGTTCACCATCTCACTGAAACCCAGCCTGAGGTAGGCCTCCCTTATCATCCAGATGGTGTCATAGAGGACGTGGGATTTTCCCACACCAAACCTCAGGCGTGGATACTGCATGTCATGGTGGGGCTTTTTAAGGAGCTTCCCGCTCTCAAGCCATGCCCTCTCAAAGTCCCTCCTTGATAGTTTAACTATATCCTTCTTCTTCAAATGGAACCCCCGTGATCTTTATGGTATACGTAATAGGGATCATCAAGTGCGATGAGCCGGGTTATCACCCATCATGAGATGCTTCCGTTAAATTAGCCAGTTGAAGGTGCCTTCAGTTTTCCCACCGTCACCTTCAAGAGAAGGGTGATCTTTCACTTCCCATATTCATCACCTTAACATATTGACTGCCAAACCTTATAATAATGAATGTTGAAAATAATCTCCATGGAAAGCGAGCTTTACGAATGTGATGTTCTCATAATAGGCTCAGGCGGAGCCGGTTGCAGGGCAGCAATTGAGGTTTCTGAACACAAACTGACACCAATCATAGTTTCAAAGGGTTTATCATTCAAATCAGGATGCACAGGAATGGCTGAGGGTGGATACAACGCCGCATTCGCATGTGTTGATCCTGATGACAGTCCTGATGTCCACTTTGAGGATACAATGAGGGGTGGGGGGTTCATCAACGACCCCAGACTTGTCCGTGTACTGGTGGACGAGGCCCCTGACAGACTGAGGGACCTTGAAGAATATGGTGCACTCTTTGACCGCCAGGAGTCAGGCCTCCTGGATCAGAGGCCCTTCGGAGGCCAGACCTACAGGAGGACCTGCTACCATGGGGACAGGACAGGTCATGAGATTATCATGGCCCTCAAGGAGGAAGTTATAAGGAGGGACATAGAGACCATCGATGAGGTGATGATAACCTCACTCCTTGTTGAGGATGGCAGCGTCCTTGGCGCCATGGGTGTATCCATCAGGAATTCAGAACCTGTGGCCTTCAGGGCCTCCTCCACCATACTGGCATCAGGCGGAGCAGGCCACATATATCCTGTAACATCCAATACCATGCAGAAGGGTGGTGATGGCTTTGCACTAGCCTGGAAGGCAGGGGCTGACCTCATAGACATGGAACAGGTCCAGTTCCACCCCACAGGCATGGTATACCCCGAGTCACGGAGGGGGGTCCTTGTGACGGAGGCCGTGAGAGGTGAAGGCGGTATACTACTAAACATTGAGGGTGAACGGTTCATGAGCCGCTATGACCCCCGAGGGGAACTTGCAACAAGGGACGTGGTTGCAAGGGCCATCTACACCGAGATAATGGAGGGCCGGGGAACCGAGAACGGCGGCGTCTACCTAGATGTGAGCCACCTCCCTGATGAGGTTATAGAGGAGAAACTTGAGACCATGCTCCTCCAGTTCCTGGATGTGGGCGTGGATATAAGGTCTGAGCCGATGGAGGTTGCACCCACAGCACACCACTTCATGGGGGGTGTCAGGATAGATGAATGGGGCAGGACCAACCTCAGGAACCTCTTCGCAGCGGGAGAGGTGGCAGGTGGCGTCCACGGGGCCAACAGGCTCGGAGGAAATGCCCTGGCCGATACCCAGGTATTCGGGAGGAGGGCAGGTATATCGGCTGCAAAAAACGCCATGAATTCATCCAGGAAACAAGTCAGATCACTCATTGAGGAGGAGGAAAAGAGGATAAAGGGCATGGTCCGCGATGGATCCATAAGGCCGGCTGAGATAAGGGAGGAACTCCATGAGGCGATGTGGAGTGATGTTGCAATTGTGAGGAGCCGGAGGTCACTTGAATCTGCAATGTCCAGGATTTCCACGCTGATGGATAAACTGGGGGACCTTGATGTCCCTGAGACAGGAGGGTTTAACAGCAACCTCCTGGAGGCCCTTGAACTTGAGAACATGCTCATAACAGCCTCACTGGTGACCCGCTCAGCCCTTATACGGGAGGAGAGCAGGGGGTCCCACTACCGGGAGGATTTCCCTGAAACACGCCCAGAATGGAAAAGAAGCATATTACTAAACAGGAAGATGGAGCCTCAGTTCATAGAGAGATGAGCAGTAACTTGATACAAGTAATTGAAGTAGGTTAAAACTGCTCAGGGGGTCACTATATCCATTATCTCAGGGCTGCGGTAGTCCCTGAAGACATGGTCAGCCTCCGCCCGTCTGAGCTCTGCCTCCCCATACCTCCCGGCTGCTATTCCAATCTTAAGGGCACCCACATGGGCCCCGGCCATCATATCGTAGGGTGTGTCACCAAAGAGGACGATTCTTCCCGAGGCCCCCATCTCAAGTCCCCTCTTAACCGCGATTTCTGTGAGCTCCTCCCTTATGCTGCTGTCACTCCCAAAGCCCCCGAATGAGAAGTAACCTGCAATTCCAGCCCTCTCAAGCTTCATGAAGGCTATATCTTCCAGATTACCTGTGACAATTCCCATGCAGGCACTGACGGATCTTAAGGACTCAAGAAACTCCATAACACCATCTATGAGCTTGATATCATCGTACTGGATGTTTTTTCCCACATAAACCACGAGTTCATGGAGGAAGTCGTCCATCCCATCATCTATATCCTCTAATTTGAGGCCCATGAGGCTGAGGACCTCCCTGGCTATTGCCGGGTCTGTTTTTCCATGGTAATCTATGAGGTCAATGGTTGCGTCAACACCGTAGACCTCCCTGAAAGCATAGCTGAATGCCTCCTCATGGACCTCTGAGCGGTGTATGAGGGTTTTGTCGATGTCGAATAATGCGATCATCTTCCCAACCCTACTGTTTTGATGCAAGCTCCTCTGCAGCACCCTCTGCAAGTTCCATGACGTATTCCTCGTCCAGCACCTTCAGTTTATCCTCAAGCAGCAGAATCCTCCCGTCACATATCACAGTATCAACATCCGCGCCACTGGCAGAATATACGAGGTGTGAGGCCGGGTTCCTCCAGGGTGTGAGGTGGGGCCTGCGGGTGTTCAGGACCACAAGATCCGCCAGCATGCCCTCCTCTATGAGGCCAGACTTGATTCCCAGGGCCTCGGCACCATTCACTGTTGCCATACGGAATACATCCATCGCAGGGAGTGCCGTGGGGTCATGGAGTCTGACCTTCTGGAGCAGTGAGGCTGTCTTCATCTCCTCAAACATATCCAGGTTATTGTTTGAGGCGGCCCCGTCTGTCCCGATGGAGACGTTGACGCCCCGCTCCATGAGTTCAGGTACAGGTGAGGTGCCTGATGCCAGTTTCATATTGCTTGAGGGGTTGTGTGAGACCTTCACTCCTCGCTCTGAGAGGATCTCCATTTCATTTTCGCTCAGCCAGACGCAGTGGGCTGCCACGGTCTCCGGTCCAAGGACGCCTGTAGAATCCAGGTACTCAACAGGGGACATTCCATGGGCTTCTGATACCTCCCTGACCTCATTTTCTGTTTCAGATACGTGGATATGGATACCAAGACCGTGTTCATCTGCCAGCCGAGCGGTTTCTCGGAGGAGTTCCTCTGAGCAGGTGTAGGGGCTGTGGGGTCCAAGGGCAACCTTTATGCGTCCATCTGCCATTCCATGGCATTCACGGATTATCCTGAGGCTCTCCCTGATTTCAGCCCGCCTTTTATCATCATCCCCCAGGTCTATCATCCCGTGACTTAGAACGCATCTCAGTCCCGCCTCATCCACTGCACGGGCCACGTCATCCATGTAGAAGTACATGTCATTGAAGGTGGTTGTACCTGACCTTATCATCTCCACACATCCAAGGAGGGCCCCAGCATGGCAGTATTCCCCGTTGAGGTGGGCCTCGGCTGGCCAGATATGTTCATTCAGCCACCTGTCAAGGGGGAGGTCATCTGCCATCCCCCTGAACAGTGTCATTGAGAGGTGGGTGTGTGTATTCACAAGACCCGGGACGAGGAGTTTCCCGTGGCCATCAATGACGGTGTCAGCGTCACCGGGACTCAGGTTGTCTGAAACCTCCTCTATGGTGTTACCCTCAATCAGAACCGATCCCCTGCGCGGGCCTGCTGCGTCAAGGATCTGGGCGCCATGTATCAGTATGCTCTCATTCTCCATCGGATCACCTTATAACTTATAAGTTTTAACTTGTAATCTGGGATGAATCTAAAGCTATTATATAGGTTCCTTAAAAAGAGATATAAGTGATGTGATTCTGCAGATGAGATACTGCTGTGTACGGCATTCACAGTAAAATTTGAGTCATCGAGGGATTGAATGAAGATAAGAATAGCAGTTCCCTCAAAGGGAAGGATAAGCGAACCTGCAATAAGGCTACTTGAAAACGCAGGTGTGGGGCTGAAGGATACAATTAACAGGAAGCTATTTTCAAAGACACAGCACCCCCAGATCGATGTCATGTTCAGCAGGGCAGCCGATATACCCGAATTCGTTGCAGATGGGGCGGCTGACCTTGGTATCACAGGATACGACCTCATAGTGGAGAGGGGGAGTGAGGTTGAAATTCTCGAGGACCTCAACTATGGGAGGGCCAGCCTTGTCCTGGCAGCCCCCGAGGACTCCCCCATCGAGAAACCAGAGGACATACCCGACGGTGCTGTCATAGCAACAGAGTTTCCCAGGATAACACGGGATTATATCAGGAAAAGGAATATAGGGGCCGAGATAGTTGAACTCACAGGCTCCACAGAGATAGCACCATTCATCGGGGTGGCGGACCTCATAACCGACCTCAGCAGCACCGGCACCACACTCAGGATGAACCACCTCAAGGTCATTGACACACTCCTTGAGAGTTCAGTGAAACTCATAGCAAACCCCGAAAGCTACAGAAGCAAGGGGCAGCTGATAGAGGAACTCAGAACAGGTATACGGGGAGTTATAGATGCAGAGGGTCGCAGACTCGTAATGCTGAACATAGACAGGAAAAACCTGGATCGTGTGAGGGCACTCATGCCAGGGATGACCGGACCCACTGTCTCTGAGGTGCTCTCAGATAATGGGGTTGTGGCTGTCCACGCGGTTGTGGATGAGAAGGATGTCTTCAACCTGGTGAACAGGCTCAAGGCTGTGGGGGCAAGGGACATACTGGTTGTGCCAATTGAGAGGATAATCCCCTGAGGTGTATCAATGAAGTTCCTCCGGTTTTCACATGATGGAAGGGTTCTCTGCGGCTTTACAGATGGAGAAAGGGTATTTCAGGTTGAAAGTGATCACTACCTCCTTGAAGACCCTGAGGTTATCTCGGAACATAATATGGGGGACGTTAGGATCCTCCCACCGGTTTCACCCTCAAAGGTCATATGTGTGGGTCTCAACTACAGGGACCACGCAGCTGAACTTGGAATGGACATCCCTGATGAACCCGTCATATTCCTCAAGCCACCAACAGCGGTCATAGGCCATGGCGATGCAATAGTCTACCCTACAATGTCCTCGGAGGTTGACCATGAGGTTGAACTTGCAGTGGTTATATCAGAAAGGGCGAGGTGCGTTGATTCAGAGGAGGCGGATGAATTCATAGCAGGCTACACGGTCCTCAATGATGTAACTGCAAGGGACCTCCAGAGGCGTGACGGCCAGTGGACCCGTGCAAAGAGCTTTGACACATTCTGCCCCATAGGACCATTCATAGAAACTGATATCAGACCCAGCAACCTTGATATATCCCTTGAACTCAATGGGGTACTCAGGCAGTCATCCAGCACATCAAACATGATATTCACCGTCCAGGAACTGGTTGAGTTCATATCAGAGATCATGACACTGGAGCCCGGCGATATCATTGCAACCGGCACACCACCAGGAGTTGGAGAGATGAAACCGGGTGACACCGTCAGGGCCACCGTTGAGGGTGTGGGAACACTTGAAAACAGGGTTGAATCTTCAGATAACATCCAATGAAAAACATCATCTGAAAATAAGCTTTATTTAATCCCCAAGCCAGCATATTATTTTTTAAATAAAAGGGTCAGGCAATGAATAAATAAAAAAATGAATGTCCCTTTAACCTCATGTCTCAAGATATATTGCAGGTTTAAGGGGAACAGCATTTTTGGCCTTGTTTTCAGGGTCGTAGTCTGCATCACGGTGGATCACCACATCGGCCCCCACCTCTGATTTTATGTAGTCACTGGCATCAACCAGCACACTGTACTCATCCACCTCAACAACCTCGGATTTACCTGCATCCCGGAGGATCCTCCTCACAAATTCTGAGACCTCCTTCATGTTGCTATGGACTTTTGAGGCTGAAACCCTCCCCATTATGGCACCCATATCCGGTTTTCCAACCTCAGATGCTATTCTCAGGACATCCCATTTCCAGGGCGGTGATATGTAGAGGTGCACCCTCTCAGGCCGGGCGTCCAGTATTTTCATGATCTCCTGGATATCCCTGACGGTGTTCTGGATCATCTCCTCTGCAACCTGGACCTCCCTGCTTATGGCTTCCTCCCTGAAAGCGGGCCAGGGGGCCTCTGATACGAAACCTTCACCACCGTACCTCTCCCACATCTCCTCGGCTGTGTAGGGAGTGAAGGGTGCCATGAGCCTTATCCAGGCGCTCAGAACATGTGCAAGCACCATTTTAACCTCCATGTCGATAAGGCCATCAACACGGGCCATGTAGTGGTCCACATCCTTTTTGAGAAGATAAAGAGCCTCCTGCACGGCTTTACGGGTCTGGAATGACTCAAGGGCCTCTGTGGCCTCTCTTATCCTGTGGTTAAGCTGGCACATCATCCATTTACCCGCGAAACTTTCAGGCTCAAATTCAGGAAGTTCAGATAGGGCCAGTTTGCCGTCCCAGATCTCAGAGACCCTTTCACAGAATTCCCTGAACCACTCGATGCGCCTCCTGGTCCCTATAACCTCCTTCTCCCTCCAGTCAAAGTCCTGCCAGGGCTCTGCAGATGACATTAGGAATAGGCGCACAACATCTGCTCCATGCCTCTCTATCGCATCCCTTAGTAGTATCACGTTGCCCTTGGATGAGGACATCTTGTTACCCTCAAGGAGGCCCATTCCAAATACAACAACACCACGGGGCCAGCGGGATTCAGGGAATATGGCGGAGTGATGGAATATGTGGAATGTGAGGTGGTTGCCTATGAGGTCCTTGGCAGATAGTCTCCAGTCAAGGGGGTACCAGTAGTTGAATTCCTCCCTGAGTTCATCATCCCCTCCGCTTTCACCAAGGAATACACTGTCAAAGAACTCATCATCCAGTTTCTCGGGCTCCATCTCCCTCAGCTTATGGGCGATGGTGTAGTAGGCCATGTAGATGGTTGAATCAGTTAGGGGCTCTATTATCCACCTCTCATCCCAGGGGAGCCTTGTACCTAGACCTATCCTCCTTGAACATGCCCAGTCATTCAGCCAGTCAATGTAGTACTGGAAGTTGGCCCTTACCTCCTCAGGTATTATATTCATCCTGGAGAGGCATCTGTGGGCCAGTTCCTTCCACTCCTCATCGGAGTACTTCATAAACCACTGGTCCTCCATGAGCCTCACAACGCACCTTCCACCACAGCGGCATATTACAGGGCGCTCTGCAAACTCGTACATCTCATCAGCGAGGCCTTCAGATTTCAGTTCATCTGCTATGACTTCACGGGCCTCTGAAACCTTCATTCCAGCATATACAGGGATGTGGCTGCTCATCACACCCTTGGCATGTTCGACCTTGTAGAGTTCCCCTGTGGCGTCTTCAAGGCGTTCATCTTTCTGACTCTCAACCCCGAATTTCTGGATCACCTCTGCAGCGGGGAACATTCCGTAACCCTCAACTGTGATCACATTTATGGGTTCGAGGCCCTCAATCACATCACCGAGGCCATACCTTTCAAGCAGTTCAGAGTTCTTCCTGAGGTCCTCAAGGGCTATGAAGTCTGCAGGGGCATGGGCAGGTACAGAGAATACTACTCCAGTGGCGTACTCAGGGTCAACGAATGAGGCTGGAAGTATGGGGTGCATTTCTCCGGTCACAGGGTTTTCAACTTCCCTTCCAATGAGTTCCTCAGGGTCCACGTCACCCTCAACCTCAAGGTCCAGCTTCTGATGGGACAGGTTATTAATGGAGGCGCGGCTTACTATCCACTCTTCACCGCCCGTCCGTACCCTCATGTACTCCTCATCCGGGTTCAACCAGAGGTTGGTTGCACCGTAAATTGTTTCAGGCCTGAAGGTTGCCGCAACAAGGTATGAATCATCCAGTCTGAACTTGAGGAGTGTGAGCTGGTTTATGGCCACACCCTCCCCCTCAAGGAGGTCATGGTCACCCACAGGGTTTTCACAGTCAGGGCAGTACTTCACTGGATGGGCACCCTTCCTTACAAGGCCCATCTCACGGAGCTTCCCTATCTGCCACTGTATAAATCTGCTGTAGCTGGGGTCCGTGGTCTTGAATTCACGCCTCCAGTCTATGGAGTAACCCATATCCTCCATCACAGAACGGTACTCCCTGCTGAAGTATTCAACTATGTATTCAGGGTCACTGAAGCGTTCAAGTTCCTCCTCGGGTACCTTGTGGACCTCCCTGTAGATCTTGAGGGTCCAGGGGTCCTTTCTCTGTATCCTCCTGGCTATACCTATTACCGGGGCCCCTGTGACATGCCAGGCCATTGGAAATAGGACGTTGTATCCCTGCATCCTCTTGAAACGTGCATAGACATCCGGGACAGTGTAGGTCCTTCCGTGGCCTATGTGCATGGCACCGCTGGGGTAGGGATAGGCAACTGTCAGGAAGATCTTTTTTCTGTCATCGGGGTCAGCATGAAATATTCCTGCATCTCTCCACTTATCGCGCCATTTACTCTCAATATCCACTGAATCACCGCCATCATGGCTTTTTGACTTCATTATTTAACCATTCAAGGTAATCACGGGATCCCCCTGTTATGGGAATTGAAATTATGCATGGATTATCATAACTATGTAGTTCCCTAACTCTTTTAATTATTTGCTGGGTTAATTCACTGGTTGTTTTAACAATAAGGACCGACTCCTCATCCTCCTCAAGGGAGCCCTCCCAGTGGTAGAATGATTTTATGGAGGGTATGATGTTCACGCAGGCTGCGAGTCTATCCTCAACAAGTCTACGCCCGATCCTTGCGGATTCCTCCTGGCCTGAGGTTGTTATGTATATCAGTGTGAACATCAGATCACCTCAAGATCAGGTATTTCAGGGGGTCTGAGCTTGTGTCCTGCCGCATTTATCATACCCTGTATCCTCTTAACCTCTTCAGCAGGCACTTCAAGTTCAGATGCGACTTCAGGAACCCCCATTTTTTTATCAACCAGCAGAAAGAGGATCTCATCCAGGACATTGTAGCTTATCCCTAGTTCCTTCTCATCGGTCTGGCCGGGCCAGAGGCCGGCTGATGGGGCCTTGGATATTATCTCGGATGGAACACCAAGCTCCTCTGCAAGCATACGGACCTGTTTCTTGTAGAGGCCCCCAATTGGAAGTATGTCGACTCCCCCATCACCGTATTTGGTGAAGTAACCCACAAGGAGCTCCGTACGGTTACCGGTACCAGCCACAAGCCGGTTCATGGAATTTGCATGGTAGTAGAGGACCATCATCCTTGCCCTTGGCTTGAGGTTCGCCACAGCAAGTCTGCTGGGCCGGTGACCGCATATACCACTGAAGGCCTCCAAAATGGGTTCAATGTCCACCATCTCATATTCTATCCCGGTTTCCACTGCAACCATCTCTGCATGTTTGAGGTCCTCAGGGGGTGTTGTGGCAGACGGCATGATTATGCCAAGAACCCTATCCGGGCCAAGGGCATCCGCTGCAAGGTAGGCGACAGTTGAAGAGTCCACACCCCCACTGAGACCCAGTACAACGCCATCTGTCCCGCTATCGGCCACCCTGGCCTTTATGAAATCCTCTATCTTCTCCCTCATATGGGGACCAAGCCCTGGAACATGTCTCATGGAACCACCCTCTCCAAAGTAGCAATGGTTAAAAGTAAGTAGGGTATATTTTATATAACCATATAAATCAATGTAAGGTAACATGCAAAGGTGTTCATCAGCATCACGGATTCTTACAGGAGGAGTACAATGGCATTTAAGGATCTTTTCAAGTTCAATAAGGGAAAAACAACATTCGTGTTCATAGGCGGAAAGGGAGGGGTTGGTAAAACAACCATATCCGCCGCGACAGCACTCTGGATGGCCAGATCAGGTAAGAAGACACTGGTTATCTCAACCGACCCTGCACACTCACTTTCAGATTCCCTTGAAAGGGAGATAGGTCATACACCAACCCTGATAACAGACAACCTCTACGCGGTTGAGATAGACCCTGAGGTTGCAATGGAGGAGTACCAGGCTAAGCTGAGGGAACAGGCGTCAATGAACCCTGGAATGGGACTTGAGATGCTCCAGGAACAGATGGACATGGCGTCGATGTCGCCGGGTATCGATGAGGCAGCGGCCTTCGACCAGTTTCTCAGGTACATGACAACCGATGAGTACGATATCGTGATATTTGACACTGCACCCACAGGCCACACACTCCGTCTGCTCTCATTCCCTGAACTCATGGACTCATGGGTTGGGAAGATGATCAAGATAAGGAGACAAATCGGCACCATGGCAAAGGCCTTCAAGAACATACTCCCATTCATGGGTGACGAGGAAGAGGAGGACAGGGCCCTCCAGGACATGGAGGCCACCAAGAAGCAGATAAACGCTGCAAGGGAGGTCATGTCAGACCCTGAAAGGACCTCCTTCAAGATGGTTGTGATCCCTGAGGAGATGTCCATATATGAGTCTGAGAGGGCAATGAAGGCCCTTGAGAAATACAGCATACATGTAGATGGTATCATAGTCAACCAGGTACTGCCAGAGGACAGTGATTGTGAGTTCTGCAATGCAAGGAGGAAACTGCAGCAGGAGAGGCTGAAGCAGATACGTGAGAAGTTCAGTGACAAGGTGGTCGCAGAGGTTCCACTACTCAAGGAGGAGGCCAAGGGTATCGAGACCCTTGAGAAAATTGCCAGGCAGCTTTATGGCGAACCTGAGTCAGCTGATGGAATATAATACGTTTGGGGTTTATAATATTAAAAATTAATTAACCTCAAACGCCATTATTTTTACATAAAACTGCTTTTATGGGTTTAAAAATTATTAAAATTTTTAATTCATTATATATCCGATTTTAAGGCAATATTAATGTCTTAAATTCGTTTTGGAATGATATAATGCCTTATTTTTTTTAAAAAATCAAATGCCAAAATTTATAATATTCCTTCAAATTACTTAACAATATATTAATGTTAGGTGAGCACTATGAAAGTTGCAGTTTATGGCGCGGGTAATCAGAAACTTTATGTGGACCAGCTGAATTTGCCTGAAAAATACGGGGGCGAGGCACCCTACGGTGGAAGCAGGATGGCAATTGAATTTGCAGAGGCAGGTCATGATGTTGTGCTAGCAGAGCCAGCAAGGGAGATGCTGGATGATGCACACTGGAAGGTTGTTGAAGATGCAGGTGTAACAGTGACAGATAACGATGCTGAGGCAGCCAGTGAAGCAGAAATAGCAGTTCTATTCACGCCATTCGGTAAAAAAACATTTGATATAGCCAAGGATATAACAAAGCACCTTCCAGAGGGTGCTGTGATAGCAAACACCTGTACAGTATCCCCAGTGGTCCTATACTACGTCCTTGAAAGGGAACTTCGAAGAGACCGTCAGGATCTGGGTATAGCATCAATGCACCCTGCAGCTGTCCCTGGAACACCACAGCACGGCCACTACGTCATAGGCGGACACTCAAGCAGTGAGCTGGACATAGCCACCGATGAACAGATCTCAAGATGCGTTGAACTCGCAGAAAGCTGTGGTAAGACACCCTACGTTGTACCTGCAGACGTATCAAGCGCAGTTGCTGATATGGGGTCCCTTGTAACTGCCGTAACACTGTCAGGTGTCCTTGACTACTACTACGTCGGTACCCAGATAATCAAGGCACCTGTGGAGATGGTTGAGAAGCAGATCCTCATGACACTCCAGACAATAGCATCCCTTGTTGAAACATCAGGTGTTAATGGAATGCTCAAGGCAATGAATCCTGAGCTCCTTGTGAGAAGTGCAAGGTCAATGCACCTCCTTGAGGAGCAGGAGGAACTGGATGCTGCAATTAACACACTCTCTGACCTTGATGATGAGGTTATCCAGTGGATAAATAAGGGTGAGATCAAGCACACGGATCTCGTTGCAGCCCAGGCCCTTGCAAAGGAACTCAAGAACCTCATGGGTGGAAAGGCGGCAGAGGGTACCATAAGAAGATGTATGAGGAAGATGTTCGAATAAAACCTTTATTTTTAACTATTTTAATAGATAAGCGCTTTTTCTATTAATCAGCACGGTTATTCATATAGAAGTAATTGCTTTTCAAAAAAAAATAAAATAAAAATCAGGTTACGGTTATTCGCGTATCAACCGTCCTGAATGTCCTGGTTATGTAGACGTAACTGTAACCCCTGATTGTCTTTGTGTGGCTGAGGGTTGCTGAAAGTGTATCCGCCCTGAAGGTCTCAGATAACCTTATGGTCCTTGTGTACCTGCTTGGGTTGTAGATCTTCCTTGTTGTAACGATTCTTGCATCATAGGGGTAGTAGCCGATGGTTGCAGTGTAGGATCCTCCGGGTTTCAGTGTAAATTTGTAGGTTTTGTATGCAAGTTTTGAACCGTCTGATGAGTAAACTGTGGCATAGTAGGTCACCGTTGTAGTGTAACTTCCTGTGTTTTTGAATGTGAATCTGTAGGTCCTTTTTGGGGGGTTCACGTAAACGGTTGCGGTTTTCAGGTTGTTGATGCTGAATGTGTATACACCTGGAGATGAGATGTACCTCTGGAATCTCAGCACCGCACCCTCATGAGGCCCCACCCTCACCGTGTAAGTACCTATGAGGTTGCCGTTGAGGTACACTGGAATTGTAAAGCTACCTTCAACGTCACCGGTGTTCTGGATTTCTGCCTCAACCTCCACAGTGGCTGATCCCACGGCACTGGATGGTGTTACATTGAGGGACCCTATTTCAAGTGTGGCAGGTTTCAGTGCATTGATGTTTGCAGCGGGTAGCGTGTCAATGGTAACGGTATGGTTGCCCCGCTGTGTTATGGTGTATCTGAACGTTACGGTGGTCTCTCCAGAGGCAGCCACGTTCACGGTCCTTGATGCAACCGGTACCCCGTCTATGTAAAGCCTTGCGGTGTAGTTGCCTGGAACGTCACCCACATTGAAGATCCTTGCAGATGCCTCAATGCTTAGGGGAAGAACCCCCTCGTGTGGTGAAACCATCAGCTTGTCCACTATGAATGTGGCGGGTCTCAGGACCCTCACAGTCACCGGTGCAAGGCCATTAACTGTGACGTCATGGGTTCCAGGTTCACCGAGCTCCACCCTGAAGATCACCGTGGAGGAGCCGGGGCCGCTAAGCTGCACTGTCTTATTCTGAACATTCACTCCGTCTATGTAGAGCCTTGCGGTGTAGTTGCCGCTTCCAGCCTCATTGGTGCTGATTTTCGCTGTCACGTTGAATATGAGCGGTGAAACACCTGAACTTGGAGTTACGTTGAGGTTTGAGACTAATGGTTCATTGAGTACCCTCACGGTTACAGGTGCAAGTGCCCCTATGCCAGTAAGGTATGTCCCTGGAGCATTAAGGGTGTGGTTGAACCTGACCTGAGATGTTCCGCCTGCGGGAACTGTCACGGTTCTTGTATCAACAGCTGCACCATTTATGTAGAGGGTTGCGGTGTACTCTCCATCAACCTCCCCAGTATTTCTGAGTTTAGCGGATGCTGCAAGGTCAAGGGGACTGAATCCTGATGTGGGGGTGACGATTAAATCTGAGGCGGTTATATTCGCCGGTTTAAGAACCCTGACATTCCTTGCGAATCCGTTGATTCCAACACTGTAGTTTCCGGGTAACAGTGTTGTTTTCATTGAGATTTCCCTTGTCTCACCGGGGCTGAGGCTTACTGTGTTCTCCTGCACAGTTTGGTTGTTGACATGAAGCCTTGCTGTGAAACCTATGACCATATCATAGGGGTTTGTAACATTAAGGAGTGCTGTGACGTTCAGTGCACCAACTCCTGTTACGGGAGTAACACTGAAGCCTCCAAATACAGGGTCAGGGTCAAGCACCCTGATTTTGATCTCTTCACCCGAGTTAACACGGATGTTGTACTCACCAGGGACAATGATCTGGTTCTTAATTGAAACCTTAACACTTGACCTTCCCGGGACGGTAACCGTCCTGCTGTCCCATGCGACACCGTCAAGGTAGACGGTGACGGTGAAATCACCTGGAAGGTCTCCCTGGTTCCTTACTGTGGCGTTCACGGTGACATTCAGGGGTGACTTACCCTCAAGTGGCGTTACTGTTACATTGGTGAGGGTGAAGCTGGCTGCACTGAGGACCCTGACTGTACCTGAAGTGGCGTTGTTGAGTGATATTGTATAGATTCCACTTTCTGGAAGTGTTACCATGGTGGAGAATGGTAGTGTACTTCCGCCTGGAACATTTAAGGTGTGTGAACTGACCTCCTCTCCGTTGACATATATTATAGCCGTGTAACTCCTCGTCCTTGAATCTATGTTGGTGATATTCGCAGTGACCATCACACTCAGTGGTGCAAGACCACTTTCCGGTGTCAGCCTGAAACCGTCTACAAGGAACTTTTCACCTTCCATCACATTGACGGTGAGGGGTTCAAGGTCATTGATGGTTATTTCATGCACACCGGCGCCAAGGATGCTGTTGAAGGATACTCTGACCCTTGATTTTGCATCAACAGTCACAACCGTGCTATTAATGAGGATTCCATCGATGTAGAGGCCAGCTGTGTATGTGTCAGGTAGATCACCGTAGTTCACAATATCAGCAGTCACGTTAACCCTGAGGGGTTCTGTGCCGGCCCGTGGCAGTACTGTGAGATTTTCAGGGATTATGAGCGGCCCGCTGAATGCCCTTACAGTGAATGGCTGGAAGTTGTTCACGGTAACAGAATATGTCCTGCTGCTCCTGAGAAGGTATTCGAAGCTGAAGTCCCTTGTTGCTTTTGAGGCCACCTCTATCCACTGCCATAAGACCTCGTATCCGTTAACGTAGAGCCCGAGGCGGTACCATCCGCTGGCATCCCCGTAGTTGGTGATTTTACCGTTAACTGTAATTGATAGGGGTGCTGTTCCATTTACCGGTGTTACACTGAGGTTACTTATGAAGAAGGGTGTGAACCTTGTGAGGAAACCATCTGATAGTCCTGTGAGTTTCATTTTGATGGCATCCGATGTTACAGGGAAATTGTTTGACCAGGTCTTTCCTGCAACATAGACATTCTGGTAGGGGTCAACAGCAACAGCATAACCCTGATCCGCTTCTATACCCCCGAGATAGGAGCTGTAGAGGACACTTCGCGGGGTGCTGAATTTTGTGATAAAGGCATCCACACCATTCAGTGACCTGTCAAATGCTCCATCTGTGAGGGGGAAGTCAGATGAGGATGTTGTACCTGTCAGGTAAAGGTTCCCATACTTGTCTGCTGCAATTCCATATACTGCGTCATCACCGCTTCCACCGAAGTAGGTTGAGTATGTCACTTCCTCACCATCGAATGCAGCGATGAATCCATCAGAAAGACCCTTCTTTGTCCTCTGGTATGCACTCACAGGGGTTATGGGGAAGTCCGTGGAGTTTGTTTTACCTGCAACGTATATGAGACCACCATAGGAGGTAATGGCGTGGCACATGTCCTGTCCTGAGCCTCCAAGGTAGGTTGAGTAGTCAAAGCTCATCTGTGGTGTGAATCTTGATATGAAGATATCATTCGTACCCCTCTTATACTGTAAAACCGCATCGAAGGTTACTGGAAAATCATCAGAGTAGGTGTACCCTGCAAAGTAGATGTTCCCGTTCTTGTCAAGGGCAAGTCCCTGGCAGTAGTCGTCCCAGGACCCTCCAAGGTAGCTGAGGTAGGTAACGGTGAGGTTCTGGTCAAGTTTGGCGATGAATGCATCATAACCACCCTTATTGTTTTTCTGGTAAGCGTCATCTGTCACCTGAAGGTCCTCTGAGATGGTGTAGCCACTCACATAGAGGTTTCCCAAGCCGTCCATTGCAAGACCCTTTGCAACGTCATACTTAGATCCACCGATATATTTGATCCCTTCGAGTTTACCGAGGGGGTCTATTCGTGCCAAGAACGCATCCTTACTCTCGACACCATCTCTACTTATTTCGCCCGCAACATAGGCGTATCCATCTGCATCTGCTATTATCCTGTGTCCCCAGTCGTCCCCAGGTCCGCCGAAGTTCATGTAGTATATGATCTGTCTTGATGTGTTGAATCTGGCCACGAAGACGTTCTTGGATCCACTGACATGCGTTGAACCGGTTACATAGATGTATCCGGATTCATCAACGTAAACGTCACGTGCCTCATCAACCACATCACCACCGAGGTAGGTTGAGTAGTCCATGGTGTAATTTGATTCAGCAAAGGCTGAGCCCTGAAGGACGAGCATGAGAAGGAAGCCGCAGATCAGAGCAGAAAACTTTTTATATGGATCAATGATTATCACCTCCCAAAAACATTACATTTTATATTTTACTTATAATGAATATAGTTTACGTTTTAATTTTGATAATAACATTTAAATTTTGCTTTGTTCATTTAGAAAAACACGGGGAATGTGTGGATTTTGCCTTGTTCATTTAGAAAAACACGGGGAATTTATATAAGAATCAAAAAGCGACGATAAGGCCGATTATTATTAAAATAATCATTTTTTATATTATTAAATTATTTTTGAATTAGATAACTCTTACTCACCTTTCATTCTAATTTATCTAACGTTTAGCTGCATATTCACGAAAAATATAAATTTATCCATGTCTATTATTAAATAGTGAATAAGGGGTGTTGTCATGAAGGCTCGTTGCACTGAATGTGGCAGGACATATGAATTCGAACTTCAAGCCGGGGAAAGGCTTGATGAATATGAATGTAAGTGTGGCGGCTCCCTCAGGAGAATCGGTGGTTCCCTATCAGATAAAATAACTAAAAACAGAAATTTACAGATCGCAGGGATTTGTTGCATTTCATTTATTCTAATAGTTCTTGCAGGGTTTTCTTCACCCGAATATGACCCCACAGAAATCAAAGAAAAGGCGATTGAAGTTTCAGCCGCTGAACTATACAGTAACTCTATAAAAGAGGGGACTCCAGTGAGGATAAGGGCTTATGTTATTGATTCGCAGGATGGAACAATGAGGATCTGCCAGACGACCCGGGATGAATTTGGAGAGACACTAGATTATGACAGAGATATAATGGTTGAAGGCGATTTCCAGGCCTTCTATGAAAATGAGGAGGTTATTGTGTGGGGTATATTCAGAGGTCCCTCTTCATATGTAACTGTTCTTGGCTCTGAGAGAACAGTACCCCTAATCGATAACGCAATAGTTGAGAAGACAGGCAACAGATATCATATGTGAAAAAATTTGTATGGATTAAAACTTTGACGTAGTTCAGAAGTTTTCGCTAAATTAAGACTATTATTGACATGTAACTGAATTCAGATTCCAGCAGTTCCCTTAGTTTCACTTCAACAACCCTTTCATCAGGGTAGCTGAGTCTTTCACAGACAGCAACACACCTTTCTGGATTCACACCACTTTCAATAAGGAACCTGGCGGTCTCAGAGGGTGTCCTTGATGGGAGAATTATTGTCGGCCTTCCGTTATTAATGATATCCACCATGTCCTCCTCGTCGCGCCCGTGAAACGTGACTATGTCAGCATCATCCCAGGGTATAAGTAGCCTTGCAGCGCAGAGCTGCACGGAACTCACACCGGGGATAACCTGGACTTCAACATCAAGCTTCTTTTCTGATATTATCCTCTTAATTGGTTTCAGAACACCTGAAAACCCGGGGTCACCTGTTGAGAGCACCGACACCTTACGTGAAATTGCAAGCCCGGCTGCCATTTCAAGCTTTTCATTCATATCCCCAGCACCCAGCACGATAGCTTCATTCACATCAGGAAACAGTTCAAGGGCCCTTTTACTCCCAAATACAGTATCAGAATTCTTCACAGCGACAGCTGCGGCAGGTGTGATATAATCAGATGAACCGGGACCTATCCCCACTATATAGAGCACCATGACCATCCAAACCTGTGAATTCAGTTTCACTGGATCTTATTCAGGACCAACATATATAATTGTTTCATGACCATTTATTAATGTGGTAACAATGATTCAGATTGCAGTCACAGGAAAACCCAATGTTGGAAAATCATCCTTCTTCAATGCAGCCACACTTTCTGAAGCGGAGGTGGCATCATACCCCTTCACCACAATCGACGCCAATCATGCAGTTGCCTATGCATCCTGCAGATGTCCCTGTCAGGAGCTTGGAGTTCAGTGCAACCCCAAAAACTCACGATGCATTGATGGCACCAGACTGATCCCGGTGGAACTCATCGACGTGGCGGGTCTTGTCCCGGGGGCCCATGAGGGAAGAGGTCTTGGAAATAAGTTCCTGGATGACCTCAGACAGGCCAGGGCATTTCTGCATGTAATAGATGCATCAGGTTCGACAGATGAGGAGGGAAGGCCTGTTGAGCCAGGGAGCCATGACCCTCTGGAGGATGTGCAGTTCCTTGAGGATGAAATAACCATGTGGCTCTATGGCATCCTTGAGAAGAACTGGGACCGACTTTTAAGGAAGGCAGCATCAGAGAAGCTTGATATGAATCGCATAATCCATGAACAACTCTCAGGTACAGGGATAACTCCAGAGGATATCATCGAGGCCTCAAGGAAGGTGGAGGCAGATATCTACTCCTGGGGTAAGGATGAACTCCTGGAATTTCTCGATGAACTCCTCAGGATAGCGAAGCCAATGCTGATAGTTGCAAACAAGGCAGACATTCCAGAGGCGCGGAAAAACATTGAACGCCTCATGGATTCCTACCCATACGTGGTGCCGGCATCTGCAGAGGCTGAAATTGCCCTAAGGAGGGCATCAGAGGCCGGACTTATTAATTACACACCGGGAGCAGGGGACTTTGAGATCATTGATGGATCAGGGCTCAACGACAGGCAGAGAGCGGCCCTTGATTATATCCGTGAAAACGTCCTTGAGGTCTATGGAAGCACCGGTGTCCAGGAGGCAATCAACAGGGC
Source organism: Methanothermobacter sp. (assembly GCF_030055435.1). Classification (NCBI taxonomy): domain Archaea; kingdom Methanobacteriati; phylum Methanobacteriota; class Methanobacteria; order Methanobacteriales; family Methanobacteriaceae; genus Methanothermobacter; species Methanothermobacter sp. The sequence goes on from NZ_JASFYG010000002.1 coordinate 121,995, forward strand.
GGTATTTGATCTCCTGGACATGATAGTTGTCTTCCCGGTTGAGGACGAACACCACTACACTGACCAGAGGGGTAACGTTCTCCCCGACGCACTCCTGGTGCCCCGTGGTTCAGGCCCCAGGGACCTCGCCTACATGATACACACCGAGATCGGGGACTCCTTCATGCACGCCGTGGATGCAAGGAGGGGGATGAGGGTTGCTGCGGACCATGAACTTGAGGACGGGGACATAATAAGCATAATATGCGGCAGATAGTATTACATAAAGTTAATAACATGGGTGGTCAGTTTCAAGTGTAAGTGTCGTGGTATTTGCTGCGCGAATAAATATGTGGCTGGAAACCATGATATTACTGAAATTTATTAAATTGAGTGGTACATTTCAAGTGTAATTGATGGTGAGGACGATGGGGGGTATACACGAGCTTCATGAGGAAGAGGTTTTCAGGAGGCTTGAGACGTCACCCTCTGGCCTTGACCCCCCTGAGGCTGAAAGGCGCCTTAAGAAATATGGTCCCAACGAACTTGAGGAGGTCAGGGGTAAACCACACATACTTGTCTTTCTATCCAACCTTTACAATGTACTGGCGATCCTCCTCTGGGTATCAGCTGCCCTGTCGCTCATCACAGGCAACACCCAGCTTGCAGTTGCGATTGTACTTGTAATAATCATAAACGCGGTTTTCAGTTTCTGGCAGGAATATGAGGCCGAGAAGGCTGCAGAGGCCCTGAAGGATATTCTGCCGGTTATGGTTAAGGTTCTGAGGGGCTCAAATGAAACTGTTATCCCTGCGGCTGAGGTGGTTCCTGGGGATCTGATCCTTCTTGAGGAGGGTGACACGGTTCCGGCAGATGCAAGGCTTGTTGAATCAAGCCAGCTCAAGATTGACGCATCCACCCTTACAGGCGAATCAAAACCTGTCAGAAAGGTGTCGCATCCAGTTGAAAAATTCGATAATTACATAGATATCGATAACATCGTATTTGCAGGTACACAGGTGGTATCAGGGACAGGAAGGGCCATAGTATTTGCAACAGGAGGGGATACAGAATTCAGCAGGATAGCATCCCTTACACAGGAAGTGCGAGAGGAGCCAAGCCCACTTCAGAGGCAGATATCCCGGGCTGCCAGTATCATAAGCATTCTCGCAGTTTCAATGGGCATTGTTCTTTTTGCAGTCAACCTCTACATTGTTAAACTCCCCCTCGAGACTGCGCTCATCTTTGCAATAGGGCTCATGGTTGCAAATGTACCTGAGGGCCTTCTACCAAGCGTAACACTGGCGCTTGCAGCATCAGCAAGGAAGATGGCCAGGGAGAACGCCCTTGTGAAGAGACTCTCCAGTGTGGAGACACTGGGATCCACAACAATAATCTGCACAGATAAGACCGGGACCCTCACAAGGGGTGAGATGACAGTAAGGAAGATCTGGATACCCTACAGGGTCGTGGAGGTCACAGGTTCAGGCTACAGGCCAGAGGGGGAATTCCTCTGCAACGGAAACCCCGTAACCCACCGGGAGGTAAGGGAGATAAGACTCTTAATGAGGGCGGCGTCATTCTGCAACGATGCAAAACTTGTTAGAGACGAAAAGGGCTGGCACGTGATTGGGGACACAACAGAGGGCGCACTACTTGTGGCTGCAGAGAAGATAGGCTTTGACCTTGAGGGTGAACTTGAGAGGATGCCCAGGGTAATGGAGCTTCCCTTTGATTCAAAGCGAAAGTCGATGACCTCAATCCATCAAAAATCAGGTAAAAGGGTGGCCTACGTAAAGGGAGCCCCGAAAAAGATAATAGATTTATCAGAGAGGATATCAGTTGATGGGAGACCCAGACCACTGGATGATGATGAAAAAAGGAAGATCATAGAAATACATGACAGAATGGCCTCTGAGGGTCTCAGGGTACTTGCATTCGCTTACAGGGAACTCCCGGAGGACCTTGAGGATTACACACCGGAGAATGTTGAAAGGGAACTGACACTGGTTGGAATGGCTGCAATGCATGACCCGCCTAGGGAGGGTGTGAAGGAGGCTGTGAGGCAGTGCAGAACTGCAGGTATAAGGATAATAATGATAACCGGGGATTACGGTCTAACAGCCGCAGCCATAGCAAAGGAACTTGGAATAATAGAGGGCGATAGCTACAGGGTGATAAAGGGAAGGGAACTGGATGAAATGGAAGACCCTGAACTTTTAAGGATACTTTCTGAGGAGGAGAACATAATATTTGCCCGGGCAGTCCCTGAACACAAGATGAGGATAGCATCGGTCCTTGAGGGCGCCGAGGAGATAGTTGCAATGACAGGTGATGGGGTAAATGATGCCCCTGCCCTCAGGAAGGCGGATATTGGCGTTGCAATGGGTAGCGGCACCGACGTTGCAAAGGAGGCCGCTGACATAGTACTCGCCGATGACAACTTTGCAAGCATTGTAACTGCGGTGAGGGAGGGCAGGACGGTATATGAGAACATAAGAAAATTCATAACCTACATATTTTCACATGAAACCGCAGAGATAGTTCCCTTCGTCCTCATGGTGCTCTTTGGAATACCCCTACCCATAACAATAATGCAGATACTTGCAATAGACCTCGGTACCGATACACTGCCTGCCCTTGCTCTGGGAAGATCCCCACCTGAATCTGATGTGATGCAGAGGCCGCCAAGACCGGTTAAGGAGAGACTACTTAACCTCGAGGTCCTCCTCAGGGGGTACCTGTTCACAGGATCCATTGAGGCATTCCTTGTGATGATGGCATACTTCCTTGTGCTCTCAGGGGGAGGATGGGTGCCAGGCCAGAGCCTCCCTGCAGATGACCCCCTCTACCTAAGGGCCACAACTGTGGTCTTTGCAGGTATAGTGATGGCCCAGATGGGCAATCTCCTCTCATCACAGACCACCCGCTCCTCAGCACTGAAAGTGGGGCTTCTGAGGAACAGGTGGGTACCCGCTGGCATGATATTCGCAGTCATTGTGATGCTGATGGTCATATACCTGCCCCCACTGCAGCCGGTTTTCGGGACACAGCCACTGAAACCGGTTGAATGGCTGATGATCATCCTATTTGCTCCACTGGTTTTCCTTACAGATGAGGCGAGGAAGTTAATTCAGAGAAGGCTTGGTTGATCAGATATTTTCAGACATGGGACCGGGAACTTAATCCTCATCTGGTATCAGAATCTTTCAGAAATTTTTTAATAATGCAAATTAGAAACGTATTGCAGAGGAGGTGCCTTAATGAGATGGATTGCACTTTTGCTTTTAATGGTATTTATTGCCGGCGCCATTGAAGCATGCGCTGCACAAGACTCAGATCCCATGAAACCCAAAATCAAGAGGGGTGGATTCAGCGGATTTAAGGGTTCATCAAAGAAGCTCAAAACAGATCTTGACGATGATGACGATGATGGGGGCTCCGGTAGCTGGTGGCTTCTTGCAGCTATTGTGATTGTTCTGATTGTTGGGATGGTCCTGGCCTACATATTCTTCACAAGGCGTGGAACCCCATAAAGGGCAGGGTAATATGGTGCTCATAGTTGAGATAATAAGGAAACACCTACCACGGGTTATGAGGGTACCTGCTGCACGGATATTCCTCCTTGCAGCGGGGGTCATCACCTATGGAACCCTTGGATTCCACTTCATTGAGGGTGAATCATGGACGGTCTCATTCTACTGGACCTTTGTAACCATAGGGACCGTGGGTTATGGAGACTACAGCCCATCAACACCACTGGGGATGTACTTCACCGTGACCCTCATAGTCCTGGGTATAGGGACATTTGCCATTGCAGTTGAGACACTCCTTGAATTCCTGATAAAGAGACAGCAGATGAGGCTTATGGGGCTGATAGACGTGGTTAAATCAAAACATGTGGTTATATGTGGGTGGAGTGAGAGCACACTGGAGTGCCTGAGGGAACTCGGTGGAAGCGAGGTCTTTGTGCTCGCTGATGATGAGGGTGTCAGGAAGACTGTCCTCAAGAATGGTGCCAACTTTGTGCATGGAGACCCAACAAGGATATCTGACCTTGAAAAGGCCAATGTAAAGGGTGCAAGGGCAGTTATAGTTGACATGGAGTCTGATTCAGAGACAATACACTGTATACTGGGGATAAGGAAAATTGACTCCAGTGTGAGGATAATAGCCGAGGCCGAACGCTATGAGAACATCGAGCAGATCCGGATGGCCGGCGCCGACCAGGTAATCTCACCATTTGTTATATCAGGCAGGCTTATGTCAAAGAGTATCGATGATGGCTATGAGGCAATGTTTGTACAGGACGTTCTTGCAGAGGAATCTACACGGAGAATGGTTGAAGTTCCAGTACCCCCTGAAAGTCCCATTGAGGGCATTTCGGTCCTTGAAGCGGACATCCATGAGAGGACTGGTGTGATAGTAATCGGTGTGGGACGGGGTAATGAACTCATAATAGACCCACCCAGGGATTATGTATTCAAAGAGGGTGATATAATCCTTGGTATAGGGAAAAATCATGAGATAGATCGTCTGATGGAATACATCGGGTCATGATAACTGGAATCACGGCCATATAACAGGTATCCGCCTTAGGGGCTCAACACGCACAGAATCATCAAGAAGTGTGCGGAAGGAATATGCTATCACATTCACACCTTTACCATGGGCTTCTTTCAGTGCATATGAAAATTCAGGGTCCATATCAGTATTTGGAGAGAAATAACGTGCATTTTCACCAAAAACCAGAAAAAGGACGCTGCTTTTATAGCCCATGGAGAGCGCAGATGCAAGCTCCTCAACATGCCTCCTTCCCCTCACTGTGGGGGCATCAGGGAAGAGTGCCATCTCACCATTTACAAGGGTACAGCCCTTAACCTCAACAAGCATTTCTTCAGTTCCCGATGAGAGAAGGAAATCAATTCTGCTTCTTCCAAATCTGCACTCTCTTTTTTTCACCCTGAAACCACGGAATTCGTCAACAAGCTCTGATTCTATAAGGCTGGCTGCGATGTCACTGTGGAAACCGGAATTCACAAGGACCCACTCATCCCCCCTTCTGAGTGCTATGACATCAAATTTGGTTTTCCTTTCTTTTCCAGCGGCTTTCCTAACAATGACCTCATTTCCAGGTATAAGAAGCTCCCTGAGCCTACCGGGATCCTTGAGGTGGGCCAGACTCCTTTCACCACCCACATCAACAACCATGGTGAACCTGTTGGGTCTTTCAAGGTATCTTCCCATAAGGGGATTATCTATGATCATGGTAACCATCCTTATATACTAATTTGACTTAAATGAATATCAATCAGTCCATGGATATGAACTGTGGGGTTAGTGAATTCGTGTGTTGATGGATATCAATCACTCCCCGATATGAACTATGAGGTGAGAGAATTTGCATCCAAGACCCAGCCCAATAGCAGCATCACTCTACACACTCAGAGACCTCGATGCTGATGTTATAATCCTCCATGGCCCCCATGGGTGCTGCTTCAGAACAGGAAGGCTCCTTGAAACCGACGGGGTCAGGGTGCTGACCACTGCAATGTCAGAGCAGGACTTCATATTCGGGGCCTCAGATAAACTGGCAGAGACACTCAGAAAGGCCTATGAAATGTTTTCACCTGAACTTGTGGGTGTTGTTGGAACCTGTGCCAGTATGATAATAGGCGAGGACCTCAGGGAGGCGGTCCAGAGGGCAGACATACCTGCAAGGGTCCTGACGGTTGAATCCCATGGGGGATTCGGTGAGGGTGACAACACAGAGGGGGCAATAATAGTCCTTGAAGCGGCTGCAGAACAGGGAATAATCCCCCATGAGGAGGCCGAAAGGCAGATAGAGATGCTCAAACTTGCAACCGAGATTGAGAAGACGAGGGGAATGGCACAGGGCGACTACATACGCCCATCCCATGGTGATGATAAGAATGAGGTGGCATTAAGGGTCCTCGAGGCCATAAAAGATGATGAAAAAGTTGCATTTGTGCTTAACGCCAAGAAAGAGACATCATACCTCTTTGCAGATCCCCTGACACTTCCATTTCACTCAATAAACCCTGATAACCCTCCTCTTATAATCGCGAATCTTGACAGGAACACAGGTCTTCCAAGGATACGCAGACATGCAGCGAACATACTCGCAGAAATAGAGGGGGCAGGCAACCGTGTTGATTACATAACAGGGGGCCTAGACGAATACCCTGTAACAGGTGAAAGGGCAGCGGAGATACTGAGGGATGAGGAGATAAAATTTGCAGTCGTATCAGGTGTCCCCCATGCCCTGCCGGTTGAGGAACTTGAACTTGAGTCCGTCGCCGTTACAGACGGGCCAAGGCTCGTGGAACCACTCCATAAACTTGGATACACCCATGTGGTGGCTGAACTGGATGCACATGCAAGGACGCTGGGGCAGAGCACCATTGTTTCATCAGACTTTGGAGATGCCCTTAGGCGAAACATTGAGAAGGTGATTTAATTGGCTGAAACCGTTGGAATGATACTTTGCGGAGGATTTGGAAAGAGACTGAGACCCCTAACCGAGAAGATACCCAAACCACTCATAGAAATAAAAGAGGGCTACACAATCCTGGATAAACAGCTCTTTGACCTCAAAAATGCAGGTATAAAGAAGACCTACCTCCTCACAGGATTCCTTGGGGATAAGATAGAGGAGAGATATGGTGATGAGTACAAGGGTCTTAAACTGGAATATGTGAGGGAGGAGAAACCCCTGGGGACACTAAACGCAATAAGGCTGGGTATGGAGGCCATCGATGGAGATAAACAGTGCCTAATACGTAACGGGGATGTGGTGGCGGACCTGAACATAAGGAAGATGATACACCTTGGGGAGATGTCTGATTATCCCCTCACAATCTTCATAACCAAGATGCAGTCACCCTACGGTATAGTGGAACTCAGCGGGGACAAGATAATCAGCTTCAGGGAGAAACCCCTCCTTGACTATTACATAAATGCAGGTGTGTACTTCTCCAAGGGGCAGCTGGACTTCGGGGACTTCGAGTCAGGTGATATTGAGAAAACACTCTTCCCGCTCATGGCCAGTGAAAACAAACTCGGCTACTACCGGGAGGACGGCCTCTTCTGGATGGCAATAGACACCTCCAAGGAGCTGGAGGAGATACGTAAGGAGTACCGTAACAGGGAGGACAAGCCGTGGGGCTATGAGAAGGTGCTCATAAATACGGAGAAGTACCTCACAAAGGAGCTGTTCATAAGGGAGGGGTACAGGACATCCTTCCACTACCATGAGAAGAAGGATGAGACCATGTACATAATATCAGGGTCAGGGTACATTGAATTCCAGGACAGGAAGGAGTACTTCAGCAAGAATGACACCATCAGAATTGAGCCCGGTGAGAAGCACTCCATCGTGGCAATGGAGAACACGGTACTCCATGAGGTATCAACGCCCCACCTCGATGACACCGTCAGGGTGAAGGACTACTACGCCAGGTGATCCATTGATAGCCATCATAGACTATGGAAGCGGGAACATCCGGAGCATATCCAACGCCTTCAGGAAGATAGGAGCTGAGGTTCAGGTAACATCAAGTCCAGAATCCCTCAATGACTCAGAAGCCCTCGTGCTTCCAGGGGTAGGGGCATTTGGAAGTGCAATGGATAAACTTGAGAATTTAAGGGACCCAATAATCAGGAACATAGAGGATGGTAAACCCTTCCTGGGCATATGCCTGGGACTCCAGGTCCTCCTATCCGAGAGCCAGGAATCACCTGGCGTCAGGGGACTTGATGTGATACCCGGCAGGGTTGTGAGGATACCCCCCGGAAACAAGGTGCCACATATGGGATGGAACCAGCTGGTTCCCAGGAGGGACTCCCCGCTCCTTGAAGGCGTCGAGAATGAGTACTTCTACTTCGTCCACTCATACCATGCAGAACCGGCAGAGGACGTTGTGGCGGCAACAACCGAGTATGGTATTGAGATGACAGCGGCCATTGAGTCAGATAACGTATATGCAACCCAGTTCCACCCTGAAAAGAGCGGTGAGGCGGGACTTGATATCCTGAGAAACTTCAGGGAAATAATCAGGGGGTAAATTTTAATGGACATAGAGGGATTTGTAAGGCGCAACATAGACCAGATGGACGAGGAATCCCTGCGAAGCATCCTGGCAGATAGGATACGGGAATTCAAGAATATCGACACCGAGAGGTCCCTGAGGATGGCAGATGCCGTGATATATGAGGTTAAAAATACACTTGGGACGGATGGTCTGGACGATGGATTGAGGGAGATAATATCATATCCCCTCGCCGGTGTTGGAATGGGCGAGATGGGGGTGGGATCCCGTGGAGAGGGGGACTTCTTTGTCCACAGAAAAATCGCCGATATAGTATCAAGCACAGAAACCGGGGCATTCATAAATCCCGAGGCCCAGGATGATGGTGGGGTTGTAAGGACTGACACCGCTAAGGGAGAGGTCTACATAACAACCGCAGTTGACGGAATCCACTCCAGGCTCAGCGAGTACCCCTTCCTGGGGGGCTTCCATGTTACAAGGGCCGCCCTCAGGGATGTCTGCGTCATGGGATCCAGGCCAGTTGCACTCATAAGCGACCTGCACCTTGCAGATGATGGGGATGTTGGCAAACTCTTTGACTTCACAGCAGGTGTCGCGGCGGTCTCGGAACTAGTTAATGTACCCGTGGTTGCAGGAAGCACATTGAGGGTCGGTGGCGACATGGTCCTCGGTGACAGGCTCGTGAGCGCGGTGGGCGCCATTGGGGTTTCAGGGACACCACCAACGGCCAGGAAGAGGGCCGAGCCAGGCGATATTATACTCCTCACAGAGGGCTCAGGAGGGGGCACCATCACCACAGCGGCCATCTACCATGGACTCTTTGATGTTGTATGGGAGACCCTTGATGTGAACTTCATAAGGGCATCTGGGGCCATAATGGAGGCAGGGCTCCTTGAGGTGATCCATGCAATGACCGACGTCACAAATGGCGGGCTCAGGGGCGATGCCCATGAGATATCATCAACCACAGGGGTGGGCCTTGAATTCGATGCCGAGGCTGTGAGGTCAATGGTAAACCCAAGGGTACTTGAAATGCTTGAAGAACTTGAAATTGATCCCCTGGGGGTTTCAATTGACTCCCTCATGATAATAGCACCTGAGGATGCCTCCAATGATATCATAAGGGCAGTTGAAGGTGCAGGTGTCCCCATAGCAGAGGTCGGAAGGGTCACCGATTCAGGTGTTCCCCTTCTAATAAGGGATGGTGAGATGGAGGAGCTCAGACCCCTCTTCCGTGAGGCCGCCTACACACAGATAAAGAAGATGGTTGGCGATGAAACACCCCAGGACTTTGAGGAGATGAAGAGGAAGGTTGAGGAGGCCGCAAGGAGGGCCATAGAGAAGAAGGATATGATTGTTAAACTCATAGGGAAGTGAATGGTGTCCATATGGATGATGGGGGCTACATATCAACCCTGGACGCGGTCCTTGGACTTGCAGTGGTCTTCATACTTACGGCATCATTTATTAACACCGGCACAGCTCCTGTGGATGACACCCTGGAAGCTTCAGATGTCCTTGATGCAATGGCATCCTATCCCGCAGATAAACCGCTACTCGAGGAACTTGCAGAGTCCCCGAATTCTACACTGGCATCAGGATTCCTCAACGGAACCCTTGAGGGGATGAACTACAATCTGACCATGGATAATGGTTCAGGGGAGGTTACAGTTGCCTCCCGCGGTTCAATGGGGGATGCAGAAAACATAGATACCTCTGTGGCCTGCTGGGGCACTGTGATCTTCAGGCTTTATGTGTGGAGATGAATGCTGGTATGGAAAAATATTAATAGTTGATTTTCCAATCTTTTATTGATCTCATTTTGCCCTGATAGTGTAGCGGATATCACGTAGGACTGCGGATCCTATTACCCGGGTTCAAGTCCCGGTCAGGGCATCTATTTTAAGTTTTTTTTCAAATGAATTCTGATGACTCCTTTCACCTCCGCATGACTTTTTCATGGTTCATCATCATGCACCCCATTAAAACTTTATTCCATGCACTCCAATCTATAACTTGAGGTGTGGTTGTCATGGGGAACTACTTCAACCCTGAAATAGAGACCATGGAACGGGAGGACCTGGATGCCCTCGTGGAGGAGAGGATAAGGTATACAGTGAACTATGCCTACGAAAACTCCCCATTCTACAGTAAATGGTTCAGGAAAAACAGTATCAAACCCTCAGATATAAGGAGCCATGAGGACCTCAGGGAACTCCCGATAATAACCGGTGAAACCGTTAGGGAGAACCAGCCCCCTGAAAAGGATGACTTCGAATTCAGATGCGCCCCCTGGGAGGACATATACACAATACATGAGACCAGCGGTACAAGCGGAAGACCGAAGTCCTTCTTCCTCACATGGGGGGACTGGCAGAGATACGCAGAGAAGTACGCAAGGTCATTCGTATCCCAGGGATTTGAGAGGGGTGACAGGGTTGTGGTCTGCGCCTCCTATGGCATGAATGTGGGTGCAAATACCATGACCCTGGCAGCACAGAAGATAGGGATGACCATAATCCCCGAGGGCAAATGCACCTTTCCAGTGAGGATAATAGAGAGCTACCGTCCCACAGGTATAGTTGCAAGCATATTCAAACTCCTGAGACTTGCGAGACGCATGAAGGAGCATGGGCTTGATCCCAGAGAGTCAAGTATAAGGAGACTGGTTGTGGGTGGTGAAAGCTTCGCACCTGAATCAAGGGAGTATGTGGAGGAAATATGGGGTGTGGAAGTCTACAACACCTATGGGAGCACCGAGGGGACAATGTGTGGAGAATGCCACATCAAGGAGGGCCTGCATGTCCCTGAGGACCTGGTGCACCTGGACGTCTATGATCCAACCATGAGGGACTTTGTTGATGATGGGGAGTGCGGCAGAATAGTCCTCACAACACTCCTGCCCGTGGGTGAGAAAACAGGGACCCTCCTCCTCAACTATGACACCGAGGACACCACGGTTGTAATCTCAAGGGAGAAGTGCAAATGTGGAAGGACCCACATGAGGATAATGAACCCTGAAAGGGAGGCTGAGACCTTCTGGGTGGCAGGGCACCCCTTCAACAGGGTAGATGTTGAGGCCGCAGTGTTCCAGAGGGAGAACATGGATTATCTAACAGGTGAATACGAGGCCTTCCTCTATGGTGACGAGGATGAGGGGCCAATAACAATGAGGGTCTCACTGGAGTGTGAGGACCCTGAAAACTGTGCCGTGGACATAATAAAGGAGAACTTTATAAAGGCATTCTTCAAATATAAGAGGGAACTCTACGAAGCATATGCAGAGGGTCTTTTTGAGATACTTTTCAACTTCACAGGTCCAGGGGAGCTTGAATTCTACAAGGTCAAGGGAAGACCAAAACGCATCGTTGATAGAAGATAACTGGATAGAACTCAATTAGCCTCCAGCTTGGGGTACAACCATGCTTAACGCAGAAACCTACGTCACATCAACAGAGGGAATTGGCGGAAGGATCCGTGTACATAACAGGGATTTCCAGGTTGAGGAATTACCCCTCACAGAGCCAAGCGGAAGCGGACCCAACACGTGGATATGGATGGAGAAGGAGGACAGAACAACCCTGGATGTCCTCCTGGACATTGCAAGGGAACTGCACCTTGACCGGAGGAGAATGGGATTCGCAGGGATGAAGGACAGGAACGCAGTCACAAGGCAGTGGATATGCATCAGCAACACAGACCCCGAGGATGTTAAGAGAATAGAGGATCGAATAAAGAATGTCAGGTTCCTGAAGGTCACATCCAATGAAAAAAAGCTCAGAATGGGTCAGCTAAGAGGTAACAGATTCAGGATTCTCATAAGGGATCCTGAAGCTGATGACCCTCTCGAGAAGACAAGGGAGACCCTGGATGAGCTCCAGGAGAAGGGTGTTCCAAATTACTACGGATGGCAACGATTCGGAAGCCCCAGGGCGATCACACACCTCGTTGGGAAGGCACTGGTGCATGGTGATGTGAAGGGCGCAGTTGACATCTACATTGGAAACCCAATTGAGGGGGAATCCGAGCTTGTATCCCTGGCTAGACGGGCATATGATAAGGGGGACCTTGAGGGTGCCTATGAACTCATGCCGGCCTCTCTAAGGTATGAGAGGATGATGCTCAGAGTCCTCATCAAGGATCTTAGAAAGGGAGAACTCTCTGAAAAATCCTATATAAATGCAGTGCATGCACTCCCCAAGCCCCTCAAGAGGATGTTCGTCCATGCCTACCAGTCCTACCTCTTTAACCGTGCGGTTAGTGAAAGGGCGGCCCTTGGCATAAACAGGTATCTGGAAGGGGACATCATAGTAGACAATGATCAGCACATAATCCATGATCCGGATCCAGGGGAAGTGGAGGAGATGATCCTCAACTTTGAGGCACACCCCACAGCACCACTATACGGTAGCAAGGTGCCACTGGCAGATGGAAAAGCCGGTGAGATCGAGAGAAGAATACTGGAGGAGGAGGGGGTTTCACCCACAGACTTTAACTCCATAAAGGTTCCTAAACTTGGGAGCCACGGCATGCGGAGGTCCATAAGGTTCATGATATGGGATGTTTCAGCCAGCAGTAGCCCTGAGGGGATCACAGTTGAGTTTTCAATACCGAAGGGATGCTATGCAACCTCTGTTTTAAGGGAAATAATGAAAAAGGACGTTGTCTGAACTGTTAGATCTTATGGAGATGATTAATTTGGAGATCAGCTGCAGAATCATTTCAAGGGGAAAGGGGAAGGGTCCTGTGATAATTTCAGATAAGCCCCTGAGTTTCCTTGGCGGTGTTGACCCAGGGACAGGTATCGTTATTGACCCCAGGCATCCACTCCATGGGAGGAGCATGAGAGGGAAAGTCCTTGTGATACCGGGTGGTAAGGGTTCAACGGTTGGATCCTATGTTATATTCCAGATGTCAAAGAATGAAACGGCGCCAGCAGCCATAATATGTTCAAATGCAGAGCCAATAATTGCAACTGGAGCCATAATGGCAGGCATACCAATGGTTGACAGGCCAGAGGTTGATCTTTATGAGATACTAGAGGATTCAGTGGAGGTTGAGGTGGACGCAGTGGAGGGAAAAATCAGGGTTTAGGTTTTTCCACATTGACATTATTGAGAAGCTGTAAATTGCGTGATGGAAAAAATCAGAATCCTTGTGTTTCACCTAGAAGGATTTTGATTCAAGGGCGGATCTCAGGACACTACCTGAAGCTCCCCCAAGTATTCCGAGACTCACATCCCCTGCAAGGGCGTAGAGGAGTATTGAGAGGATAGCCGCATTCATTGACCCAGTTTTAAGGTAAACAATCAGGATATTTATCAATCCTACAGTAGCTCCCATCATAGCCCCATTGAGGGCACCCCCAGGATATTCAGTATCTGCAATGTAGCCACATACCAATGCCGCCACGATTATTGATAGGATACCTGTAAATGATGGAATCACAAATCTGAATACGGGTCCAAGGACTGCTGTGAGTACTATGCCTGCAGCAACTGCTTTCCAGCTGAATCTCAATTCCATTACTAATCACCCAGAGATAATAAATTTACGGCTATATATAATCTTTGGCATGAAAGGAGATGTATCTCTGTTATTCAGGACTTAGGAGATTCAAATGGGCAGAAAATACTTCTCAATTTTCCTTGCGGTGTGGATGGCAGTATTTCTAATTGCAGGGGCGGTGCCCTACCTCAGATTTAAACTCATGCCGGCCTTATCATATTCCTCTTTATTTCAGGATTCGCTAAAAGATCCCCTAAAAAAGAAGCACTTTATATTGCTGCGATACTCTACCCTCCAGCTGAGCTTGCACTGAAATTTTCAGTGACCCTTATCGACTCTGTAGCAGTTAATATGGCTGAACACTTCATTGCAGGGGTTCTGGCTGCTCTTGCAGCATCCGTGGTTCTTGAGAGAGCACTTGAGAAGCTGGATGGGTGGGATGAACTTGCATTCATGGTATCAGCAGCGGCTCTCTTCTGTCTCTTATATGAGATCACTGGCTATGCGGTCTACTATGAGCCATCCGCCATCCTCTACTCTGATACCATGAGGGATCTTTCCATGAACATTGCAGGGGCGGTAATGACAGCATCTATCACCACATGGTATGATAGCAGATCAGGGGACCGATGGCGGCACAGGCGGCTCTGAACTGTTGTTTTACAGGTGGAGCACCACCCCCTCCAGTGTCACCGGTGTCAGTATTATTTCGAACCTCAGCGGTATCCTGTGCAGAGTTCAGGGTGCTTCTCTGGAAGTATGACCTGTAAACAAGCGTCAGGATAGCAACCACTATTATGGCCCCAAATAGAAGTATATATTCTGATGATGACTGTCCTGCTTTATCCTTAATCAATTTAACACCTATATCGTTGGGTTAGGTTCAACAGGAGGAACCACTGGAGGTTTTATGGGTTTGACCGGTGGTTCTATGGGTTTTGGTTCGGGAACAGGTTTCGGGGATGTTGAATTATTTGCACTGGCATTTTTAGCGGCATCTGAGCCATTAATATTTTTTCTGACATCCTGAATATCCTGTGCAGAGTTCAGAGTGCTTCTCTGGAAGTATGACCTGTAAATCAGTATCGCCACAATTGAAATGACAATCACACCCCCCAAGAGGAGGATGTACTCGGCTGCACCCTGCCCTTCTTCATCAACAACTAATGAGGCAAGACCCGTAACATCACCCCCTGTCATATCCTGTCATATATTAATAAGCTCCAATCAAAATATATAATTTTTCCGAGGTTCATATTATTCTAACAGGTGTTTCAATGAGGTTCGCGGTAAAGGGGGAACTTGTAGACCTTGAATCAGGGGATCATGAGAGAAGATACATTCTGATCGACAACGGAAAAATAGCGTCTGTTGAGAGGCACATAAAAGGCGTTGATTTGGTTGATGCCTCAGACAGATTCATTCTACCAGGCTTCATAGACCTCCATGTGCATATCATGGAGGATGGATTCAGGGTGGAGAGCAAACTTGAGGATCCCCTCTCACTATACTTCTACAGGGCACTTGAGAACATGAGGAGAACACTCCATGCGGGTGTTACAACGGTAAGGGATGCAGGGCTGGCTGACCTGGGTGTTAGAATGGCCTCTGAAGCCCACCTGATCCAGTCACCCCGAATGCAGATAAGCGTTACACCCCTATCAGTGACCGGAGGACACTTTGACTTTCACACCCCCTCAGGACTGAACATTGAGCGAACATACCCTGGCCTTCCCTCAGGTATCTGCGATGGAGTTCCTGAGGTGAGGAGGAAGACCCGGGAGGTCCTCAGGGCAGGGGCAGATGTTGTTAAGGTCATGGCAACTGGCGGTGTTATGAGCAGCACCGACTCCCCATCTGACACACAGTTCACGGTTAAAGAACTTGCCGCAGTGGTGGAGGAGGCATCATTCAGAGGGAAAAGGGTGATGGTACATGCACATGGACTTCAGGGGATAAGGAATTCCCTGAGGGCAGGGGTGCATTCTGTTGAACATGGTACATACATCGATGGAAGAACAGCAGCTGAGATGGCTGAAAGGGGTGTCTACCTTGTACCAACATTCCTTGTGACCCGCCTTAACTGCAGAAGGGCAATACGCGGTGAACTCCCGGAATACAGCAGAAAGGACGCCATTGAAGTCGCCAGAGTCCACAGGGACAACATGGAAACAGCCCATGAAAAGGGGGTTAGGATGGTCATGGGAACCGATTCAGGGGTTATTGAACACGGTAGGAATCTCATGGAACTCTCTTATCTGACAGAAATCGGAATGGAGCCACTGGAAGCATTGAGGGCTGGAAATGTGCATGCAGCAGAGTGTATGGGTTGGGAAGACCGTATAGGGACTTTGGATAGGGGTAAGATCGCGGATATTGTTATAACCGGTGTCGATCCGGTTGAGGAGATTGAAAAACTTTCAGACCCGGGGAATATTCAGTGGGTTATACGGGATGGTGTAATCTACAGGTCCCCGGACGACTGATATCTTCTTAATGTGGGGGAGGTGCTTGACCACCCTGCGGTGTCACCCACCGGCGACTGATATCTGCTTACTTTGAAGGTGTCCTGGATGAAGAGGATAACGATACGTATAGGTGGAATGGGGTGCGCAGCATGCGCCCTCAAGATAGAGGACTCACTTAAAAAGCTTGAGGGAGTATCCGATGCCGTGGTTAACCTTGTGGAGGGCACGGTCTCTGTTGAATATGACCCTGAAACTGTGGGGCTCCCCTCAATGGAGGCCGCCATAGAGGAGGCAGGCTACAGTGTAATCAATGAACACCTGACTGTTCTAGTAGGGGGTATGAGCTGTGCAATGTGCGCACAGAGGATAGAATCAGCCCTGAAGGAACTTGAGGGTGTGAGTGATGCAGCGGTCAACCTTGCAGCTGAAAAGGCATACATATCCTACAACCCATCCCTTGCATCAGCAGAGGATTTCAAAAGGACCATTGAGGACCTCGGCTATAAATTCATGGGAACAGAGGGTGATGAGGAGATTCAGGAGGACCAGGGCCCAAAGCTGAGAAGAATAGCTGTGGGTTTTGGTGTTTCACTGCCACTCATGGCCATGATGTACCTTGGTATACAGCCACCGGTAAATGCGGGCCTCTTCATGCTCCTGATCTCTGTGATACCATTTGCATATGTATCAGAACCGATATTCAGGGGTGCAATGCGGTCCCTGAGATCAGGAACACTTGACATGGATGTTATGTACTCCATGGGTATAGGGGTGGCTTTCCTTTCAAGTTTACTTGGCACTGTGGGGGTTCTTCCATCGAGTTTCATGTTCTATGAGACAGCCCTGATGCTGGCATCCTTCCTGACACTTGGAAGGTACCTTGAGGCAAGGGCCAAGGGAAAGACATCACAGGCGATAAGGAGGCTCATGGAACTCCAGCCCGACACCGCCACCATCCTCAGGGAAGGGAAGGAGGTTGAGATCAGGGCTGATGACCTGGCTGAGGGTGACGAGGTTGTTTTGAGGCCTGGTGACAGGATACCCGCGGATGGCAGGGTTCTGGATGGAGAATCCTATGTTGATGAATCCATGATCACGGGGGAACCGCTCCCCGTCCTTAAAACCAGGGGATCTGAGGTTATCGCAGGGACCATAAACACCGATGGGGTTCTTAGGTTCAGGGTTGAGCGAACAGGAGATGATACTTTCCTTTCCAGGATCATAGGGCTGGTTGATGAAGCCCAGGCATCAAAGCCACCGGTTCAGAGGATCGCCGACAGGGCGGTGTCCTATTTCATTCCAGCTGTTCTTACAGTTGCACTGGCAGCATTTCTATTCTGGTACCTTGTTGAGGGGGCCGGTCTTCTAATATCGGTCACAGTACTGATCTCGGTACTAGTCGTGGCCTGCCCCTGCGCCCTTGGACTTGCAACACCAACTGCGGTGACTGTTGGTATAGGAAGGGGGGCTGAACTTGGAATACTCATAAAGAAGGGCGAGGCACTTGAGGTTGCAGATAGGATATCCTGCGTACTCTTTGATAAGACAGGCACACTTACAGAGGGGAAACCCGAGGTCACAGACATCGTTGGGGAGGTGCTGGAGTATGCAGCTGCCCTTGAGGTCAGATCAAGGCACCCCATAGCAGTTGCTGTCACAGAGAGGGTCATGATGGAGGGCCTGGAGATACCAGAGGTTGAAGATTTCAGGGCCATCCCGGGAAGGGGTCTTGAAGGTAAAATCAACTCCCAGCATGTGATTGCAGGTAACAGGGCCCTCATGGATGAATTCGGCGTGGAGATTCCAGGGGATGCCGATGAATTAGAATCAGAGGGAAAGACTGTGGTCATGGTTGCAGTTGACGGCGAGTTTAAGGGAGTTATAGCGGTCTCTGACAGGATAAAACCTGGCGCAGCAGCCGCTGTAGGGGAACTTGAGAGGATGGGAATCAGAACGGCAATGATCACTGGGGATAACAGGAGGACGGCTGAGAAGGTGGCAGGGGAAGTGGGAATCAGCACCGTCATCGCGGAGGTCCTGCCGGAGGATAAGGCATCAAGGGTCTCTGAGCTCAGATCACGTGGTTTGGGAGTTGCCTTTGTGGGTGATGGTATAAATGATGCACCCGCCCTCTCAGAGGCAGATCTCGGGATTGCACTGGGAGGGGGAACTGATATAGCAAAGGAGGCCGGTGAGGTGGTCCTTGTTGGTGATGACCCCCTTGATACCGCAGCCGCCCTTCAGCTTGCAGGTAAAGTCATATCAAGGATAAAGCAGAACCTCTTCTGGGCCTTCGCCTACAACGTGATACTCATCCCTGTGGCTGCCGGCGCCCTTTACCCGTTTGGGGTGGTGTTCAGGCCAGAGTACGCTGGCCTTGCAATGGCCCTAAGTTCAGTCACCGTGGTTTCACTTTCACTTTCACTCAGGGGATACACCCCACCTGCAAGAAGGTTGAGGGAGATTAAAAAAAATTAGAGGAATACGTCTAGGGAACTCTGCCTTGACCTGTCACTCTCAAAGAGGGAGTTCACACCGTACTCCAGTATTTCTATCCTCTGCATGAGGTAGGGGTCTATGGGGTACCTCGATGCGAGGTTCTTTGATATTTCAAGGTACTTTATAACCGAACCCTTTGAAACGGTGAGGACGAGGTTACCACCGCAACGGCACTCCCCGCTGAGGGGTATGCGGCGGTACTTGCGGTTACACTTGGTGCACCTCACCTTCTGCCTGGAGAATGCCCTGATGTTACCCATTATATCGGGGAGGAAGTGGGACATGAGGACCCCCTCAACCACAGCCCTCTGGTCCACGGCCCTTATCTTCTCTGCGAGGCTTATCTGGGATTCCACCTTCTCCTTCATGGTGGGGAGTAACTTGTAGAGGCACACCTTGGGACCTGCATGTATGCTGGAGGTGTTATGGGAGAACATGAGTCCACTGTACTGTTCAGGCTTTCCGAGGCGCTTTTCAACGTTATCTATAACATCAAGCACATCTGTTGGTTTAGCATGCTCAAAGCTTTTCTCATAGACCTCAAGGGGTATCATCTCCATTGTATCTATGTTGTGGGACTCATCGTCGATCTCCTCAGGGTCTATCCTTGTTGAGAGAACAAGGGGGGCATCCATGCTACCCCCCCGGGTGCTCGGGAGGTAGGACTTTGAGAAGTTGAGGAGGGCATCCAGGAGGAGCATGACCGAGTCCTCGTCGCTGTCACAGTTCCTCCTCTTGGCTGAATGGAAGTAGGGGTGGGCGTAGCATGCAGAGGCCTCTGTGAATCCTATGATCCTTCCAAGAACAGCCGCGGATGTATGGGGGGCGAGCCCAGCTATGAGGTGCCCCACAAGGTCATCCCTTGTTTTAACGTTGTAGAATCTTTCAAGGCCATAGAACCTTTCAAGGAGGTCATCGACGAAACCCGCGACCCTTACAAGGTAATCGGCGCAGTTCTCTGATATGACCACGTCCTGGACCTTGAGTTCAAGTATCTGGTCCTCCCTCTCAAGTTCCTCCCCCTTGTAGTCATGGGTGTATCCGAGCTCACGCAACTTGCTGACAGGTACACCAACCTCCCTGGGGGTGAAGTGTGTGAGGGGAAGATCAGTGGAGTCATGGCGGATTGTCGCATCCTTGAATGTGTATACGTCGTTCTTGGCCCTCAGTATACCCTTCTCAAGGGGTTCAGGGAATTTATCAGCGGATATCATCCCCTCAACCCCCTTTATCTCATCCATCTTACGGACGGATACATTTTCACCGGCCCTTTTAAGGAGGGATGCAAGGTTGATCTTCCTCTTCCCGGGTTCACCTATCACCGTCCTTGAACCACAGCTGGGACATATGGACTGCATTGAACTGACCCTGCATGATGGACAGGTGGCCCTCCCCACCTCAACCACAATGGAACCCCTTTTTGCTGCATCAGGTATGTTACGCCGGCTTCCACCGTACTTTCCTATTGGGAAGAGTACATGGGGTGCGGGCCTCATCTTGCGTTCCTTGGTCTTCTCTGGCCGACCAACACGTGTACCTATGTAGGTGGGGGCCTTCTTCATTATCCTGACACCCGAGACCCTGTTAAGGGCCTCCAGGGTGTCATCTGAATCTTCAAGGGACCCCCTGAGGGTGTTGAGGAGTGCGAAGGCATCATCGTATCCAATGATAACCCCTGATTCCTCCTGCCTGTGGGGCACACCAAGGATCTCCAGTATTCGCTTCTCAGGTTTAAGGTCCAGAACCAGTTCATCCTCTAATCTGCCAGTGTTTAACCATTCCCTGAGTCTGTTGAGTTCCTCAACAGTCACGTCATGGTAGAAGTAGGTGTAGCGTGGATGGAGGGGCACACCGTACTCCTCTGAAATCCTGAAGGCCTCCTCAGCCCCCACCCGGAGGTCATTCCAGCTGTGTCTGTGGCGGGCGAGGTTCAGGGGGTCGCTCTCAGGGTACTCCTCTGATGAGAGCAGGGTCTGGATCCACCACTCCTCACACCAGCCTGCGGGCATGAGGACGTGGTTGTTCCTGAGGAACTCCCCGAAGGCAACCAGCATATCCCCGAGGAAGAGTATCTCCTCAACCTCGGGTCGCACCCGCCTGGCGGTCTCAACATCCTCAATCCTGATGACGTCACCGTTTCTGAGTTTAACTATGGGGCCCTCTATTGTGTCCACAGGGACAACGCAGTTTCCCTTACCTGGCCTTTCGATTTTCATCTGTGTCCCCACCGCCAGGAACTCCAGCAGCTCCATGGTGGCGGGGTGAACCCCCATGGCTGCAAGCCCCGTGTTCCGTGATCTCCCATACCTTAACCTGAATGCCCCCTTCCGTGAGGGGTAAGCCAGAACGGGCCTGCCGCCGATTATATCCTCCACGTATTTGCTGTCGGCATTCACAACAACCTTATCTTCACCTTCATCCTTCTTGGGGGCCTTTGAGAATTTCTCAAGCCAGTCCCAGCCCTCAAGTTTTAATTGTCTGGCATATTTGAGGACCTTTGGGGCCTTCTGTATGACCCCCTCAACCATGGCGAGGAGGGCCCCTCCCCGTATGTTGTTTGTCTCAACCCTCTCAAGGTCCCTGTGGGATACCTCCACCTTGTCTGTTGGTTCCCCCGTAACCTCCACAGGGATGTTGCTGGCTGCAAGGCGCACCTCGTCGGGTTTGGGGCTGTACTGGAGGTTTGTAACCTCTGATTCGTAGAGTTCAACCTCCTCCACGTATCTCTCTATCTCCCTATCGATGGGTTTGTACCTGTCAAGGTTTATGGCGAGGCGTATGTAATCGGCTATGAGGACTGAAAGGGCTGCTGCGGTACCCCCGGCACTCCTTATGGGTCCTGCAAAGTAGACTGCGAGGTACCTTGAACGGTCGAAGTTCTCTTTTATCCTGACCTTCGCTATACCCTCAAGGGGGGCTGCCACCACACCCTCTGTCAGTATTGCAAGGGCGGTTCTGAGGGCCTGATCTGCAAGCCTCTCCCTTTCAGCAGGCTCATCATCAGGGACTGGCTGGGATGCTATCTCTGCAGCTATCTGGAACGCAACCTCTTCACGACCCCTGTCCCTTTCAAGTTCTTTTATCCTCTCAGCTATACCTTCAGGGCCCACGAGCCCCTCAACACGTTCAGCAAGGTCCTTGGCCAGGGGTATCTCAGGTTTGGTTCTCACATCAAGGCCCTTGGCCCTGGCTTTTCCTGCAATTTCATATAGGCGTTCGGTCTCCCTTTCAAGCTCATTGAAGTAATCAATCATGGTCAATCACGCATCCACAGGGGTGCAGTTCCTCCTTATCATCAGGCGGTAAACTTAAACTTATATTATATGGTACTGTCAGAGATATAATAGATATCTATCGGTACTCATGGTGATTTTTCATGGCAAAGAAGGATAAAAAGACACTTCCACCAAGCGGAGCAGGTCTTGTAAGGTACTTTGAAGAGGAAACGAAGGGACCAAAACTCACACCTGAACAGGTCGTCGTGATGAGCATAATACTGGCTGTATTCTGCCTGGTGCTCAGGTTCTCTGGTTGAGGAGTGTTAAAATGGCCATTCATCCTGTTGAGTTCAGGTACGGGACCCCTGAAATGAAGGCTATCTGGGAGGCCGAAAACAAACTCCAGCGGATGCTCGATGTGGAGGCCGCCCTTGCAAGGGCAGAGGGTGAACTGGGAATCATACCAGAGGAGGCTGCAACCGAGATCGCAAGGAAGGCCAGCACCAAGTTCGTTACCCCTGAAAGGGTTAACGAAATCGAAAGGGAGACAAAACACGATATAGCCTCCATTGTGAAGGCACTGGCAGAGCAGTGCGAGGGAGATGCAGGGGAATACGTGCACTTCGGCGCAACATCCAATGATATTGTTGACACCTCCAACTCCCTCCTCCTGAGGGAATCCATAGATGTTCTGAGGGATAAACTGGTTAAGGTTTTAAGGGTACTCCTGAAACTGGCAGATGAGAACAGGGACCTGGTGTGCATGGGGAGAACCCATGGCCAGCATGCCCTCCCAACAACCTATGGCATGAAATTCGCCCTGTGGGCGGATGAGATACACAGACAGATTGAAAGACTTGACGCCTGCAGAAAAAGGCTCTGCGTGGGGATGATGACCGGTGCTGTTGGTACAACAGCCGCCCTGGGCGAGGATGGCCTCGAGGTCCATGAGAGGGTATCTGAGATCCTTGGACTAGAACCTGTCCTCATATCCAACCAGGTTGTCCAGCGGGACAACCATGCAGAGTTCATAATGGTCCTTGCAAACATAGCCACAACCCTCGATAAGATAGCCCTGGAGATAAGGAACCTCCAGCGGACGGAGATAATGGAAGTGGGTGAAAAATTCGATCCTGAGAAACAGGTGGGAAGCAGTACAATGCCTCATAAGATGAACCCCATAACAGCCGAGAGGATCTGCGGTATAGCAAGGGTTATAAGGTCCTACGTTGTGGCTGCACTTGAGAACAATCCCCTCTGGCATGAAAGGGACCTCACAAATTCGTCCTCTGAGAGGATAATCCTCCCTGAGGCCTGCATACTCACAGATTACATACTTAAACTGACACTTGACGTGCTCAATAACCTGGTATTCTACCCTGAAAACATAAAAAGAAACCTTGAGCTCACAGGTGGTCTTATAATGGCTGAAAGGTTAATGGCGGAGCTCACAAGGAGGGGAATGGGTAGGCAGACAGCATACGCCGCTGTACGCCAGTGCGCCATCGAGGCAAACCAGAAGGGAATGAACCTAAAGGATGTGGTCCTTGAAAGGAAAGATATCATGGAGCACCTTACAGAGGATGACCTTGAGGAGATAATGAACCCTGAAACCTACACTGGTTCGGCCTCAAGGATAGTTCAGCGGGTCCTTGAGGAGTCAGAGAACTGGCTCTGAACCATTCATGGACCATAGAGATATAAAATGTTTAATATGGCGGAATGAAGTTTTCATAAGTTTTATATGTTCAATAACCATATAGATATGGCTGGTGATAATATGCAGCCAAAGGAAATAAAATCTGTAAGGGTTGTCCCCTACACCATTATGAACTCATCGATAGGGGCAGTATGGGCATTCCTCTTCGCCCTCCTGATTCTGATATTTGCCGGTGCAATAGGGTCAGCACTTCCAGCTGAGATGAAAGTGTTGAAGGGGTTGATCACTGGAATATCAGTTGTTGGACTGGTTGTTTTACCTGTTGGAGTGTTCCTGCTTAGCATAGTCGAATCATTCCTGAGGGCATTCATTTACAACGGCCTCACGCCCCGGCTTGGCGGTATCAGGCTCAGCTTCATTGACATGGAGCAGATAGAATCATTTGACATCGTGAACACAGCACTCATACTCTCAGCCGTCAGCGCAATTCTCACATTCATATACCAGCTCCTGGTATCCCCCCTTCAGTGGGTATTCTTCAATGCAATCCTCAGCATTGCAAGGACGGTTGAACCCTCAGCAGTATCAAGCATGGCCGCGGTAGGCTCTGCAACGGCACTCGGCACCGTCGTCAACATCGTCATAACACCTATAATGACATTCATAGTTACCTTCATATTAACGGCCATTGTACTGCTCCTCTACAACTTCCTCTCAGGGAAGATCACAATGATAAAACTGAAACTCACAGAGACCGGCGATGGCTTTATGAGCATAGACAGGATCGAGGCAATACCCCTTGGACTCATAACAGGGTCAATTTTCGCGGTTGTAGGTCTCATCATAGGTATCATAGCATTCATAGTTTCAGCTATCGGCGGAGAATACAGTGTTGGGCTCATCTTACTGGTGATTGTAACCATTGGGGCATTCCTTTATGCCTTCATAGTCTATGCACTGACAGCACTGTTCTACAATGTCCTGGCACCAAGGATAGGTGCCGTGCAGATAAGAATGGAGTAGAAACAACCATTCCTTTTTCTTTCATACGAACAGTTTCAAAATTTAAAGGCTTTAATACTTTAATTGAGTACTTTAGAGTATCTAATATCGGAAAAAACCATTTTTTAGCTCTAATGACACTTTTTTATATGATGAGAAACATAATAAATAACCATCTGATTACTTCAAAAGGAGCTATATGGTGATCCTGTGATTGATGATTCACGTCTTCTGGCTGCCATACCAACAAAGGCAGAAACATGCGTACTGAAAAATAATGGTATAAGGGAAAAATTCAGCCATGAAAAACTTGTAAAATCCCTCCTGAACCTGGGGGCCAGCCTATGGACCTCCGAAAATGTGGCCTCAGAGGTTGCAAGGTCAGTCTATAATGGAATAACCACTAAGGAGATAAAGATCCTGGTTTATGATGCCCTCAAGAAGGTTGATGAGGAACTGGCAGACAGGTACCTTGCAGCCAACAGAATGAGGGTGAGAACATCCAGGGACAGGATAGAAACCTTTGACCAGAAAAAGATTGAGGAGAACCTTGTAAGGGAGGCCGGGGCCTCTAAGGAGGTTGCAAGGGAAATAGCATCTGATGTCTGGAGGGAACTCAAGAAACTCAACGTGGAGTACCTCACAGCCCCGATGATAAGGGAGGTCGTGAACACCAAACTCATAGAACACGGCCTTGAAACCCTCCGGAGGAGGTACACACGTCTCGGTATCCCCGTCTACAACATAACAAACCTCATAGAGAATGGCTCCAGGGACAACGCCAACATGATCCACAACCCCGAGACCGTCCATAAGTACGTGGCTGACGAGGCCCTCAAACAGTATGCACTTCTCCACATACTACCATCGAGGCTTGCAGACGCCCACATGTCAGGGGACATACACATACATGACCTTGAATTCTTCGCTGCAAGGCCCCTTAACTGTCTACAGCATGACCTCAGGCTCTTCATAAGGCACGGCCTCCGGGTGGACGGTACAGGTGACCATACCTCGGTGGCAGGACCACCAAAGCATCTGGAGACACTCATGAACCATGCAGGGGAGATAATGCTGGCATCCCAGCAGAACATGTCAGGGGGCCAGGCAATGAGCCTCTGGAACGTCTTCGTGGCACCCTTCGCCTCTGGACTTCCCTATGAGAAGATCAAACAGGCTGTCCAGATGTTCATATTCAACCTCAACATGGCCTACGCTGCTAGGGGCAGCCAGGTGCCATTCACAAGTATAAACCTTGAGTTCGGGGTCCCTGAGTTCCTTGAGGATGAACCCGCCTATGGACCTAGGGGTGAGCATGTGGGTGTGTACGGTGACTTTGCAGAGGAGGCGAGGTTACTGACAAGGGCGTTCACAGAGGTACTCCTTGAGGGGGATGCAGATGGCAAACCCCACCTCTTCCCCAACACCATCTACACCATAAGGCGGGAGACACTGAAGGGTGAATTCCATGAGGAACTTGGACTGGTCCATGAACTGGCATCCAAGTACGGGACAGCCTACTTCATAAACATGCTGGCAGATTACCGGGGTGAGATGGCCAACTACATGGGCTGCAGGACGAGCCTGGCGGATAACTGGACAGGTAACTGGGAGGAGGACTGCCTCAGGACAGGTAACCTTGCCTACATAACCCTGAACCTCCCAAGGGTGGCATACCAGTCCAGGGATGACGATGAACTCTTCGAGTACCTTGATGAGTACATTGACATGGCGGTGGAGGTCCTGAAGATAAGGAGGGAACAGGCACTCCACTGTCTGGATGACTACCACCTTCTACCATTCCTATCCCAGGAGATAGATGGTGAGCGCTACTACAGGATAGAGAATGCCACAATGAGCTTTGGATTCACAGGACTCAATGAGATGCTGGAGTACCACCTGGGCTCCGGTATAGAGGACCCTGAATCCAACAGGTTCGGCCTGAGGGTTGTGGAACACATAAATGAACGCGCAGCTGAACTCAAGAAGGAGACAGGCTGGAGGTGGAGCGTGCTCCAGACACCTGCTGAGTCCACTGCCCACAGGTTCGCGATGCTGGACCATGAGCACTACCCTGAGGAGGCGGTGCTCCAGGGTACCAAGGGTGCATACTATTACACCAATTCAAGCCACACACCCGTGGATGCAGAGGTGGATATTGTACAGAAGATAAAGATCGAGGAGAAGTACCACCCCCTCACACCGGGAGGCCACATATTCAACGCCTGGCTCGGCGAGGCAAAACCCGACCCGGCCGCACTTGAGGGCCTCACACGAAAAATCTGCAGAAGCAGTGACATAGGATTCTGGGCCTACAGCAACGCCCTTAGCTTCTGTCTCAGGTGCAAGACCCTCATGAGGGGGCTTCAGGATTCCTGTGCCCGCTGCGGTGAAAGGGATGATGTTGAATGGTATGACCGGATCACAGGTTACGTGCAGCAGGTCGGAAGGGCCAAGTCCTCAAGCGGTGGCTGGAACAGGGGTAAACAGCAGGAACTTCTGGATAGGAGGAGAATAAATATCTGAGCCTAAGTAGCTCAGTTCTCTATCCAGAATTGTATTTTTCTGTCTGCAATTTTTAATTGAATTTCCTTCAAATTTGAAGAGCTTTCTTTTTAATAACACTAAAATCTACCCTGAAACTCCTTGGAGTCTCTCAGTGTCTGGAGATAAATAGCCTTTTCCCTTTCTGAGTATTTCATCAGAAATGGAAGCAATGATTTCTCATAAGAGGACGTCTAAAGACAGAAAAAGTAGTAAAATGGAGTTATTGCACTGAATTATACACTTTAGTCTTCATTGAACCTCACGGGCACCGTCTGGGACTCTGATGATCCTCCAAAACCGTGGGCTATCATGGTGTGTCTCCCGGGACCACCGGCAACCACGAGGATGACATCTTCGGGACCTCTAGTTATATGGACCATCCCATCGGTCACGAGGTCCTCATCCAGCTTCCTCCCACCACGGTCAGCCAGGCGAGCCTCCACGGTTGCATTTTCATGTATATAATTTTTAACATCCTCCCTGGACCATCCATGTGATGCAACGGTCTCTGCATGTTCGGGGCTCATTATAACCAGTAGCTCCCCTGGAACGTGGCTGTTGTTGCAGCCGGCCGTCGATGCAGTGTGTACGATGGTGTCAAGGAGGTCCTCGGGGGTCCTGCTCCTGTGGTCATTCACATTGTGTGGCGCCTCAGCTCCAATCACGGTCACCGCGCTCTCTTCAGCGCCGAAACCCCTCTCAACGTGTAGGGGCTCCCAGGGGCTTTCCTCCTCATTCTCCGCGAAGCAGTAGCTGTACTTTGCAGGTGAACCCATAGTGGCATGGTCACCCACCCCGGGCACCGCACCTGCAATGTTGATGAGGGAGAGCCGCAGGGCACGCCCAAGGGTGGCACAGGCAAGGTTGCCGGGTCCAAGGCATCCCACATCTGAGTTGAAGCCGAGTTCCTCTGCAGCGGGGCCGTTGACCAGGACAGCAACAGCCACGGGGTGTGTCGTGGCGTTTATACCTGCAAGGTTGAATTCCTCCCGTCCGACACCCTCGATGCATGCCTCTATGAGCGGCATCATTGGGGGTATGCAGCCGGCCATCACCGCATTCACAGCCACCTTCTCAACGGTGGCGATCCCCATCCTCGGGGGGAGTGTGGCTATAACGTCCTCTGGTTTCCTGGGAGTGTATCTGTAGAATTTTCTGACACGGGCCTCTGTGGGCGGTATGATGGGTAGTCCATCGGTCATCCTCTTCTCATAGAATTCCAGGCTGATCCTCTCTGGGTCAGGGTCGACCATGACCTTCATATCCTTGGGGGATGAGCTGCACAGTCTTTCATCCTCCAGGAGGTCCTCTATGAGGCATCCGCATGATTTATCGATTTTAACCAATCTATCACCTCAGATGGTCCAGTATGGATGGTATCAGGTTCTCGGCCTTTTTCCTCACAGCTTCGGGTTCCAGACCCGCTATGGGGTGTTCCACCTCAACTATTCGAAGACCGGGCATGCCGTGGGCTGATGCCAGTCTCCTGGCGTATTCACTGAAGCGGTCTGAGCAGATGGAGATGGTGGGGACGCCCATACCCTCCAGGCGGATGGCGTCAAGGATCACCCATGTGGTGCAGGAGCCACAGTCACCCAGGGCAAGGATGCAGAGGTCACCCCTGGCAGCCATCTCTATCTGTTCAGGCTTTGCAGGTGCACCTGCAGGTTTCTCTGACCAGATAAAATTGAAGCCACTGAGCCCTGATTCCAGAATTCTCAGTATGATGTCTGCACCGGGCTTTGTGTTATCAAAGAGTGATATGGTCCTGACATCACCTATGCTGTTAACGGGGATCTCCTCCATGCTGGTATCTGCCAGGGGGTCCATAACCTCCCTTTCAATGATTTTCACCTTCATCTGACCACCATACTGTCAGGCTTTTAAGCGGAGCCTTTTTACCACGAAGTCCCTTTCAAGTGAAAGTAGGAATGATGCAGCCCGCGGCCCCATCTTCTTACCTATCAGGACCTTATATATGGCCTGGAATGCCTTCTGGGGTTTGAGCCCATGCCTCCTGAGTATAATGTACATTTCGTCGTGGAGCTCCTCCGGGCTCATATCCGTGGACTCAAGGACATCTGCAAGTTCCCCGAGGAATTTTCTCTGGGACTCTGAGAGTTCAACCTCTGGGAGTTCGTCCTGGACATGAAACTTCAAGAAGTCCGGGGCATAGAGTCTGAGCCAGTTTTTAACATTTTCAACCCGTTCCCTCAGCTGGGTTAACTGTTTGTCTGTTAAATCTTCAAGTTCCTTGTCCATGAACTCATCTGGAATCTGTGAGTTCCTTTTGAGGATACCGTAGAGCCTTTCAAGGTCGTCCCCGGCGATCTGGTAGGCCACGGTCATGAAGCGGTAGGATGGTCTCAGTGGAAGATCAGCGCCGTCTATCATTGAGACCCGGTAGATCCTCTTGAGTTTCTGCTCCTCCTTCTCTGAGGCAGCCTCCTCCATACCATAGTAGATCCTCTCTGTCCGGTCGAACTGGTCCATGAGGTCCAGGAATGGCATGTCGGGGTTGAAGTCCTTGTGTTTCATGGGCTTGCTCCGGAATATGAAGTAGTTGAGGCTCTCGGGGGGTCCTATCTCAAGCCACTGGCCTGGTGTGAAGAATACGCCCCTTGACTTGGACATGGCCTCCCCCCTGAGGGTTATCCACTCATAGGGAACCGGGTAGGGGGCCGGGTAATCGAATATCTCCTCTGAGATTATACTGCTCACATCATATGAGCCGCCGCTCGCGGCATGGTCCTTACCGAAGGGTTCACAGGTGACGCCGAGGATCTTCCACCTAGCGGCCCACTCAACCCTCCAGGTGAGTTTACCGAGCCCTGACTTTATGTCCATCTCCCCATGGAATCCACATTCACAGCGGTACCTCACGGTGTCCCCGCTGAAGTCATATGCCTCTGTGGTGTTCACACGGCCACAGCTTTCACAGATGGGGTTGTAGGGGAGCCAGTCCTCCCTCAGGGGCCTTTCCCTGAACCTGTTAAATATTTCCCTTATCTCACCGGCCCTCCTCAGGGAGGTTCTTATGTAGTCATTGTAGACGCCCTCGCTGTACATCTGGGCCCCTGAATGGTGTTCCACCTTTATCCTGAACCTTTCAAGGGCATCCAGGAAGGGTCTCTGGAAGTGTTCCACGAAACTCTCGCAGCAGCCCTCAGGGCAGGGTATCATGGAGTAGGGTACTCCCAGGTACTTCTCGTAGCTTTCTGGGAGTGGATAGGGGACCTTTCTGAGGGGGTCATGGTCGTCTGCTATCCAGACGGTCCTTGATCTGAACCCATCCTTTTCAAGTGACTTTGATATTGAGCTTGCTATGAAAACGTCGCAGGAGTTCCCTATGTGTATTGAGCCTGATATGGATGTTCCGCTTGCAACAACGTGCTCATCAACATCCCTGTCCTTAAGTTCATCGGCTATCCTTTCAATCCAGTGCTTCAAGCAGATCACCTGTAAAAAGCGTGATAGAATCAGTGCAGTAAAAAAGTGTGTGAACTTCAAAATATATTAATCCTTCTCTAAAAAAGGAGTGGAGGTTCAGTCGAAGATCCTGGTATCTGCACTGTCAAGCCACTCGTTGACAATCTTAACAGCGCAGTACTCACCGCACATGGTGCAGGTGTCTGGATCCTCAGGGGGACGCTCGTCCCTTATGCGCCTTGCCTCT
Source organism: Methanothermobacter sp. (assembly GCF_030055435.1). NCBI lineage: Archaea > Methanobacteriati > Methanobacteriota > Methanobacteria > Methanobacteriales > Methanobacteriaceae > Methanothermobacter > Methanothermobacter sp. The sequence continues at coordinate 152,624 of NZ_JASFYG010000002.1, forward strand.
GCAGGACACATGGCTGCATCGAACTGGGCCTCCCAGTTGAGCTTCTTACGGGCGTTGGCCATTTCAAGGTCCTTCTCCCCACTGTGGATTCCCTTGACCATGTCACCCACGTAGGCTCCGATCCTTGTTGCAATGACCCCCTCCTTCACATCTTCAGGGTAGGGGAGTGCAAGGTGCTCTGCAGGTGTAACATAGCAGATGAAGTCCGCACCTGCAGCCGCAGATGCAGCGGCTCCTATCGATGAGACTATGTGGTCATAACCGGCCCCTATATCCGTGACTATTGGTCCCAGCATGTAGAATGGGGCTCCACGGCAGAGTTTTTTCTGGAGTATAACGTTGGCCTTTATCTCATTGAGGGGTATGTGGCCCGGGCCCTCAACGATGGTCTGGACACCGGCCTCCCTGGCCCTGTCGATGAGTTCACCCAGCACTATGAGTTCCTGGACCTGGGCACGGTCGGTTGAGTCTGCAATGGCACCGGCCCTCATTGCGTTGGCCATGGACATGACAAAGTCGTGTTCCTTGGCTATCTCGAGTATGTAATCAAAGTTCTCATATAGGGGGTTTTCCAGCCCGTTTTCAACCATCCAGGCTGATACGAAGGCCCCTCCCCTGCTCACAAGGCCACCCTCACGGCCCTGCCTTTTGAGTCTCCTGAGGGTTTCCCTGTTGACACTGCAGTGGATGGCCATGAAGTCTATACCATCCTTTGCCTGCTTCTCAATGGCTTTGAACATGACGTCCTCGTCCATGTAAATGGCAGCGCCCTTCTTCCTTATGGTTTCGATGGCTGCCTGATACACGGGCACGCTTCCAACGGGTATTGGTGAGAGGTCCAGTATACGCCTCCTTATCTCATCGAGGTCCCCTCCCACTGAGAGCTCCATGAGGGTGTCTGCCTTGTTTTCAATGGCGACACGGGCCTTTTCTTCCTCCATTTCGAAGTCCACGATGTCGGTGGATGTCCCTATGGTGGCGTTGACCTTGGTCCTTAAACCCTCGCCTATACCGACAGGGGCAACATCGTCCCTGTTCAGGTTGCTTGGGATGGCTATTCTTCCACTGGCAACTCCTCTTCTTATAAATTCTGGGGTGACGTTCTCCGCCTCTGCCACCGCCTTCATTTCTTCTGTTATAACACCTTTTTTAGCTTCATCCATTTGAGTCATACAATCACCGTCTGGTTTGACCCTTTAACCCGTAAGGGTATGATTGGGATCAGCTGGAATGAGATTCATGCGCATTTTATATTGTCCAATCCAGTTATAAAAACTATGGGGTTTTAATTTTCTTAATAAAAATTCATGGCCTCTGATGTCAGGGGATCCTTCATTTAAGATATTGGAACATTCATAGTTTATCTGAACCGATGAGGGTCCTTTCCTGCTAAATTTATATGGGGGGTTCATAGCCCCAGTGCCTCTTAAAGCGACTCAAAGCAGATTCCAGATCTGGAATTTTTGTCTGAGTCCCCTCCTCCTCCACTATGAAGGATGCAACCGCCGATGCAAACCTGCCACAGTTCATGAGATCTGCACCGGCAAGGTAGGCCCTCATGAACCCTGCCCTGTATGAGTCACCGGCCCCTGTGGGATCGGCAGCCTCCCGGGGTATTGCATCGATTTTAATCACATCATCGGCATAGATAACACTTCCATCACTGCCGTAGGTCTTAACCACCACATCAGGGCCCATGTCTCTGAGACCCTCAACATCAACCTCCAGTCTGGAGCATATGCGGTCTATTTCGTGGTGGTTGCCGAAGAGGATGTCACATATCCCCACAGCCCTCTCGAGCTGGCTCCTGGAGTACATGTGGAGGTCCTGTCCGGGATCGAAGGATATGATCTTCCCCAGCGACCTTGCAAATTCACCGCATCTGCAGTTAAAGGTAGGGTCTCCTGTTGCAAGGTGGACTGCCCTGGCAGATTCTATTACTCTGCGCGGGATTTCACTCTTCCGGAAGTGTGCCGCGGCACCCCAGTAGAAGTAGCTTATCTGGTTATGCTCGGCATCTGTCATCACAAAGGCGGTTGGTGTTGTTTCAGCTTTCACAACAATCATGGAACTTATATCTATGCCGCTGGCCTCAAGTATCCTCCTGTACTCTGATCCCTCAAAGTCGCCGCCAACGGCTGATACAAGTGATGTTCTAAGCCCCAGCTTTGACCCCACGAGGGCGACGTTGGCGGCAGCTCCACCATGAAGGTTCCTCATCCTCTTTATGGCCGTTGATGAGTTGGGTTCGGGAAATTTATCAAGCTGTATTATGTAGTCAAAGGCGGTATGTCCAACAGCAAGAAGGTCTCTGTCTTCATTCATGGAATCACCCTGAAAATATAAATTAACTCTGCCCCGGCGACTTATAACACCATTGATTATTCGTTAAACAGATCGGTGTAATGGTTCAAAACCCGCCTCCAGGACAGCCTCTTGGCCCTCCCCCCTTATGAAATCCATGAATTCCTCAACCCCCTCCCTTTCCCGGCAGACCACGGCACTTATAACGTGCCTGGTCTCATTCTGGAGGATTTCAGAGCCACTGAACTGGCTTGCACTGAGGAATGTCCTGAGCTCCTGGTCACTCTTTACTATCCTGTGGGCATGGTATGGGGACCGGACATTCCTCACAATTTCAAAACTGACACCCGAATCTGAGAGCACCTCCCAGGCCAGCCTCTGAGCTGAACCCTCAACCCCAACGAATGATGAGCCATCAAGTTCCCTCATGGTTCTCGCATCACCACCCACAAGCACCAGGTGGTCGTATGCAACCGGCACGAAGTCGAGGCCCCTCTGGTAGGCCTGGAGGGGATCGTCAAGGAAGATCACATCAAGGATGCTTCTTTCTGCAAGGTGGAAGAGGTCATCATCACAGCATGAAAACAGGGATGCCTCCACTCCGAACCTCTCGATGAGGACCTCGGCAAGGTTTGATGAGACATAACCCGCAGCAACCATGAGCCTTCCTGACCCACTGAGGATTTTCAGGTGGCGCATGTAGGTTCTGAGGATATCCATACCCTCAGGCGTGAGTTCTGATCCAGCACCACTGCTTTTTACGAGTTTAACCCCCAGAAGGGATTCTGCCCTAAGAATCCTCCTGTTTAAAACCTGTGGTGTCACACCAAGTATCCTTGCAGCCTTCCTCTGGGAGAAGGTTTCCCCGATTGTACGGAGGGTCTCAAGGAATCTGTGATCCATTTCATGGCCGTTGATCTTCATTCCAGGGAGGGGTTCAATATCCATGGGTATCTCTACTATTGGAATTATTATTTTTACTTTACTTGACTAGGTCTATTAATTAATCGATGAGTACATGAGGAAATTTTTACTCTTATATCTCATGACCCATATATTAGATTACAGGTGTTGCAATGATAATGAGAGAGGCCATCAGGGATATAGTGGATAATCTACAGAAAATGGAAAATGAGATTGACGCTGAAACAGTTGACAGATTCATAGAGACCCTCACATCCGCAGGAAACGTCTTCGTTCTTGGACTGGGGAGGTCGGGGCTTGTTGCAAAGGCCTTCGCCATGAGACTCATGCACCTTGAGATAAACGTCTTCGTGGTGGGTGAGACCATAACACCAGCCATAAATGAGGGTGATGCGCTGATTGCAATATCAGGCTCAGGGACTACAAGTTACATAGTCAACGCTGCCCGGATAGCCAAGGAAAGGGGTGCCCAGGTCGTTGCTGTAACCTCACATCCAGAATCAGAACTTGGAGAGATAGCTGACCTCACCGTAACCGTGAGGGGCAGGACAAAGATCGACGGCGAGAAGAACTATATGAAGAGGCAGATACGGGGCAACCATCACTCAAGGACACCGCTGGGTACACTGTTTGAGATATCAGCCCTTGTCTTTCTGGACGGCCTCATAGCTGAACTCATGCACAGGCTTGATAAGAGGGAGGAGGACCTCAACGAGAGGCACAGCGTTTTTGAATAAAATCTGCTTTTGAGGAGGTATCTGAAATGATCAGAATCAGCGGCAATACCCTAATCAAGTATTATCCTCTCAGGGTTGCTGTATATGTTGAACCTCCTCCCCCTTACAAATCCCAGCATTGTAAGACCAGTCTTCCTTGCAGCTTCATACCCTGATGATGTTGGGGCGGCGTTCGATGCTATTATGGGAACCCCGGCACGCACAACCTTTATAAGCATATCCGCGGGCATCCTGCCACTGTAGACCATGAAGCTCCTGGAGAAGTTAACACCGTCCATGGCACCGGAGCCCAGGGCCTTATCGACCGCCACGTGCCTGCTGACATCCTCAAATACCCTGAATTCATCCCCGGTCACAAGGGCGGCAACATGGGTACCTCCAGTCATCCTCCAAACTGTCGCTGCCTTCACCATACGCCTGAAAGCATTGAATATGTCCTCAGCCCTTACCGTGAAGTCTGAGTCAACTGGTTCCACCATCTCAGCCCTCTGCCTCCATCCACCGAAGCAATCAGAGCCCATCACAAGCTCACGCCTTATCTCAAGGTCCTCTGATTCTATCTCAACGTCGATGAGGTTCTCTGTGATATCCATGGATATTATATCATCCACCGAGTCCACGAGTCCCTCGCCGAGAAGGTAGCCTGTTGCGAATTCCCTAAGGGCAGCGGGACTTGTGGTGAAGCGCTGTTCCAAGCCCCCATTTATTCGGATACGCACCTCAAGGTCATTCACGATTCTTTCAGGGACCCTCCGCATCCCATCATCCACACGGAATGCTTCAACCTCTCTGTAAAGTGACATTCATCCACACCTCTCATCTAAAAACATATATTCACCCTGGTTTAACAGTTAAACAGATGTTTAATCATTCATCCTAATTAATATGAATGCGACACTAGAATGGATCTCACATTTAGGTGGAGGTTTCTGATGGATAAGGAATTGAAGAGGATATTCTCTGGCTACACTGGCCATGCCTCAGAGATCATACCCATCCTCCAGGATATTCAGGATGTCTACGGCTATCTGCCGGAGCATGCCCTGGAGGAGGTTGCTGGTTTCACAGGGGTCAGTAAAACACATGTATACGGGGTTGCAACCTTTTATGCCCAGTTCAGGTTCAAACCGAAGGGAAGGAAGCACATAATGGTCTGCACCGGAACAGCGTGCCATGTGAGTGGGGCTGAACAGGTTCTGGATGCCCTTAAGAGGCACCTTGGCATCGGTGAGGGTGACGTCACAGAGGATATGGAGTACTCCCTGGAATCGGTGGGATGCATTGGCTGTTGCTCCCTGGCTCCATGTGCCATGGTAAACGATGATGTTGTATCACGCATAAAGCCATCGAGGGTAAGCAAAATTTTCCCAAAAAAGTCTTAGAGTGTTTAAAATGTTTGAAGATATTGCAGGAAGGGCACTGGATGAATATATGTCCCTCTTCAGGGACGAGCCGGTTATATTCCTTGGTTCAGCAACCTGTGGAAGATCCGCGGGGGCTCATGAAATAGAGAGAGTATTGCTTGAGAGGGCTTCTGAGCTCTCAGTTGAATGTCGCATCGTACACACAGGCTGCATGGGTCTCTGCTATGCCGAACCCATGGTGACCGTCTTCAACGGTGATACCCGTGGAGCCATCTACGGATCCTTGAACAGGAGACTTGCAAAGAGGATAATTCAGGAGCTCGCTGATGGTGAGCAATCCTCAGCCATTGGTCATGTTAACGTGGCCTTCAGTGGCGACTCATTTGAACCCTCCTACAGCATTGACTTCATGGAGAAACAGTCAAGGAGGATACTCCGAAGATGCGGCCTCATAGACCCAGAGAACATCAACCATTACCTGGCGACAGGGGGATACCAGGGGCTCCTCAGGGCACTGGAGATGGAACCTGAGGATATCATTGAAGAGGTGAAGGATTCTGGACTCAGGGGCCGTGGGGGGGCAGGATTCCCCACCTGGCTCAAGTGGAGCCTCTGCCGCCAGGAGGAATCCGATGTGAAGTACCTGGTATGCAACGCCGACGAGGGCGACCCGGGTGCCTTCATGAACCGTTCACTCATAGAGGGGGACCCCCACTCCCTCCTGGAGGGGATACTTATAGCAGCATACGCTGTGGGTGCAGAGGAGGCCTACATCTACTGCAGGGCAGAGTACCCCCTTGCCCTTGAAAGACTGAGAACCGCAATATCTGACCTCCGGGATCTAGGACTCCTCGGCGAGGACATCCTGGACTCTGGGTTCAGCCTTGATATAAGGATAAAGGAGGGGGCAGGGGCATTTGTATGTGGAGAGGAGACAGCCCTCATAGCATCCATTGAGGGTAAAAGGGGGATGCCCCGTACCAGACCACCATTCCCAACAACAAGCGGCCTCTGGGGGAAGCCAACTGTTATAAACAATGTGGAGACACTTGCAGCTGTCTCAATGATAATGCAGGAGGGCCCAGAGTACTTCAACACCCTGGGGACTGAGGGGAGTCCCGGAACCAAGACCTTCTCCCTTGTGGGGGATGTGAGGAGAACCGGCCTCATAGAGGTTCCCCTGGGCACAACTCTGAGGGAGGTCATCCATGATATTGGTGGGGGTGTAAGGGACGGTGAGCTCAAGGCTGTCCAGATAGGAGGACCATCCGGCGGATGCCTCCCGGCTGAACTTGTTGACACAGGCATAGACTATGATTCACTGACATCTGCCGGCGCAATAATGGGTTCAGGGGGCCTCGTGGTTTTATCTGACCATACATGCATGGTTGAACTTGCAAGGTACTTCCTTGAGTTCACTCAGCGGGAATCATGCGGAAAGTGTGTCCCGTGCCGTGTGGGTACAAGGCAGATGCTCATGATACTCAATGATATAGTTGAGGGCTCAGGAAGAGAGGAGGACCCGGAGATTCTCAGGGACATCGCAGAAACCGTCAGGGCAGCATCCCTCTGTGGCCTGGGCCAGACATCCCCAAACCCTGTTCTAACCACCCTCAGGTACTTTGAAAACGAATACCATGACCACATAAACGGAAAATGCACCGCAGCATCATGCAGCCAGCTCATGCACTACCTCATAGATTCAGAAAAATGTGACGGATGTATGGCCTGTCTGAAGACATGTCCCGCGGACGCCATTGAGGGTTCAAAGGATGAGTTGCATGTTATAGATCAGGAGAGCTGCCTCAAGTGCGGGTCCTGCCTTGAAACATGTAAGAGGGACGCTGTTTTGAGGGTTCCAGGGCCATATTCCCCGGCCAATCAGGACTGATAGTAGGGAGACCTCCTTCTGATGGCCTCAAGAAAAAGTTCACGGAGACCCTCAAGGTCACCGGAACTGAGGGCTTCCCTGGTGTCCACCAGGTTGTCGTTACGGAGGAGGCACGGCTTAAGCTTCCCATCAGGGGTTACCCTAAGCCTTGTGCAGTTTGCACAGAACCTTGTATTATCCATGGGCCTCACAACCTCCACCTCCCCGTCCCCGATGAAGTACTTCTTGCGGTCCTGCATGAACTTCCTTGTCATTGTACGGTCAGCCATCTCTGCAAGTTCAGCCTCAATGGGGGTTATGTCGAAGTGGTACCTCTCCACTCCATTATCAGGGCAGCTGTCGGTTTTCAGGAGTTCTATTATCTGCAGCACCGCGCCCTGCTGACGGCAGAACTCAAACATGTCCCATATTTCGTGGTGATTGACACCCCTCAGTATCACCATGTTTATCTTGACAGGGTCGAGGCCAGCCATAACGGCACCTTCTATCCCCGCCTTAACCCTCTCAAGGTAGTCCTTCCTGGTTATGAACCGGTAGGTTTCAGGGTTGAGGGTGTCGAAGCTGACATTGACCCGGTCAAGCCCGGCATCCCTCAGGGGGACACTCAGATCCTCAAGGAGGGTCCCGTTGGTTGTTATGGAGATATCCCTGAATCCAATACTGTCTATCCTCTCAACTATCTCAACAATATCATCCCTTATGAGGGGCTCGCCACCTGAAAGCCTTATTTTCTTCACACCAAGGTCAGAGGCCACCCTGCATATGTTCTCTATATCCTCTGGGCTCATCTCCTCGTCTGAACGCACGATTCCGTCCCGGTGGCAGTAGATACAGCTGACATTGCAGCGCCCCGTTACAGATATTCTCAGTGATACCAGCGGTCTTCTGTGGTTATCATGAACCTGCATTCTCTACCCCGATATTAATCTGGTCTTTTTATGATGAGATCAACCTTTTGATGTTTAAGGCTTTCTGTATCAAGGGCACCCACCATGCCGAGAACAGTACCTGCTATGAAGTTCTGGACGAAGGGGTTCAGGGGGACGGGTTTTCCATTCACCCTGAGGAGAACCCTATCAGGCTGGCTCTTACAGTTTGTATCATCTGCATCACCCTGAACCTTTGCCTTTGCAAACTCTCTGCATGATTCAAACCCGCACTTACCGCAGTTGAGGTCCTGAAGGAGGCCGTAGCTTCTTTTTTCTATGAGCTCAATCAGGTCATCCACTTCATCGATTTTGAATGGATCAACAACCTTCAAGGTGAATTCTCCTGGTGTAGATGTTGATATGTTGGCATACTCCATTGACTTGAAGCCCTCAACCACAAGGAAGTCGATGTCATCCAGCATCTCAAGGACACCCACAACCTCAGGGAGGTCCATTTCCCTGTCGATAAGGAAGAAGGTTTCCCTGCCAGTTCCTGCAACTATCTCTGCACCGGCCCTCCGGTGCCTGTCGGTGTCCTTGCCTGGAAAATCAAATCCCCCATGAGTATGCTTGAGGGTCGCGACCCGGTAACCCGCATCCACGAGTTTTCCGACGATTTTCTCAACCAGGACGGTTTTGCCGGTGTCCTTGGTGCCTGTCACCCCTACTATCCTCATACTTTCACCTCTTCATAAACTTTATTTTATGTGGGGATAAATTTTCAGTATAAAAAATTAGCTGAAGATAACATGAAGGGGACTGTAAAATTCAGGATCGATGGAAGGGAAGTTGAGGCAGCCAGGGGGATGACGGTCCTCGAGGCAGCCCTTGCAAACGGCATCTACATACCCAACCTCTGTTTCAGGGATGGACTTGAACCATTCGGGGGCTGCAGGCTGTGCCTGGTTGAAAACAGTGAGGGACGTCTGGTAACGGCATGCGAGACCCCCGCAGAGGATGGTGCTGAGTTCATATCAGAGTCTGAAAGGATAAACAGGATCAGGAGGACCACCTTATCCCTGATAATAGCTGAACACAGTAGGGATTGCCTTGCGTGCCCTGCATCAGGTGACTGCAGACTTCAGGAGGTCTCATCCTACCTCAACGTATCTGAAGAGGACCTTGAGAGGATGAGACCTGAGATTTCATGGATTGATGTGGATGAATCCAACCCGTTTTTCCTGAGAAACCATGATAAGTGCATCCTCTGCGGCATATGTGTCCGTATCTGCAGGGTAGTGGGTGCAGAGGCGGTTGATTTTGCATACAGGGGCCATGAGACAAGGATAGCCACCTTCATGGACAAGGATATACTTGATTCAAGCTGCGTCTCATGTGGTGAATGCGTAGAGGCATGCCCGGTGGGCGCCCTACTACCCAGGACTGAGAGGCCATCAACTGAGGTGAGGACTGTATGCCCCTACTGCGGCGTCGGCTGCGAGATCTACCTTGGGGTGAGGGGGAACCGGGTTGTGAGTTCAAGGGGCGCCCCTGACAGCCCTGTTAACAGGGGAAGGTTATGTGTGAAGGGGAGGTTCGCCCTTAAATTTGTAAACAGCCATGAAAGACTCAAAAAACCATTGATAAAGGTTGATGGAAGGTTTGTAGAGGTAGAATGGGATGAGGCCATCTCAGTTGTAGCTGAAAGGCTTTCTGAATATACTGGAGAAGAATTTGCGGCTGTTGCATCTGCCAAGTGCACCAATGAGGAGAACTATCTGCTGCAGAAGTTCACAAGGGCAGTTATGGGGTCAGGGAACATTGACCACTGCGCAAGGCTCTGCCATGCCCCATCACTTACAGCACTTAGAATGAGTCTGGGTAGCGGTGCAATGACCAACTCCATATCTGAACTGGAGGGTGCCAGTTGTATACTGGCGGTGGGGACCAACCCAACAGAGACGCACCCTGTAACCTCCTACAGCGTAATCAGTGCCGTGAGGTCTGGTGCAAAGCTGGTCGTGGTGGATCCAAGGAAAACACGGCTATCTGAACTTGCAGATATCCATCTTCAGAATAGACCGGGATCTGACATCCCGCTTTTAATGGCAATGTGCCGCTTCATACTGGAGGATGGTCTGCATGATGGTGAATTCATAGAGTCCCGCACAGAGAAATTTGAGGAGTTCAGGGATGCCGTCATGGCCCTGGATCTTGATGAGGTGGAGAGGGTAACCGGTGTTAAACTTGAGGACATAAGGAGAGCCGCAATAATGTACGCCTCGAATTCCCCTGCATCCATAATATATTCAATGGGCATCACACAGCACGTCAATGGGACGGGCAATGTGCTTGCACTGAGCAACCTGGCGCTTCTTACAGGCAACCTAGGTGTAAAATCAGGGGGTATCAACCCTCTGAGGGGCCAGAACAACGTTCAGGGGGCCTGTGATATGGGGGCGCTTCCCGACCTCCTCCCTGGCTATCAGGACCTTGGTGAGGCTGCAGAGAAATTCTCTGAGAAATGGGGTTCACCCATCCCCCCCGCGGGGATGACGCTTCCTGAAATGTTTGATGCCGCAAGAGACGGAAAAATCAGGTGCATGTACATAATGGGTGAGAACCCACTTATGAGCGAACCTGACATTGAAAAGACCAGGGAGGCCCTTGAGGGTCTTGAATTCCTTGTGGTACAGGATATATTCCTCACCGAGACAGCCGAACTTGCAGATGTGGTTCTGCCTGCAGCATCCTTTGCAGAGAAGGATGGCACATTCACCAACACCGAGAGAAGGGTTCAGCTTCTGAGAAAGGCACTGGATGCCCCGGGGGATGCGCTCCCTGACTGGCAGATAATCTCCATGATTGCAGGGAGGATGGGAAGGGAGGACTTTGATTATGAATCAGCGTCCAGGATATTCGATGAGATAAGGGAACTTGTACCATCATATGCTGGCATCTCCCACGAAAGGCTGAAATATGGCGGTATACAGTGGCCCTGCACATCAGAGGAGAATGAGGGAACAGGGTATCTTCACTCTGAAGAATTCCCAACACCCACAGGAAGGGCATCGTTCCTGCTGCCTGATTACCAGTTCAGGGATGTCTCGGAGGAGTATCCGCTGGTCCTTGTAACGGGGCGGAACCTCTACCAGTACCACACAAGGTCCATGACCTCAAGGGTGAGGGAACTGGAATCGTTCTCAGACCATGATGAGCTTCTCATGAACCCCGATGATGCCGCCTCTCTGGGTATAAGGGATGGGGATACCGTTGAGGTCACATCAGAGAGTGGCTCCCTCAGGATGAGGGCAAGGGTTACAGATGAGGTTATGGGAGGTGTGGTCTTCATGACATTTCACTTTGCAGATGCCCCCGCAAATGTCCTTACGGGCGGAGACTGGGACCCTCTTTCAGGGATGCCTGAACTCAAGTTCACTCCGGTCAAGGTGTCTCGCGTCTAGCTAAAGATAAGATGTGTGCCACCAGCACACTCATTTATACATTTTCTCTATTGCTGACTTGACCAGGGATGTGTACTAACAACACACTAATATATATATTTTTCTATTTGTTTTTTGTAGAAAATTATTATATACCTAGCGGTTAAATGTGTGATTAACACACATGGTGACCCTATGCCGAAACATATAGTTTCTGGACTCAAATACATAGCAGCTGTAAACCTAACAAAACAGGGCCATTCACAGAGAGAGATAGCCAAAGCTCTGAAGATAAACAGATCAACTGTTTCTCACTACCTCAACGGGCGAAACCTCTCATGGAGGTCAATAGAAATTGCACGGATAATAACAGAGATGTGTCCAAGGGATTTCCTTCTTCTCACCCACTCCCTTACACAGAGCACGGAGATGACAAGGACGATAGTGAAGACATGCCAGCAGAGGAAATTCCAGGGAAACGTCAGGAACTCATGTATTGGGTGCGGGCTATGTGTGGACACATGCCTCATGAAGGCCATAACCCTCCGAGACCTCAAGGCACATGTGGATTCCGAATGGTGCTGCGGGTGTCTCATCTGTGTTGATATGTGTCCAACTGATTCTATAGAAATAAAGGAGGTAGAAATTGATGGAAACGACCGAAGTAATTGAAGGTAAGAATATTACCGTGGAGCGGACCGGCGAAGAAAACAGAAAATTGACCTTCCAGGATTGTCTCTGCGCTGTTTGCGGACTGTGTGGCGAGATATGCCCGGTCAATGCAATTGAGGTTAACCCAACAGGTGCAATGGTCAGAACAGAACAGGATGAACCCAAGATACTAATTGATGAAAACAAATGTGTCCTCTGCGGTATGTGCAGCTCAATCTGCCCATTCCAAGCTCTTGACCTTCAGATTGACGGAACATCAATAAAAGACCTTGCAGAATATCCTAAAATACTCAAATCAGCCGAGATAGATGATGAAACATGCATACAGTGCAAGGCATGTGAAACAGCGTGTCCACAGGACGCCATAACCATAACAAGAGAACTCCCAGAAAGGAAGGACCTAATAACAGGTGAAATCGAAATAGACAAGGACACCTGCATCTACTGTGGTATGTGCGAGGAAATGTGTCCTGTTGACGCCATAGAGATAGAACACCAGATACCAAGTTCAGCAAGCCCAACCGTAGCAACTGACATTAACGTGGACGAGGACAAATGTGTCCACTGCGGAATATGTAAGAGGATCTGCCCTGTTGACGCCATAATGGAGGTCTGCAGAATTTGTCCATACGGCGAATACGAGATAAAGGTTCCTGAGGTTACAGGAACATCCTACATCGACCCTGAGCTCTGTGTAAACTGTGGCTGGTGCCAGGAGATCTGCCCTGTCGATGCTGCAACAGTGACGAAGCCATTCGAGGGAGAACTGATAATTGACCAGGATACATGCCAGGCCTGTGAAACCTGTGTGATGGTATGTCCATGCAACGTTCTCTCATTCCCGAAACCAGAGAAACCCGGTGAAAAACCAACCAAACTCTACAAGGACGAAAGGTTCTGCATATACTGCGGAGCATGTGAAAGATCATGCCCTGTGAACGCCATAGAGGTTAAGAGGAGCAAAATAAATACAACTCCAATCAAATCAAAGGCATGGAAAAACGCCTTTGAATCACTACTCAAATAAATGGAGGTAATCAGATGGCAATTGGACTTAAGGCATACCCTGAACTCTGCCATGGATGCGGAAACTGCGTAATCGCATGTCCCGTAAATGCCCTCAGAAGCCCGGAAGTCGCCGGTGGAAAGGGCCCAACAGATGATGTTGAGATCATCATGATAGTTGAGGACGGGGTTGTAAACATAAAAAACCCTGAACTGTGCGGAAAATGTGGCACATGTGTCGAGAGCTGCCCTGTGGATGCAATAAGACTGGAGGAATTAGAATGATGGTCATACTCAACACAGGAAGGACAATATGGCAGGGACAGGCCATAGAATCAGGTAAGGATCTTAAAATGTACGTGGACGCAGCTGCAATAATTCAGATGAACCCGGACATGATGAAGCAGCTGGGAATAAGCGAAGGAGACAACGTTAAGGTCATATCACAGTATGGTGATGTGGTTGTAAAGGCTGTTGAAGCAAAGGAACCACTACCAGATGGAATGGTCTACATACCAATGGGTCCATGGGCCAACAGGGTCATAAGACCAGATACGGATTCAACAGCAACACCCAGCTTTAAGAACATACCGGTGGAGATCATACCCACCGATGAAGAGGTTCCTGACATGCCCACCCTCATGAAGGTCTACGGTAAAGTAGGTCAGATTTAATTAGTTCAGCGGGAGGATTCAAATGGAATACATAATCAAAAACGGATTTGTTTACTGTCCTCTTAACAACGTCGATGGAGAAAAAATGGACATCTGCGTCAGGGATGGTAAAATAGTTGAGAGCGTCAGTGACTCCGCCAAGGTCATTGATGCATCTGGAAAAATGGTGATGCCTGGAGGTGTCGACCCACACTCCCACATAGCCGGTGCAAAGGTCAACGTGGGAAGGATGTACAGGCCAGAAGACAGCCGAAGGGACGCTGAAAAGTTCAAGTCAGGAAGGGCCGGAAGCGGTTTCTCAGTACCATCAACCTTCATGACAGGTTACAGGTACGCCCAGATGGGTTACACCACCGCCATGGAGGCTGCCATGCCACCACTCCTTGCAAGGCACACCCATGAGGAGTTCCACGACACACCCATAATAGACCACGCAGCATACCCACTCTTCGGTAACAACTGGTTCGTGATGGAGTACCTCAAGGATGGAGACGTGGATGGATGCGCAGCCTACGCATCATGGCTCCTCAAAGCAACTAAGGGTTACACAATAAAGATAGTTAACCCGGCAGGTACAGAGGCCTGGGGATGGGGTGGAAACGTCCACGGCATCCATGACCCTGCACCATACTTCGACATAACACCTGCAGAAATCATAAAGGGACTCGCAGAGGTCAACGAGAAACTCCAGCTACCACACTCAATACACCTCCACTGTAACGACCTGGGACACCCAGGAAACTACGAGACAACCCTGGCATCCTTTGACGTGCCAAAGAACATTAAACCAAACCCTGCAACAGGTGAAAGGGATACAGTTCTATACGCCACACACGTACAGTTCCACAGCTACGGTGGAACCACCTGGAGGGATTTCGTATCCGAGGCACCAAAGATCGCAGACTACGTCAACAAAAACGACCACATAGTCATAGACGTTGGTCAGATAACCCTCGATGAGACCACAACAATGACAGCGGACGGTCCAATGGAATACGACCTCCACTCACTCAACGGCCTCAAATGGGCAAACTGTGACGTGGAACTCGAAACAGGTTCAGGTGTAGTCCCATTCATATACTCAGCAAGGGCACCAGTCCCCGCTGTCCAGTGGGCAATAGGTATGGAGTTATTCCTGCTCATCGATGACCCAGGAAAGGTCTGTCTCACAACAGACAGCCCAAACGCCGGACCATTCACAAGGTACCCAAGGGTCATAGCCTGGCTCATGAGCAACAAGTACAGGATGAACCTCATCGAGGGAGAACTCCACAAATGGGCCCAGAGGAAGAGTACCATAGCAACAGTTGACAGGGAATACACATTCTCAGAGATAGCCCAGATCACAAGGGCAACATCAGCAAAGGTCCTGGGTCTCAGCGAAACCAAGGGCCACCTTGGAGTCGGTGCAGATGCAGACATCGCAGTATACGACATCAACCCTGAAACAGTCGACCCATCAGCCGATTACATGGCAATTGAGGAAGGATTCTCAAGGGCAGCATACGTCCTCAAGGACGGCGAAATAGTGGTTAAGGACGGAGAGGTAGTGGCCTCACCACACGGAAGAACCTACTGGGTTGACACCCAGGTTGATGAGTCAATCTACAGTGAGGTCCTTGCCAATGTGGAGAGCAAATTCAAACAGTACTACTCTGTCAACTTTGCAAACTACCCTGTGCAGGACGATTACCTGCCAAAATCCGCTCCAGTTAAAGGGGTGATGCTATGAGTGAAATAATATTAACTCCAAAGGAACAGCCCGAAGTGCCACTGGAGGCACCCAACATCAAACCCGATGTATTCGCAGGAAAGTCAATAGACGAGATCAAAAACATCCAGATAATGCACGGTAACGAGGTCGTTAAACTCGGAGACTTCTTCGACGTCAGCGGAGAACCAGCAGAGTCTGCAGCAGATATCAAAATCATCATCGACGGTGATGTATACAACACCAAGAGGATAGGGCAGGAGATGACAGCCGGCGAAATCCTGGTAAAGGGTAACGTGAACATGTACGTTGGAGCCGGTATGAAGGGCGGTAAGATCACAGTGGAAGGCAACGCAGCATCATGGGCCGGACAGGACATGAGGGGAGGAGAACTCGAAATCCTCGGAGACGCGGCCGACTATGTTGGATCATCCTACCGTGGTGACTGGAGAGGCATGAGTGGCGGCGTAATAACCGTCCATGGAAACGCCGGAAACGAGATCGGAGAGTACATGAACGGCGGTAAGATCATCATCAAGGGCGACGTCAACATAATGCCAGGAATACACATGAACAACGGTCTCATAATCATCGAGGGCAACGCCGTTGCAAGGGTAGGCGGCGAAATGGCCGGCGGAACAATAATCGTAAAGGGAATGATACAGGAATTCCTACCAGGATTCAAGTACCTTGGTGTTGAAAAGGACATAGAGGTTAACGGGGAAACCTTCCCCGGAGCATACTACAAGTTTGAAGGAGATCACGCAATTAAGGGAGCTAAGGGTATAGTCTATGCGGCTGTCGGATGCAACGGCCACATAGAACCCTAACTGGAGGTAATTATCATGGAATACGTGAAAAATGTGGTCTGCCCCTTCTGCGGAACCCTCTGTGATGACATCATCTGTAAGGTTGAGGACAACGAGATTGTCGGGACCATCAACGCATGCAGGATAGGTCACAGCAAGTTCGTGCATGCAGAGGGTGCAGTGAGGTACAAAAAGCCACTCATAAGGAAGAATGGCGAATTCGTTGAGGTAAGCTACGATGAGGCCATAGACAAGGCCGCAAAGATCCTTGCAGAATCAAAGAGACCACTCATGTACGGGTGGAGCTGTACAGAGTGTGAAGCACAGGCCGTTGGAATGGAACTTGCGGAGGAGGCAGGTGCAGTAATAGATAACACAGCCTCAGTCTGCCACGGACCATCAGTACTTGCACTCCAGGACGTGGGATACCCCATATGTACCTTCGGTGAGGTCAAGAACAGGGCCGACGTTGTGGTCTACTGGGGATGCAACCCCATGCACGCCCACCCAAGGCACCTATCAAGGAACGTATTTGCCCGTGGATTCTTCAGGGAAAGGGGAAGATCAGACAGGACACTCATAGTGGTTGACCCAAGGAAAACAGACACAGCAAAACTTGCAGACATACACCTTCAGCTGGACTTTGACCATGACTATGAACTTTTAGATGCAATGAGGGCATACCTCCTTGGAAACGAGATCCTCTACGATGAGGTTGCAGGTGTACCAAGGGAGCAGATCGAGGAGGCCGTTGAGGTCCTCAAGAAGGCCCAGTTCGGTATACTCTTCTTCGGTATGGGTATAACCCACAGCCGTGGTAAGCACAGGAACATTGACACGGCCATTATGATGGTCGAGGACCTCAATGACTATGCAAAATGGACCCTCATACCCATGAGGGGACACTACAACGTTACAGGTTTCAACCAGGTCTGCACATGGGAGAGCGGATATCCATACTGTGTTGACTTCTCAGGTGGGGAGCCAAGATACAATCCTGGTGAGACCGGGGCAAACGACCTTCTCCAGAATAAGGAGGCCGATGCAATGATGGTCATAGCCTCCGACCCCGGCGCCCACTTCCCACAGAGGGCACTTGAGAGGATGGCTGAGATACCTGTCATTGCAATCGAGCCCCACAGGACACCCACAACCGAGATGGCTGATATCATAATTCCACCGGCCATCGTGGGCATGGAGGCTGAGGGTACAGCCTACCGTATGGAGGGTGTCCCCATAAGGATGAAGAAGGTTGTTGACTCAGACCTCCTCTCAGACAGGGAGATCCTGGAGAGACTCCTTGAAAAGGTAAGAGAATACAAGGCCTCAAAGTAATTCAGGCCTTTAATTTTCCTATTTATTTTAAAATTTTTGATTTGGTTGCTGTTCATTTTTATGGATACTTAAAGTACATTGAAATATTTCACCAGTTCTGTTTTTGATTTGGTTTCTGTTCATGTTTAGGATAGCTGAGCGCATAATTTTCACCCATGCACCAAAAAATTTAAATAGGGTATCCTCCAATAATAGAAGTGTCGGAAGAAGGAAGCATACTTCCGACTGAGATGGTGGTTGGTGTATGGTACGTAAAATTGCAATATATGGTAAAGGTGGGATCGGAAAATCCACAACACAGCAGAACACTGCAGCGGCAATGAGTTACTTCCATGGAAAGAACGTCATGATCCATGGATGCGACCCCAAGGCAGACAGTACACGCCTGATACTGGGTGGTAAAATGCAGACAACACTGATGGACACCCTGCGTGAACTTGGGGAGAGTGCATGCACACCAGACAAGGTTATAGAAACAGGATTTGGAGGTATAAAATGTGTTGAATCAGGAGGACCAGAACCAGGTGTTGGATGCGCAGGCAGGGGTGTCATAACCGCCATAACCCTCATGGAGAGACATGGGGTATATGAAAATGACCTGGACTTTGTATTCTTTGATGTTCTGGGGGATGTGGTATGCGGAGGCTTTGCAATGCCAGTAAGAGACGGAAAGGCAGAGGAAATATACATTGTGGCATCAGGTGAGATGATGGCACTCTATGCAGCCAACAACATCTGCAAGGGCATGGTGAAATATGCCAGACAGAGCGGAGTCAGACTTGGAGGGATAATATGCAACAGCAGAAACGTTGACGGCGAAAGGGAACTCCTTGAAGAATTCTGTGATAGAATAGGGACACAGATGATACACTTCGTGCCAAGGGACAACATTGTACAGAAGGCAGAATTCAACAAGAAATCTGTCATAGAATTCGACCCTGAATGCAACCAGTCACAGGAATACCGGGAACTCGCAAGAAAAATAATTGAAAACAAGGATTTCGTGATACCAGAACCCATGACAATGGATGAAATGGAGGACCTCGTTATAAAATACGGGGTTCTGGACTAGGTGTTAAAAATGAAGATGATAAGGGCAATAATAAGGCCAGAAAAGTCCGAAGAGGTGGCTGATGCTCTGGATGATGCAGGGTTCCCGGCCCTCACAAAGATGGAGGTTATAGGGAGGGGTAAGCAGAAGGGCATTCGCTTTGATGAAATCTACTATGATGAGATACCCAAGACCATGCTGCTCATCGTTGTGGACGATGCTGATGCAGAGAAGGTGGTCTCGGTTATCAGTGAAAGCGGATACACAGGCAAAATTGGGGATGGTAAAATATTCATAAGCCCAGTGGAAAACGCCTACACCGTCAGAACAAGAGAAGAAGGCCTTTAGGTGTCTGAATGAAGGAAATAATCGCCATAATAAGACCAAAAAGCATGAAGAAGACCAGGGATGTTCTTGAATCCCTGGGATTCCCCTCATTCAACGCCACCAGAGTCCTCGGGAGGGGCAAGCAGAGGGCAATAATTGATGAGGTCACCATCCCCTCCCCCCCTGCTGAGGTTCAGGAGGAGAGGGGAACAATGAGGTACATTCCCAAGAGGATGATCCAGATAACCGTGGAGGATCCTGACGTCCAGCTGGTTGTGGAGGCCATAATGAAGGTCAACCACACAGGAAAAATTGGGGACGGAAAGATCTTTGTATGCCCGGTTGACGATGCAGTGAGGATAAGGACTGGTGATAGAGGGACTGAAGCGCTTTAAAACTGTATCCTGAGTTAATGAGCGGATAAAGTGCTGCTTTAGTTATTTCATAAATCAAAGGATGATTGAAAATGCCATTTGAACTGTTTGATGTCGATGCTGAAATACCAGATAGAAAAAAGCACATCTATGTAAAGAATGAGGCGGATCCCCAGGAGGACATACCCGCATGTAACACGACAACGATCCCCGGCTGCATGACAGAAAGGGGATGCGCATTTGCAGGTGCAAAGGGTGTGATAACAGGGGCAATAAAGGATGCGCTTCATGTTATCCATTCACCTGTTGGATGCACAGCATATGGCTACGGTACAAAGAGATACCCCACATCACAGGAAATGCCTGATGGAAGCATGTTCCCAATAGAAAACTTCAACCTCAAATACATAACCGGCACGGATCTAAGTGAGTCTGATGTGGTGTTTGGTGGTATGGACAAACTCAAAAGGTGCATCCTGGAGGCGGTCAGGGAATTTCCAGAGGCAAATGCAGTTTACACCTACGCCACATGCACAACAGGTCTCATAGGGGACGATATTGATGCAATCTCAAGGGAGGTCTCAGAGGAGATTGGTAAGGATGTTGTTGCAATAAACGCTCCGGGCTTTGCGGGTCCAACACAGTCAAAGGGTCATCAGGTTGCAAACTACACACTCTTTGAGAAGCTGGTGGGAACCGCGGAGCCCCCGAGAACCACAGAATACGACGTGAACCTCATAGGGGAGTACAATATCGATGGGGACCTGTGGGTCCTGAAAAAATACTTTGAGGAGATGGGGATAAACGTCCTGAGCACATTCACAGGGGACTGTTGCCATGATGAGATAAAGTGGATGCACAGGGCAAAGCTGAGTCTGGTCAGATGTCAGAGGTCAGCAACCTACATTGCAAAGCTCCTTGAGGAGAGATATGGTGTCCCCTACATGAAGGTTGACTTCTTTGGAATGGAATACTGCAGAAAAAACCTCATGGCAATAGGGGAGTATTTCGGAATACCAGAGAAGGCAGAGAGGGTGATAGAGGACAGAATGGAAAAAATAGGTCCAGAGATTCAGTATTTCAGGGATAAACTCAGGGGTAAAAGGGTCTGGGTTTTCTCAGGAGGCCCGAAAAACTGGCATCTTCCCAGACCACTCGAGGACGAACTTGGAATGGAAGTGGTTGCAGTTTCAACAATGTTCGAACACGAAGACGGCTACGAGAAGATCAAGAAAAGGGTCCGGGAGGGCACAGTGATAGTGGACGACCCCAACTCACTGGAACTCGAGGAGATCATCGAGAAATACAGGCCAGACATCATTCTATCAGGAATAAAGGAAAAATACCTCGCCCATAAACTTGGAGTGCCCTGTATACTCATCCACTCATATGAAAACGGACCATACATAGGCTTTGAGGGATTCCTTAATCTGGCGAGGGACATGTATGCGGCAATATACAATCCCGTATGGGATCTGCTTGAATTCGAGGAGGATGTTAACTGATGCCAGAAATAAACGTGATGGAGAGGGGAAGGGAACTTGTGATAAACCCCCTCGTGACCTGCCAGCCATTCGGTGCAATGTTCGCAACCATGGGTATAAGGAGGGGGCTGCCCCTGGTTCACGGCTCCCAGGGCTGCAGCACCTTTGTGAGATACGGGCTTAACAGACACTTCAGAGAACCCGCAGAGATAGCCGTCACATCGCTTCATGAGGACGCTGCCGTATTCGGAGGTAGAAGTAACATAATAAACGGTGTTAAAAACCTTGTGAAGAGATTCAGACCCGACCTTGTGGGAATTGTAACCACCTGCTCAAGTGAAATAATAGGGGATGACGTGGATGGTTTCATGAGGGTCGCTGAGACTGAACTGAGAGATGAACTTGGAGACAGGTTCCAGACAAAACTGGTCCACATATCAACACCCAGCTTCGTTGAAAACCACTTCAGGGGATACGGAAATGCCATAAAATCATTCATAGAGACCCTCGCCAGGGAGGATGGAGACTGTAACCATAGGCTCAACGTGATACCTGGTATAGTTAACCCTGGCGACATAAGGGAGATAAAACACATCCTGGGCCTTATGGGCATTGACCATATCATACTCACTGATACCTCAGACCCCTTTGATTCCCCACTCAGACCATCAAAAACAGAGAAGATGCCATTCTACCCCCCTGGAGGAACACAAGTTTCTGAAATAGAGGACTCATCAAACAGTATTGGAACAGTGACCATGACCATGTATGGTGATGAAGCAGTGAATACACTTGAAAAGCGATTCGGGGTACCGGGTGAGTACTCCATACCAGTGGGGGTCCGCAATACAGATGAATTTGTCCGCACGGTAGCCAGGATTTCAGAGAGTGATGTGAATGATGAACTCCTCGATGAAAGAGGCATCCTGATTGACTCAATGGCGGACCTCAGTTCAAGGTACCTCTCTGGAAGAACAGCCGCGGTCTACGGGGACCCTGACATGGTTGCGGGAATATCAAGGTTCCTCTGTGAACTTGGGATGGTTCCACTCCACACTTGCACAGGAACAGATAACCAACTATTCCTTGATAGGATGAAGACAGTGGCATCTGAGGCAGGTGAAAGGATAAATGTCATGATAAAATCAGATCTCAGGGCACTTGAGGCGAAACTCGCAGAGGAACCCGTTGACCTCATGATAGGAAACTCCGATGGTAGACTCATAGCACGTGACCTTGGAATACCCCTGGTGAGGGTTGGCTTCCCTGTATATGACAGGGTGGGCTATCAGAGGGTGCCCATCATAGGTTACAGGGGGGCAGTGAATCTCATAAACAGAATAACAAACACAGTACTCAGGGAATACTATGAACCACAGCACTGGAAACTGCAGCAGTAAAGAGAATTTTTCAACGGCCACCGCAGGAGATTTAAAGGTTGAGGAGGTCCCTGAAGCGATTATAGAGACACTCTCCCCCAGAAAAGAACACTTCACAAGGAGCTGCAGTGGGTCAGGGCCACGCTGTAATCGCGAATCACTTCCAGGCATGGTAACCCAGAGGTCATGTGTTTATGGGGGGGCGAGGGTTGTCCTCATGCCCATAACGGATGCAGCCCACCTTGTGCATGGACCTGTGGGGTGCGCGGCATGCACCTGGGACATCAGGGGAAGCAGAAGCTCAGGGTCTGAACTCTACAGGATGGGATTCTCAACTGGTCTTGAGGAAAAGGATGTGGTGTTTGGGGGGGAGGATAAACTCCTTGAATGTATACTGGAGATAAGTGAAATCCACTCCCCCTCAGCCATATTCGTCTACTCCACATGTGTTTCAGGCGTTATAGGGGACGACATAGCGGCTGTATGCAGAACAGCAGAAAACAAAACAGGAAGATGGGTAATACCGGTGCAGTCTGAAGGATTCAGAAGCTTCAACAAGTCACTCGGCCACCAGCTAGCCTG
Source organism: Methanothermobacter sp. (assembly GCF_030055435.1). Classification (NCBI taxonomy): domain Archaea; kingdom Methanobacteriati; phylum Methanobacteriota; class Methanobacteria; order Methanobacteriales; family Methanobacteriaceae; genus Methanothermobacter; species Methanothermobacter sp. The sequence continues at coordinate 175,559 of NZ_JASFYG010000002.1, forward strand.
CGATGTTATTCTCAGACACATAATAGGGCGTGGAGATGCTGAAGTCAGGGAAAACTCGGTTAACCTTGTGGGTGAGTTCAATGTTGCAGGGGACCTGTGGGAGATAAAGGGTCTACTTGAGAAAATGGGTATTCACGTGGTTTCATCCATAACCGGTGACTCAACAGTGGCTGAAATCTCAGAAGCCCACACAGCGCAGCTTAACATTGTACAGTGCAGCAAGTCATCAGGTTACATTGCAGAGGAGATGAAGAGGAAATACGGGATACCCTACATAAATGTCAATTTTTTTGGCATAAAAGAGACCATGGATTCTCTCCTATCAATTTCAGATTTCTTTGGTCTCAGCGCTGAAAAATGGATCAGTTCAATGGCAGAAAAAACATATAGAATCATCAGGGGCTACAGGAGAGTCCTTGAGGGTAAAAAGGTGGCAATATACGTGGGCGGTAACAAGGCATGGTCCCTTATAAGGGCATTTGGGGACCTTGGAATGGAGGTGATAATGAGCGGAACCCAGAATGGGCTCCCTGAAGACTACCTGAAGATAATGGAGAAGTCAGGAAGGGAACTGATACTCTTTGATGATGCAAATCCAGTTGAACTTTCAGAACTGCTGCGAAAGTACAGGCCTGATCTGCTTATTTCAGGGGCCAAGGAAAAATATCTCTCCTATAAGCTTGGAATACCCTTCTGTGAATTTAACCATGACAGGATAAAACCATTCTCAGGCTTTGGAGGATTCCTGAATTTTGCTGAGGTGGTTAAAAGAACGCTGGAAAGTCCCATATGGACTATTGCCAGCAAAAAAAGGTTATCGGAACCAGGAGGTATGTCCAGTGGAGCATAGAAGCACCATAATGAATCCTGGAATCATCTGTCAGCCCCTGGGTGCTGTCATGGCGTTTCTGGGCATCAGGGGCTCAATGCCACTCATACATGGTTCACAGGGCTGCAGCACATATATGAGGTTTCAGCTCACAAGACACTTCAGAGAACCTGTGAATATAGCCTCAAGTTCCCTGAGTGAAGCTACAGTTGTATATGGTGGAGAAGAAAACCTTTTAAGGGCCCTGAAGACGGTTGAAGAACAGTACAGCCCTGAAGTTATAGGTGTAATTTCAGGTTGCCTCTCAGAGACAATAGGAGATGACATTGATAGAATAGTGGATAAACACAGGGGAAGAGGAGAGTCTGAGATTATAACGGTTTCATCACCTGGCTTCAGAGGTTCACACGTGGATGGATATGAGGCCGCTGTTAAATCCATTCTCAGATCACTTGTCAGGGATCATGCTGAACCTGTTGATAGGATAAACATCATAAATGGTATCATGAGCCCTGCAGACACCTCAGAGATAAAGAATATTCTTGAAGGAATCGGAGTGGATTTTCTCATGATAACCGATAACTCTGAGTCCCTTGATGAACCATTTGATGGTGACCCGTATTTTATAACACGTCACGGAACATCCATCCATGAAATAGCTGGTGCAGGTAGCTCCATGGCCACCCTTAACCTTGGGGGGTACGGTGGAGGGGAGTTCCTGGAAAAGAAATACGGGGTTAAAAACATTGAACTCCAGATCCCTGCAGGCCTTGAAGGTACAGATAAATTTTTAGGGGTCCTCCTGGATCTTTTCAATTCAGATATTTCCCGTTCCATCAGGAGGGAGCGGGGTAGACTGATGGATGCAATGATAGATTCCCATCAGTACACCTCAGGAAGGAGAGTGGCCATATTTGCAGACCCAGCATATGCTGTTGCATTAACATCGCTGGTACTTGAGATGGGAATGCGACCATATGTTTTCACAGGTTCCAGGAGCAGATACTTCCATGAAAAAATCAGCCAGCTTCAAAGAAAATGGGGATTTCGATTCCCGGCAGAAAGTGGAGTGGACATATATGGCTTAAAGGAGAATCTTGCTGGTAGAGAGGTCGATGTCCTTATAGGAAACTCCCACTGCGCAAGGGTCGCCAGGGAACTTGGAATACCACTCTTGAGGATGGGATTCCCGGTTTACGATAGGGTTGGGTCACAGAGAATAAGAATAGCAGGCTATGGCGGGGGGATATCCTTTGTTGACTCCCTTACAAACCTGATACTTGAGAGCCACTATGATGAGGGATATGAGATCGATGGTGATGCATGTGATAAGGATAGCTGTTGCATCGGATGACGGTAGATACGTTAACAGACACTTCGCAGATGCAGATGCCTTCATAGTTTTTGAGAGGATTGATAGTGAAATCAAATTTTCTGAAATAAGAAAGGTGGATGGAGGGAAAATAGAGAGGCACGATGATAGATGGAGGCGGGTCCTGGACCTTATTGACGACTGTGAAATCGTAATATGCAGAAGGATAGGGGAAAAACCCCTTGAGGAGGCTAAAAGGAGGGGTGTTATAGTCTTTGAATCAGATGATGGAATAGCTGCGGCAATATTGAAATCACTCACGGAACTGAACATATCCTGCAGAGTATAACGGGTCTCCCATGAGAGTCTTCACAACCTGCACAAGGGACTGTCCAGGCGCATGTGGTCTCACAGTCAGGGTTAAGGGGGGAGTTGTAAGGTCGATAGGTGGAAACAGAAAACATCCCCACAGTAGGGGATTTTTATGCAGAAAAACGGCCAAATACCATATTATGAGGCTTTACTCCCCTAAGAGGATCCTAAAACCCCTCATGAGGGATGGAAATCAGTGGAGAACCATATCCTGGGATGAGGCACTTCAAACAGTATCTGATGTGATGAACAGATGTAGGGATGAATACGGTTCAGAATCCATAGTCTACTATCAGGGATTCGGGGCAAGAACGGCCCTTAGACTTCTTAACAGGAGATTTTTCAATTCTCTAGGGGCAACAACCCTTGAGGGAACTCTCTGTGGAGGTACAGCCATAGCTGCCCATAAAATGGATTTCGGGAAAAGGATATCCCATGAACCAAGCGACCACCTCAACAGCAGAAACATATTCATCTGGGGACGTAACCCGGCAGTTACCGACCTTAACCTCTGGAGGATAATAAGGAGGGCCCAGCGTAAGGGCAAGACAATCGTCACAGTTGACCCTCTAAGGACTGAGACAACCGCCAGAGCAGATATCCACTGCCAGGTTAGACCAGGCACCGACATGTACCTTGCAATTGCACTTTCAAAGATCATCATTGATGAGGGACTCTACGATCAGGGGTTTATTGAGGACCATGCAGAGAACTCCGATGCCTACCTGAACGTTCTTGATGCCTTCAGCCTCTCTGAACTATCAGGGATCACAGGGGTCCCTGAAGGGATGATGTATGAGCTTGCCTTCACCTATTCAGATGGCCCGAGCAGCATAATCATTGGCTGGGGGCTGCAGCGGTACTTCAACTCCCACATCACCTGCAGGTTCATAGATGCACTCGCCGCCATATCAGGCAATATAGGGATCAGGGGAGGGGGCGTTAACAGCGGTTTTGATGAATACGGCGGTTTTGATGAATCGGTCTGCCTTGAAGACAGAAGAAAAATATCCATGCCGCTTTTCGGAAGGGAACTTGAGAATCTGGATTCACCAGAGGCAAAATGTGTCTTCATAACTGCAGGCAACCCGGTGAACCTCGGCCCTAATTCAATGAAAACTCTGAGGGCCCTCAGAAAAATGGATCTTGTGGTCATGGTCGACCACTTCCTCAACGACACATCATATGCTGCCGACATATTTCTTCCAGCAACAACCTTCCTTGAGGAAACCGATCTGGTGGGCAGTTACGGTCATCCCTACGTTTCTCCGGTAAATGCAGCAGTCAGGCCCTCAGGGGAATGTCAGTCAGAATTCTGGATCCTTCAGAGTCTGTCAGAGTTCATGGGCCTTGATAAGATGGGGGGATCCCTCATGGAATGGCTTGAAATCATAGCAGCACCCATCCTTGATTACCATGGAATAGAGCTCCCTGATCTTTTAAAAAGGCCATACAGGACGCCTGGAATTCCAGAAGTTCCATTTGAGGATTTCAAATTCTATACAGAGAGCGGAAGGTTTATCTTACCATCAGAAATTCCTTCAGAGGTCAGCACCTCGGATGAAAAATCTCTTAGACTTTTAACGGTGATGAACTCTGAATGGATAGGATGCAGAGAACCATATGATGAAGAAGAGCTTCTAGAGGTCTTTATACATCCAGAAACCCTATTAAAAATAGGATTTGAAGAGGGTGAAACCGTGACTCTTGAATCATGTGTGGGTAGAACATGTGCAATTGTAAGGTCCTCTGATAAAGTGTATCCTGGATGTGCCCTATCATTCAGGGGTACCTGGCTCTCAAGGGGCGGGTGTATAAATACTGTGATTGAGGATGGAAAGACAGGGATGGGTCATGGAACAGCATACCATGAAACCATAATAAAAATTAAAAAGCATTATTGAGGGACTCATGGAGTAATAGACTTCAAGTAGATAAAATTAAAATAATATCCTATGTCGCTTCTCTGTTGAGTAGATGGGCCATCAGACTCACAATTATAAATCCAGCCACTATGAGTGAAACTATCTCCAGCACAGCGGACATTAAATCACCTCATTCATCTACAGCCTCAATTATGCATACCCCACCCTCACATTCGTGCTCCAGTTCGATGAGGTAGTCCTTCAGCTTCTCAACGTCAATGGTTGTAAGGCCCTTTATGAGGTCGCTGTCTATTTTTATCTGTATGACTCCGGCGTTGTTGGTTACAACCTTCCCAGGAATGTATACGCGGCCGAGGGATAGCCTCACAGTATCCCCTGGTTTAACCTCTTCCCTTATGTACCTGCAGAGTTCATCGCAGGTTGCAATTCTATTTTCCTTTTTCAAATAAATCACCTTGTCTCTGATTATATAATCTTATGATCATTATAAAAATAAGTTTTACACCAGTCATGTATGAGTTCCAGGGTCAGGGGTTCTAGTCCATGAAATAGGGTTCACACCTCGTCAACATACATGAATTCCTTAAGCTCCATGAGACCCTTAACGGCCTTCATCCTTATATCAATACCTGCCTCACGGACAGCCGCAAGGGGGTTCAGGCCTCCAGGGGTCACTATCCCAGCATGGTACTTCTCCACGCGGGCGTTGTAGACTATCTCACTAGGTTTCCCGATTTTCAGTATGCTGAAACCTGCTTCTGATAGATCTCCAATGAGGTCCGTGGCGTGATCCCTTGCAAGGTATGGCACCTCACGGAGACTTGCAAGTACCCTGCCTGGACCATCAAGGGCTTCAAGAACTGCGGTCATATTCTTTGAAACGTAGATCTCATGGGGGTCCAGGGATGAGCCGCTGTAGGCTGTTAGTTCAACAAAGCGCGGATCCCTACCTCCAACCTCAAGAAGGCCGCCGTACTTTGGTGTGGACATGATACCGTTCTTTATGAGTATGCCGTCCAGGGTGAGGCTGCAGACAGTTGCAATTCCAGCCATTTTTCCCTCGTCTGTGATTCCTATAAGTGGAAGGGTTGAAAATTCAGGGCGCTTCCCCAGGACGTCACGTATGATCTCGAGGGATTCATCAAGATCCTCTCTTTTAACCAGGGATATGTTTGCAATTACCCTCCCGGAAAAATCTCTGTGGTTAAAATCAACCCTGTTTATGAGGTTCCAGGCCTTTGAAAGCAGGAATCGGACCCTGACACCCCTTTCAGGTGCAGACGCCATCAACCTCCCCTCGGGTTTTACGAGGGGCTCCAGGTTTCTGAAGTCAATGAGGTTCTCTGCCAGTTTAATCTCGGCCCTGTAACCTGCCTCCTGTATTGCGCAGAGTGGAGTTATCCCGCCTATTATGGCAACCCCAACCATCCCGTCAGCCACAGGAACGCCAAGGACATCTCCCCCTGGCTCACCCACCTTGAGGACTCCTGATATATTGACTTCCTCAAGTTTTCTGAAGAGTTTAATGGCCTCCTCCCGGGCGGTTCCAGGTATAAGGCGGAGGTTTGCAGGTACGGTCCCCTCTCCATTTTCAATGACATCAAGAACTGAGGTCATGTTCTCTGATGTGAATGCCTCTAGGGGGGTCATAGATGTCTTCTTGTATGCTATGAGTTCCCTGAAGTTCACTGGCCTGCTCTCCTCGAACCTCACAAGCCCCCCAAACTGGGGTATTACAGGGATTCCATTCATGAGCAGAAGACCATCAACCGTTGTCCCGCAGATGGTACTTATTACAAACTCCCCATCATGTTCTTCGAGTCTGACACGGGGGCTCAAACAGAAACCATTTTTCATAACGTATTTCAGGGTTTCAATGGATTCAGGGGATATCCTTGATGTGTTTACAACCACCTTCCCCTCAAGGGTATCCGGGTTGAAGCTTGTACGGTAGATCATACTCTCGAACTTTGAGAATATGAAGTCCACCTGGTCGTAGACTAGGCCACGGTTTATCTCCTGCAGCCCCTTTTCTGTTATCCTTCTTCCGGCGTAACCAACCCTTTCCGTAAGACCCTTTTCATCAAGTATGCGCATGTGGTATCTGACAGCACGCTCTCCAAGGTCGTAGCCCTTCTTTTTAAGTTCTGATGCTATTATCTTTGCTCCAAGGACGTCGTCGTGCTCTGCAAGGATCCTTAAAATCTCCATCATCTTCTGGTTGGTCTCTTCAGCCATCAGCAAACACCATATAAAAAATAGGGAGGGGAGTTATTTAAAGTTTAATAAAAAAGGAGGGTTAGATGTCCAGGTATTTTTCAAGTTCGTACTTGAAGACCCTCACCCGGTAGTCGTCCCATTCCTTGTGCTTTATCTCCATGAACTTCTCATAGACATGGTCTCCAAGGGCTCCCTTGATGACGTCGTCCTCCTCAAGGGCATGGTATGCTTCCCAGAGACTTGATGGGAGGGTTTTGATTCCCATTTCCTTGAGCTCATCCATGGATTTTTCGAATACATCGATTTCAGTTGGTTCGCCGGGGTCAATCCTGTTCTGTATACCGTTCATACCCGCTTCCAGCATGGCTGCAAATGCAAGGTACGGGTTGCATGAGGGGTCAGGCATCCTTAGTTCCACACGTGTCCCCTTACCACGGGATGCAGGGATCCTCACAAGGGTTGACCTGTTTTTGAGACCGTATGCGATGTACACAGGGGCCTCATAGCCAGGTACGAGCCTCTTGTAGGAGTTGACTGTAGGTGCACACACAGCTGATAGTGCAGGGGCATGCTTGAGGAGCCCTCCTATGAAGTACATTGCCTCCTCTGATAGCTGTGTCTCGGTGTCAGGGTCGTAGAATACGTTTTCACCGTCCTTGAAGAGTGACTGGTGGCAGTGCATACCGCTACCGTTTTCACCGAAGAATGGTTTTGGCATGAAGGTTACCATGTACCCCATCTTGTCCACTATGGCCTTTATTGCCTGCTTGAAGGTTATGACGGCGTCTGCTGTTTTAAGTGCCTTGTCAAATTTGAAGTCTATCTCATGCTGCCCAGGGGCGACCTCGTGGTGGCTTACCTCAACATCGAAGTTAAGGGCCTCAAGGTCCATCACGAGTTTTCTTCTGAAGTCTGTACCCTGGTCCACTGGTTCCACATCGAAGTATGCGCCGCAGTCGTGGGGTATTATGTTCCCATCCTCATCCTGGTCCAGGATGAAGAATTCGGGTTCCGGTCCAACGTTGTATTCGTAGCCTAGGTGGGCGTATTTGTCAAGGGCTTTTTTCAGGACGTATCTTGGGTCTCCCTCGAATGGTTTTCCTTCTGGCCAGTATACGTCACAGATGAATCTGCAGACACCCTTTTCCTCTGGTCTCCATGGAAGTGTTGAGAAGGTGTCAGGGTCCGGCTTGAGGACCAGGTCACTTTCGTTTATGTCGACGAATCCCTCAATTGATGACCCATCAAAGAGGAGACCGTCCTTTATTATGTCCTCTATCTGGTCTGGCCTTACCAGGGGTATTGCCATGTTTTTTGGTTTTCCGTGTATGTCCACAAACTGAAGGCGGACGAATTTTACTCCGCATTCATCCATTTTAGCTATTATTCTTCCAATCTTATCTGACATGGGTTATGCCTCCGTGGCATGAGCTTAACTGTCACCGGAAGTAACTTTCCTTCTACTGGTTTATATATTTTTTGGTCATTACAGTTCGACAATTTTGAATGGTTCGCCAAGGAGCAGATCAAATTTCAGAATCCTCGGCGCGACTATTAAATCGCCCTTACCGGTTATCAGTTTAAAAACCTCAGCCGCCTGCAAACACCCGGTAACATTGGCCACAGGCCCTATGACCGGCGGAGTTTCAGAGGATAGCTCTTTAAGCTTAGCCTTAACATCCCCTGTAAGTTCAAGACCCGCAGATGGTAGATTGAAAAGTTCCTCATAGGAGGGGGAATCGGATGTGAAGACGCTCACCTGGCCCATGGATCCGTGTATGGCTCCATGTACGAATGGTATGTCCTCCTTGCTGCATCTTCTTGCCGCCATGACCCTTGAGGTTATGTTATCAAGGGCGTCCACCACGGCGTCACTCCCATCAATTATGGTTGAGGCATTTTTTTCTGTGAAACACTCATGAAATACCTCAACATCAGCGAAGGGGTTCACTTTCCTGATGCGTTCTGCTGCAACTTCAACCTTGGGGAGCTTGAGGGCGCTGAAGCTACTCATGAGCTGTCTGTTGATGTTTGAGACATCAAATACGTCGCTGTCTATTATCCGAATCCTGCCTACACCCATCCTTGCAAGCATCTCAACTGCAGCCCCCCCTATACCCCCACATCCAATTACAGAAACAGTTGAATTCCTTAGCCTTAACTGTTCGGCCTTTGAAATGAGGCCCATCTGCCGGCTGACCATCTCCCAGTACGCCATACCCTCATATCTTCTAGGCATTCCAACCCTCTTTAAATCCTATCGCAGTATATGTATGTCACTGAATTAATATTAATGATTTTTACAGGTTTAAAGATCACATCATGACCTGCACTGCATTGAAGCGGGTGGATGTGGCTTACCGCATAAGAATAGGGGATTAAGTGGATTCGATAAATGACTGTGATGTGGCCCTAGGGACACTGAATAGCAAAATTGACTGGAGTCTGTAAATTACTGGTGATGTATTGCTACCATAAAGAGGTGATCATGCATGTATAATAGGAAAAAATGGTTTCAGGATGCCGGGGGCGGGATTCGAACCCGCGACCTCACGGTATCCCAGGAAAAAGTCAGAGCACTGCTTAATACCCTATGAGCCGTGCGCTCTAACCAGCTGAGCCACCCCGGCGTAGCTTATAAAAAATCAGTTTTCATCTCATTTAAACTTTTCTGTTAAACACCTAGGATGCATGAAAGCCCCCAAGATGCAACCATTATTACTGGGTGGTAACATAAATACAATCAGTCACTTGCAGTGGGGGAGGGCCATGCAGATCAGGGGTCTTGATCTTTCAGAGGGTGCATGTGGTGCCTGTCACCTGGTACTCAGGCATCTCTCAGAGGAGGGATTCATCGTTGAAACCTCAGAGTACCCTGAGGGCGTCAGGGCACGTATACTGGATTCCTCTGGAGAGTTGGCTGGAGAGGGGTCGGACATAACATGGGCCCCGGCAGTTCTCGATGCACAGATAAATGCTGGTTTTATTGATGATGACCTTGCAGATGTCCTGAAACCATTTCTTACAGATAAAATGGACCAGAAGCGCGTTGCAGAAATGGCAGGGTATGGAAGGGTTGTTAACACAGCATCCAGGGTCATCTCCAGGGTATGGTCAGAGGGGGGTTCCGTGGAGGTTAAAAGGGAGGGGGCAGGTATAAAGGTTGTTCTCTATTCTAAGAGTGGTGAAGAAATTATATCTGCGGCATCAGGGTTCTGCCCGGTCTGCGCAATCAACATAGCAGCTTCAAGGATTGGGTCAATCAGAAAAGAACTTGCCTCACTAAGGTCCCGTAACACCGGAATGGAGAAGTACGAGAGGGGGATCACAGGAAGACTTGAATGGAGGGGTAGAAGGGTCCACTCCTATCTTATTGAGAATGGAAGGGTTATTGGAAGGAACTGGGGGTGCTGCATAGCATATGCTACCATAAGGGCTGAAATCGATGCAGGATTTGGGAGCAGTAAGTGGAACAGGCTCTTCAGGAATTACTGTGACCTCTGCCCACTCAAACATTTCTGGCTTGGCAGATCCATGGGGGCACTGGGTAACAGGATCCTCCACAGAATGGGCAGGGCAGGTGTAAGGGAAAATGTAAGAATGGAAGATTATATAACTGTGGATATCATATCTGGTGATGAGAGGGTTGCATGTGGTATAGGAACACTATGCTCATTCAGTGCAACTGTAAATGCGCTTCTTAGGTCAGATGCTTCACTGATCCTGAAACCTGATCCCGCCGATGGATTTCCATATCCCCAGCGTTGAGGTGTTCTCTGTGGATGAACATGTAATAGAGGCCCTGGGCAAAACCAGGGTTACAGTGAGGGACGGTAAGGTGGTCCATGTATCTAAGCCACTCATCCACTACTGCCCCCTCTTTCACAGGTATCGTGGCATTGAAAAGATCACACCCGAGGCGGTCCGCCAGAATATTGAATTCCGCATCAAGGATTTTGGCATGTGCACAGCCAACCGTGAATTAAGGATGAGGGATTTTCTATCATTTGGTATCTCAGAGATTATCTCAACGCTCCTTGCTGAGGGGGAGGTGGAAGCGGCCGTGATGGTCTGCGATGGAGCAGGAACAGTCATTGTAACAGAACCGGAACTTGCACAGGGTATAGGTGGGAGGATATCAGGTTTCATTAGCACATCCCCCAAAAAGAATGTTATAGAAAAAATTGGTCCTGAAAATGTTCTTGACACTCATAAGGCAACAATAGACCAGGTTAAGGGCGTTGAAAGGGCACTCGAAATGGGCTACCGAAGAGTTGCAGTCACAGTTAAGGATCCAGATGAGGCAGAGCAGTTAAGGAAAATTCGGGATGAAGAAATATACCTCTTTGCAGTTCACCTCACAGGAATAGATTACAGGGGCGCAGAGAAGATAATCAATACATGTGATGTTGTAACATCATGCGCATCAAAATACATAAGGAGGATAGCGGATAGAAGAGCTCTTCTTAAAGTTGGCTCCTCAATACCCATATACGCATGCACAAAAAAGGGTAAGAGATTCATTGAACTCAGAATGGAAAGAATAGGAGCTGCGGGTAATAAAAATCCAGAAAAAAATCCAGTGTCACCTGAACCACTTGTATAACTCTAAAGGTGGTCTGCAACAGCCTTTATGATGCAGCTCTGAGTTATAAGGCCCACGAGTCTATCATTTTTCACAACAGGCAATCTCTGATAGCCTGTATCTGCCATTATCCTGCTTATCCTGCTTATTGGCGTATCCTCATGGACAACAACAAGGTCCTTGCTCATGATATCCTTCACCCGCAGTTTCAGGGCCTCACCACCGGCAAGAAGAATATCTCTGTGTGTTATAAGCCCAACAAGCCTGCCGTCCTCCACAACGGGTACACCACCGACATTTGCACGGACCATCTTGAGGTTGGCAGCAGCCACAAGATCCTCTGGATTAGCCACAATAACATCCCGCAGCATTATGTCCCTTGCACGGAGCTTCCTAATCATGAAATTATTTTTATTGATGTCCATATATTAAGATTGAGGGATCAAAGTGACTCAGATGGAAGATGCAAAAAAGGGCAATATAACCCCCGAAATGGAGGAGGTAGCCCGGAAGGAGAACATTGATATTCAGATTCTCATAAAAAGCATTGCAGATGGCAGGGCTGTCATACCATCCAATGTTAATAGAAGTTCATCACCATGCGGCATAGGGGATGGCCTTTCAACGAAGATAAATGCAAATATTGGTTCATCCTCAAAGATGGAGGACATTGATCTTGAAGTTGAAAAGGCAATGACCGCCGTAGAATATGGTGCAGATGCGGTCATGGACCTAAGTACCGGTACAATGCTCCGGGAAGTCAGAAGGTCTATACTGGAAGCTGTAGACGTACCCGTTGGAACAGTACCCATCTATGAGGCTGGTGTTAAGGCCTTTGAATCCAGTGGATCCGTTGTGGACATGGATGAGGATGACATGTTCAGGACAATAGAGAACCAGGCCAGGGATGGCGTTGACTTCATGACAGTGCACTCCGGGATAACCCTTGAGACAGTTGAGAGGGTCCAGCGATCAGACAGGATAATGGGTATAGTGAGTAGGGGAGGAGCATTCCTTGCGGCTTGGATAATCCACAACCAGGAAGAAAACCCCCTCTACAGCAACTATGACTACCTCCTTGAACTGGCATATGAATACGATATAACACTGAGCCTTGGGGATGGTCTTAGACCCGGCTGCCTTGCAGATGCATCGGATATACCACAGATCCAGGAACTGCTAACCCTTGCGGATCTTGTATCAAGGGCCCGTGATGCAGATGTCCAGTGCATGGTTGAGGGTCCTGGCCACATGCCACTAGACCAGATCGCAGCAAACATGAAGATAGAGAAGTCTGTCTGTGATGGCGCACCGTTCTATGTCCTTGGCCCTATAGTCACAGACATGGCCCCCGGGTATGACCATATAAGCGCGGCCATCGGTGGTGCAGTCGCGGCAATGAATGGGGCTGACTTCCTCTGCTATGTAACACCCGCGGAACACCTCGCCATACCAGGCGTTGAGGATGTTATTGAGGGGGTGGTGGCTTCCAGGATAGCTGCACAGGCCGCGGACGCCGCCAGCAAATTGCCAGGGGCATGGAAGTCTGAACTTGAAATGGCAAATGCAAGGAAATCCTTTGACTGGAATAGACAGTTTGAAATGGCATTCGACTCAAGAAAACCCGCAGAATACAGGATGCAGTGCCCCATCGATGATTCAGAGATGTGCACCATGTGCGGGGAATACTGCGCCCTGAGGATCCTCAGAGGTGATTGAAGCACTTATGAATAGGGGCTCTGGAATGTCTGTGGCACCCCCGGTCTGAGGAGGGGACGGCAACAGTTGCATCTACTGTGCCGGTTCTATTCCCAACAGTTAATATGGTTCAGTAACAGAAATTACAGTGGTGGTCAAATGAAATTTGAACATGTCAACGGCACCAAAAAGGCAAAGATCCGGCTTTTTGCCCTGAGCACATGTGGCTGGTGCAAAAAAACCCGTGAATTGCTGGAAGATCTTGGGGTGGCCTATGATTACATATACGTCGACCTTCTCCAGGGTGATGAACGAGAAAAAGCCCTCGAGGAACTTCGAAAGTGGAACCCATCCCTCTCATTCCCCACACTTGTGATAGATGATGAGGATGTTATTGTGGGATTCGATTCAATCTCAATAAAATCAGCCATCAGGTAGGGGATCATCATGGCTGATGAACTTGAAGCACTCTACAGAGAGATCAGGGAATCTGCAGAGAGATCAGGCTATAAAATCAACCCTGACAGGGAATTTGTCATGGAACTCCTGCGGGGGATCCTCACAAACCGTGAGAGGTATGGATATGATTCCTGCCCCTGCCGGCTTGCATCTGGTAATCCAGAGGAGGACAGCGATATAGTATGCCCCTGTGATTACAGGGACTATGATCTTGAAGAGTATGGAACATGCTACTGCGGCCTCTACGTTGCGGATGAGGATGTGGAGTTTAAATCAATCCCTGAGAGAAGAAATATGGAAAAATATTTGATTGGAAAATTTGGCCTTAAGATCCCGGTACTCCGGTGTCGTGTGTGCGGTTATCTATGCGCAAGGAAGGCACCACCCGAACCATGCCCCATATGTGGTGTCAGCGGAAAATTTGATGTCTTCCTTGAATAGAAGATGATGAGGTGAATCCTTGCTGGAAGGGTACAGCGAAGTCAAAGAGGATGTCAGGTTCATTTTTGGCTCTGAGGTGAGACTGAAAATCCTCCTCGCCCTCATGAATGGTCCCATGGAGCTATCAGAGATGAGGTCAGTCATAAGATCGAGTTCATCAACGATTTTACATGCTATATATCAGCTTGAAGAGAAAAGATTGGTCTCAAGGACCAACCGCAAGTATGAACTTTCGGTAACGGGGAGGATAATATCCCTTAAAGTTCAGGGTATCATAGGGTCACTCCTTGCTCTTAAAGATCTGTCAGAATTCTTCCTTGACCATGACCTGTCATCAATACCGGATCACCTACTATCCAGCATAGAAGCACTCGCAGGGGCCACTATTCTCGAATCAAAGCCAGAGAACCTCATGGAACCATATGAGGTGATTGCAAAGAACTCCCTGAATTCAGAGAGGGTCTGGGTCCTATCTGGGGTATATCACCCCTTCTATGAGGATCTCCTGAGGTCAGGGACGGAGGTTGAGATAATACTTTCAGAGGACCTTATAGCCTCCATTGGAACTGATTTGCCTCAGAATGCTGGTATTCATTCCATACCAGCGAAGCTTAAGTTCAGCCTCATAATAACGGAGGGTTCAATGGCCCTATCTCTTTTCCTATCAGATGGCCTCTATGATCCATCACGGTTCCTCTTTTCAAGGGATGATGAGGCAATTGGATGGGCATGGAGCCTCTTCAGACACTTTACAGACGATGGAGTTGGATAGATTGCTCTATATTGAACTTGCAGAGGTCTACAGAGAACTGGAATCAACAACAAAGCGCCTAGAAAAGACAGATATCCTTGCAGAGCTCTTCAGCAGCGTTGAAAGGGACCTTTTACCTGTGGTGACCCTCCTCATGCTTGGAAGGGTTTTCCCAATCTGGAGTGAGGAGGAACTCGGGGTTGGCATCAAACTTCTCATGAGGGCAATATCAACAGTCGTGGGGGTTTCGGTTGATGAAATAGAAGATGCAATAAGGGAAGAGGGTGATATAGGACTCGCAAGTGAGAAACTCTTCTCAAAGAAAACCCAGACAACCTTCTTTTCGCAACCACTCACGGTTGAATTTGTTTATGATAAACTGCGCTCACTGACATCTGTAACAGGTGAAAGGGCCCAGGCAAGAAAGATAGGAATACTCGTTGAGGTACTATCCCAGGCAAAACCCCTTGAGGCACGTTACATCACCAGGACGGTCCTTGAGGAACTCCGGGTGGGGGTTGCAGAGGGTATCATAAGGGATGCCATCTCCAGGGCCTCAGGAGCCGACCCCTCACTTGTTGAGAGGGCCCACATGCTCACCAATGACCTGGGTATGGTGGCCGTCGTTGCAATGGAGGAGGGTAATTCGGGCCTTGAGAAGCTGAACCTTGAACCTGGAAGGCCTGTAAAGCCAATGCTTGCACAGCTTGCTGAGAGCATAGAATCTGCGATAGGGGAACTTGGAAGGGCATTCTGTGAGACAAAGTATGATGGTATAAGGGTCCAGATACACAGAAAGGGAGACGAGGTATCCATTTTCACACGGAGACTTGAAAACATAACTGCGGCGGTCCCTGACATCCTTGATGGCGTTGAAAAGGCGCTCCCGGATGAAGACTACATAGTTGAGGGTGAGATCATCGTCACAATTGAGGGCAGACCCGCTTCATTCCAGTACATACTCCAGCGGGTCAGGAGAAAGTATGATATAGAACGATTGAGGAGGAAGGTTCCCCTTTCCCTCTTCCTCTTCGACGTACTCTATTATGGAAGGCCCCTTATCGACGAACCACTTAGGGAGAGGAGGAGGGTTCTTGAATCAATCATCTCGGAGATTCCAGGGGAGATTGAGGCGAGCCGGATGGTTGATGTGCGCCCAGATAATATTGAGAAAGCCCTGTGGCTCTTCAGGGAATCAATAAGGGAGGGTCATGAGGGTATAATGATAAAGGACACAGAGTCACCCTATATACCTGGTATAAGGGGTAAAAAGATGCTTAAATTCAAGGCCGAACCCGAAACACTGGACCTCATTGTGGTTGGCGGTACCTATGGTCGCGGAAAAAGGGCCCACCTCATTGGTTCATACCTTCTGGCTGCAAGGGATGATTATACAGGTGAGCTTGTAACGGTGGCTCATGTTGCAACGGGACTGGATGATGAAACCCTCCAGGAACTCTCAGAGAGGATGGAGAATCTTGCCATTGAGAGGAAGGGGAGGAAACTGCGGGTCAGGCCCGAAATAATACTTGAGGTGGCCTACAGTGAAATAGTCCGCAGCCCTGAGTATGAGAGCGGCTACTCCCTTCGATTTCCTGTTGTAAAACGCATAAGGGATGATCTGAGCCCTGAGGACATTGATACGGTTTCCCGTATAGAGTCAATGTTCAGGGCCTGATGCTAAACCCCAGTAATATTTAAATATCCATTCGTATTACATAATATCATGGGTTTCATACTGGATGACAGGGCACTGCTCCTCATATCGGTTTTAATCGGAATAGTGGGGTTTATTGGAATGATAGTATCATCAGCATCACTCACACCCCCCATTGTTAGAGTTTCAGATCTGGACAGGTCCATGATGGACAGGGAGATTACAGTTGAGGGTACAGTGGAGGCGGTTCATGAACTCGAATCCGGGATTTTACTTTTAAAAATAAATGATGGGACAGGAACAGTAACCGCTGTGGCATTTAAATCCGTCTCGGAGGCCATGGAACTGAGTCCTGAAATCTTAGGTGGAATGAGGATCCAGGTAACCGGAAGGGTTAAGGAGTATCGCGGGGCACTGGAGATAGTTGTTGAGAAACCAGCGGCCATCAGGTTAAAATCATTTGGGAGCTAGTTCACTCATCCATATGTAATGGTTTCAGTTCACCTGTGGCTATGTCAATTATAAGGCCATGGACCTTTACTGATTCAGGTATAAGTGGCGATGACCGCAGCCTCCTGATACCCTCGATCACGTTTTCCTCCTCATCGGCTATTGGGTTAAGTGTGCTGAGGCTGAAATTTTCAATGACATCCTCCTCAACGCCAAGTTTCCTCATCTCTGATACTATCTGATCCCTATCAAGGCGTGTCATTCCACAGTCTGTGTGCCCCACTATGATTATCTCCCGCACACCAAGGGCATATATGGCCACTGCAGCTGACCTCAAAGCACCATCATCCACGATGTTTCCTGCATTCCTTATTATCTTTGCATCACCCCTGCCTATCCCGAGGGCCTCCTCAAGGAATTCTGTGAGCCTTGAGTCCATACAGGTGATGATGCAGAGGCCCTTTGCTGGTTTTGCGTTCAGAAGAGGCCCTTCTTCCTTAACAAATTTTCTGTTTTCAGAGAGGATATCCTTAATAACCATGATAACAAACCTCATTCTATACCCATGAAGAGCAGACCGGGGATACCCATGGAGATTGTCAAGAGGAACGCCACTGTGATATTGACCATTCTACCTCCGATCTTTGCATTCCTCCTCCCACTCTTACCATCCCTGAAGTACAGCACCCCCCTTACATGGGATATCTATTACCACGCACATAACTCTATGCTTTATATGGAGAGGGGCATCGTGTTCTGGGATCCACTTACATGTGCCCCTTACGGGAGACCAATCTGTTATCCACCCCTTTTCCATATAATGCTGACTCTCCTTGTTAAAATCACTGGCCTTGGCTTTTTAACTGTGGCAAGATCCATACAGCCTGTGATGGCATTTATGATTATTCTGTCATTTTCTTATATTGCAGGAAGGCTCTACGGATCTCTGACAGGATTTTTGACCGGAATGCTTTCAATTTCAAGCCCATTCCTCTTAAGGATAATCATGCCCATTCCAGAATCCCTGGCCATGATATTTGTGCCCTTTTTTGTTTATGGTTATTGCATTTCCATGGAAAATGATTCTAAAATTTATCCAGTCTTCACTGGCCTAATTTTTGGCATTCTGATGTTAACACACCTCTTATCCGCCTCAATGGCCCTTGCAGTGGTTTTAATCTCAACTCTGGCTTCCAGAATCTTTAGGCACTCCATAAAACCTGGAAATCTCATGGTGATTATCCTAACAGGTTTCATACTGGCGATGATCTGGTATGCGCCTCTTCTACTTAAATATGGGTTTTTCTTCAGGCCACCACCGGCAGATCCACTTTCCAGTGGGGGGTCTCTGAACCATTTAGGGGCGTTGCTCACAGTGCTTGCACTTACAGGGTTAATCTGTGCACTTAAAAGAAGGGAGAGGAGTGATATCCTGATGGCAAGCTGGTTCATATTTGTCCTGGCTCTGAGTGCCGGTTACACTGTGGGATTGAAGGTCCTATCAGATAGGATACTGTACTTCGCACTCTTCCCTGCGGCAGCAATGGGGGCCAGCATATTCAATTCAATGAAGGTGGCTGATAGTAGGTGGCCTGTTTATGTTCTGGTTTTTTTCATCTCAGTTTACTCCCTGTGCAGCGGTTATGGAATTGCAAGCACCGTGAAGCCGGAGGTTTCCGAATCTGAACTGGAAGTAGCCCAGTGGTTCAAATATAATGGGGACCATAAAACCGTTGTCGTGTCTGATTACCATATTCAGCCTTTAATCGTTTCTATTGCAGGGCAACCGGTATCTGCAGGTGGCTACGCCCCGGGATCTAGAGGCACGATTGATGCCAGGAAATACACCGTCACCCTTGAGTATACAGAGGATGACATCAGAATGGATAGGGTAGGTTATATAATTCTTGACACTAAAAACAGAAAAACACCCCCGTATTCACGGAAGGTCTACAGAAATAGGGACTTTGTGGTGTATAGGGTGGAAGTTTAGAATATCTTGCAGTTTATGTGTGGAAGTCTATTGAGCTCCTTTGCAATCAATAATCATACATGAGGTTATAAAAATGAAAAGGCTTTTCGGTACATTTGGTGTTAGGAGACTTGCAAATGAGGTTTTAACACCTGAATTTGCATCTAAACTTGCAGCGGCATATGGTTCCATTGTAGATGGTAAAATCGCTGTTGGAGGGGATACAAGGACATCCACGGTCATGATAAAAAATGCAGTTATATCAGGCCTCCTATCAAGTGGATGCGATGTTGTTGATCTGGGAATACTGCCAACACCGGCGGTCCAGTATGCGGTGAGGAATTACTATGAGGGGGGTGTTATCGTAACCGCTTCCCACAATCCCCCAGAGTACAATGGCATAAAATTCGTTGACGCTGACGGTATAGGTATCCCGGATGATATGGAGGAGGAAATAGAGGATATATTCTTCCAGGAAAAATTTAAGAGGGCTTCATGGGATGAGATGGGTCATCTAACAGTTAACCAGGGCATAATAGATGAGTACCAGGAGGAGGTTATAAAGAGGGTTGATGCAGAGGCCATCAGAAAGAGAAACTTCAGGGTAGTTGTGGACTGCGGTTGCGGCGCCGGATCCTACACAATGCCCTACATCCTCAGGAAACTGGGCTGCAGTGTTGTGACCCTTAATTCCCAGCCTGATGGGTTTTTCCCTGGCCGTGACCCTGAACCTGTCCCTGAGAACCTCTCTGAGCTCATGGAGACTGTCAGATCAACGGGGGCTGATCTGGGGATAGCCCATGATGGCGACGCCGATAGAACAATATGTATAGATGAGAAGGGCCAGTTTGTCCTCGGTGATAGGACCTTCGCCCTTGTTGAGAAGAGGATGCTTCAGGAGAACGCTGGCGGAATAATAGTTACGACAGTTGCGACATCCTCAGCAATATATGACGTGGCAGAGGAGAATAATGGTGAGGTGATAACAACCGCTGTGGGGGACCTCCTTGTGGCCAGAAAACTTAAAGAGACAGGGGGCCTTTTTGGAGGCGAGGAGAATGGTGGCTTGATATTTCCTGACTTTGTATATGGGAGGGATGCCGCCCTTACAGCCGCAAAAATCCTTGAGATAATGGCACATGAAGGAAGGCCCCTCTCTGAACTTGTATCAGAGCTGCCATCATATTACTCCGAGAAAAAGAAGATAAAATGTCCCGATGAAATCAAGGGGGATGTCATGAAACTGGTGACTGAAATGGTGAAGAGTGAACCGGGTGTTAGAGATATAGATACAACTGATGGCGTTAAAATCTTCAGGGATAATGGTTGGGTTATAATAAGGCCTTCGGGCACGGAACCAATATTCAGATGCTTTGCGGAGTCTGATACACAGGAGAATGCCACTAAAATGGCGGAATGGGGAATATCCCTTGTGAGAGAAGCTATTGATAAACTTGAAAATGCTTAGAGGTTTTCAAGGCACTCCTCCCGGAGTATCTCCGCATCCTCATTTTCAGGGTTTAACTGGAGGGCCCTGTTGAATGAGTCCAGGGCCTCCTCAAATCTTTCAAGTTCCAGCAGCGCAACACCAAGGTTGGTCCAGTAGACATCATTCTCTGGATCCATTTCAATGGCCCTTCTGTAGCATTCAACGGCCTCATCAAATCTTTCAAGCTCAAGAAGGGCGTTGCCCTTGCGATTCCAGAGATTGGGGTCCTGTTCATCTTCAAGAACCAGTTCAAGGGCATTGTTGTAGGATTCAAGGGCATCCTCTGTCCTTCCCAGTTCTGAGAGCAGGTTTCCCCTTGCGGTCCATAATTCAGCATTCCGGGGGTCCCTTTCAATTGCCTTCTCATAGAATTCAAGGGCTTCAAAAGGTTTTTCAGCCACCTCGAGCATAACACCCCTCCAGTAAAGCAGGGCAGGGTCATGGGGCCTTATCTTCAGCGCCCTTGAACTTGCCTCAAGCGCCTTATCCACGTCACCGGCATTAAGGAGGGTTATGGCCATGTTGTTCCATATATACGGATTTTCAGGATCTATTCTTATGGCTTTCCTGTAGTTTTCAAGGGCTTCATCGAATCTCCCAAGCCTTGTGAGATTGTCCGCCAGTCTGTTGAGCACGTAAACATCTTCAGGGTCGATTCGCAGGGCTGCAGTGTAACACAGGCGGGACTTATTGAATTTTCCTGAATCAAAGAGTATGTCAGCCCTCCTGGTTATCATGGCCTTTTCATCGATCTTTTTACCCTCCCATTCCTCTACCGGAAGCTTCCTGAACCTTATAACCTGGAATTCGGTTTCATCATCCACATCACCCTGATACATCCTTTTGAATTCTTCCTCCAGTTCTCTGGCATCCCTGAAACCATCCTCCCTTGCCAGCGCATCGTTTTTCCTGAGCTCACCGAAACTGACGGTTTCAACGTCTGTGACCACTGCCTCGAATACCTTCTCACGGTCCTTGGAGACAAGGTTCCAGTAACAGTGAAGGCGATCACCTACCTTGAGGGGTCTTTTCCATTTACGGCGTATGGTCATGGTCCTTTTTCCTGTTACAAGGTCAATGTCCCTGCTGCTGAATGATAGTATGGGCAATTTGGTATCTCCCCCCGATTATTGAATTTCTTCCTCTCCGAATTCCTCGGTGCGTATCTTAACCTTCCTGAAATATTTTTTGATCTTGAGTGCAAGTTCCCTGAGCATTCGTGGTGATGGGGGCTCAAGGTCCTTCAATTTTTCATCCAGGACCACCCTGTTCCTGAACTGCTGGATAACGTAGATGTCACAGTCTATGGACTCTGCGATAATCTTAAGGTCCTCCTCGTCCATGAGGCCCGGCACAAAGGTTGTACGGCATTCAACAGTAACATCTGAGCCTGCAAGAAGACGGAGGCTCTCCCTAACACCATCACATCTCGCACCGGCTAGTTCCCTGTAACGGTGGAAGGGGGCCTTCACATCCACTGCAACATAATCAAGCAAGGGCAGCAACCTCCGGAGGGCCCCAGGGGAGTAGCCATTGGTGTCAAGTTTTGTATGGAGCCCCAGGGAACGCGCGTGCCGCAGTACTACCTCAACATCGTCCACCTGGAGGAGGGGCTCGCCACCACTCACCACGACGGCATCAACAAAGTCGGCGTATTTTTCCATATCCTTCAGGATATCTGAGAGATCAGCTTCCACACCACCGTCTATGAGTTCAGGGTTATGGCAGTAGGGGCACCTGAAGTTACAACCCCCCGTGAATATCACAAGGGAGAGTTTACGTGGATATTCAAGGGTTGAAACTGCCATTGAACCTATTTTCATTGAAATCACGAAATGATCTCGGCGAGAACCTCAAGGAACCGTTTATCCTCCTCAAGGGTTCCAACACTCACCCTTATCCAGTACTCATCGAGACCTGAAAATGAGGTACAGTCCCTCACGATGATCCCTCTCCTGAGGAGCTCCTCTGCAAGTTCAGCGGCGGTTTTACCAGTACCCCTCACATCAATGAGGATGTAGTTTGCATATGATTCAAATACTCTGAGGCTTTCAAAATTTTTAAGTTTCTCATACAGGTATTCCCGGCTCCTTATGGAGTACTCTGCGGATTTTTCAAGGTATCCCCTGTCCTGTAGGGTTGCGAGGGCCGCTGCATGGGATAGCCTTGTGAGACTGAATACGGGTTTAACCCGGTGCATGTACTCTATAACCTCGGGGCTTCCAAGGCCGTAACCTATCCTCATCCCTGCAAGACCCATAACCTTCGAGAAGGTCCTCATTATAAAGATGTTCTCATGGTCAGATAAGAGGTCCACGTTGCTGACACCTGCAAATTCGAAGTAGGCTTCGTCAACAACCACAAGGGCGTCTGTGGACTCTGCAACAGCCTTTATCTCTTTCTTATCTATAAGACCTCCTGTGGGGTTGTTGGGTGTGCAGAGAAAGACCAGGCGGGTTGAGTCATCAATCGCATCAAGGACCGATTCAAGGTCAAGGCGGTTCTCCTCAACATCCCACCGTGCATGAACTGGCCTTGCATCATGTGCCTGGAGGGTGTATTCATAGTACATGTATGATGGCATCGGCACAACGAAGGCGTCTCCAGGGTCAATGAATGTTTTACCCAGTACCTCAATGATCTCATCTGCGCCGTCACCACCCACTATGACCTGGTCTCCATCTACGCCTGCATAATCTGCTATAGCATCATAAAGATCTTCAAGGTTTGATTCAGGGTACCTGTGGGCGGATTGAAGTTCCCCTTCCATCGCCTTCACTGCGGCTGGCGATGGACCTAGGGGGTTCTCATTGGACCCCAGCTTGATTATATCACTCTCTTTAAGGCCATAATTCTCTGCTATTTCCTTTATGGATCTTCCAGGTATATATGGCTCCATTTTATGAATTACTGGACGAACTCTGACCATAGAATCACTCTTCAACCATGTTTACAGTTATAGGTCTGCTTGGTTTTCAGTCTTCATATTCCTGCGCCAGGTGGAAGTACCTCTCTGCATTCTCCCTTATGGACTCTATCTCATCATCATTGAGCTCCCTAACAGCCCTTGCGGGTACCCCCACGATGAGACTTCCAGGCGGGAAACTTTTACCTGAGGTGACAACCGCACCTGCACCAACAATTGAATTTTCAGCCACGAGGGCCCCGTTGAGTATGGTTGAATTCATGCCAACCAGCACATTATCCTGTATGGTGCACCCATGGAGAACCGCAGCGTGACCCACAGAAACATGGTTTCCCACCTTCACCGGGTAACCGCTGCTTGTATGGACAACACAGTTATCCTGGATATTGGACCGGTATCCGATCCTTATAGGTTCTATGTCACCCCTCAAAACAGCGTTGTACCATACAGATGAGCCATCACCTATCTCCACGTCCCCGATTATTCTGGCGCCTTCAAATACATGGTAAGACACAGTAGAACCACCATCAGTCCCTTATAATGTACTCCTGTTTGAGTATAACAAGTTTATCAGAGGGCACATCCTCGTATATGACGCAGCCGGCACCGATACGGGAACCCTTCCCAACCTTGACACCGGGATTGAAGCTTGAGTTTATACCGGTCTTCACACCATCACCGAAAACTGCTCCAAGCTTCCTGCGACCCGTGTCCACCGACTCCTCCTTAACCCTCATATGCACAGAACCATCATCAAAACGCAGATTGGCTATATTGGTACCGGCTGCTATGTTGCACTCTGCCCCTATGACGGAGTCACCCACATAGCTGAGATGGTTGACGTTGGTACCATCCATTATGATGGAATTCTTGATCTCAACAGCATTGCCGATGCTCACATTGTCCCCTATACATGTATGGGCACGGAGGTAACAGTTGGGTCCAATGTCGCAGTCTCTACCAATGTAAACAGGGCCCTGGATGTAGGTACCCGACCTTATAATGCTTCCATCACCCACCACCACCGGACCGTGGATGGTCACACCCTCCTCCACCTTTCCATGGATGGCTCCTTCAAGGCCATTCATGAGCTTTTCACTGGCATCCAGGAGCTCCCATGGCCTTCCAACATCTATCCACTCCCTCTCTGATACTATGGCCCTTACTGGGAGGTCATCCCTCACTTGCATCATTATGGTATCCGTTATCTCATACTCTCCCCGAGGGGAAAGGGGAGTCTGTTTTATGTAATCAAAGACAGCCGGACTGAACACATATATGCCAGTATTTATGAGGTTACCTGCATCAACATCAGGGGATGGTTTTTCGATTATATTCCGCACACGGTCCCCTTCAAGTTTGACAGCCCCAAAGGAACTGGGGTCGGGAACTTCACGGAGAACCATCAGTGTTTCGGGTTTCATATCACTGTAGGTGGATATCAGATCATCCACAAGCTGTGGATCAATTATAACGTCGCCATTTAGGACTATGAACTCGTCACTCACCATACCTTCGGCCTGAGCTATTGCATGGGCTGTTCCAAGGCGTTCATCCTGTTTCACGTAGCTTATATTGACCCCAAATTCGGATCCGTCACCGAAATGGGACCTAACCACCTCCTCACGGTAACCGGTTATCATGATTATCTCACTGACACCATTATCTCTTAGGGCATTTACACTGTACTCCACCATGGGTTTGCCTGCAACCGGCAGCATGGTCTTGGGCCTTGTAAGTGTGAGTGGCCGCATTCTTGTACCCTCACCAGCAGTTAGGACAACAGCCTCCATATCATCACCCTATCATATTTTCAAGGTAAGCACGGGTCTTCTCATGGATCTGACGGGCCTCCTCCTCGGTCTTACCCTCAAGGGTTATCCTTATATAGGGTTCTGTCCCTGAGGGTCTTACAAGAACCCAGCTTCCATCCTTCATCGATATTCGAACCCCGTCTATAGTATTGATCTCTGCAGCGTCGGTGAACTCATGGCTGAGTTCAGAGGCCACCCTCTCCATTACGGGCCCCTTCTTATCATCGGGGCATGGAATTTTATCCCTTATATTGGGGTAGGATGGGACCTCATCCAGGAGCATCGAGAGGGGGCCCTTCCGTGAGATGAGCTCGGCCACCCTGAGGGCTGAGAGTATCCCATCGGGGCACATGCAGAAGTCGGGGTGCAGCCAGGTCCCTGATGGTTCTCCTCCGAAATTAGCGCCCTCCTCTGCGATGGAGTTTGCCACATGAACGTCACCCACCCGTGTCCTTATGACCTGACCGCAGTCTCCAAGGCATTCATCCACACAGAGGGATGCATCCACAGTTGTGATGATCTTGCCCCCTATCTCCCTTGCCATGAGGGCCAGGAGTTTATCGAAACTTGCGAACCTTCCCCTGTCATCCACCGCCACCATCCTGTCGGCGTCGCCATCATGGGCTATCCCCAGATCAGCCCCCGTTGATCTGACAGTCTCCATGAGCTCAGAGAGGTTCTCAGGGACAGGTTCAGGGTCACGGCCAGGGAAAAACCCATCAGGCTGGGAATTAAGGGTCACAACACTGCAGCCGGCCATCCTGAATATGAGCGGTGATAGGTGGGAGGCTGCACCGCAGCCACAGTCAATTACCACCTTGAGGGGTTTTTCTATATTGACCATTCCAGCGACGGCATCAGCATAGTCATCCCTGAGGTCAGCTTCCTTCACTGAGCCGAGGCCATCCCATCCCCTCATCTTAAATTCTCTGGAATGAATGATTGATTCTATGATGCGTTCCTGTGATGGGCTGTAGGCCATTCCATCTGGGTTCCAGAGCTTTATGCCATTGTAGGGTGCGGGGTTGTGGGATGCTGTTATCATTACACCGGCGTCGGCACCCAGCCTTGAAGTGGCGTAACCAACAAGGGGTGTTGGCACCATTCCGAGTCTGATGACGTCACAGCCACACTCGATTATCCCTGCAATCAGGGCACTTTCAAGGAGCTGGCTGGATGTTCTCGTGTCATAGCCAACAACGACCTTACCCCCTCCTAGGTGGGTTGCAAGGGCCCTTCCAACATCCACCGCAAGTTCAAGCGTCACCTTCTCCCCAAAGCGACCCCTTATGCCAGATGTCCCGAATAATCGCTTTTTCTGCTTCATTTTAAGCCCCGAATTTTTCTTTTCTGTTCATGAGGTCAAGTAGTATGTCCATGACGTCAGATCCCTTTATCCTGCATAGACCGCCAGCAGCCGCGGCCCTTTCACCGAATACACTCACATCATCAACCCTGACCTCTGGCCCGTTTATTGTGATGGGGACAGGGTCCCCTGTGTGGTCCCTGACGGATACCGGTGTTGAATGGTCCGCAGTGAGTATGAAGTAGATGTCATCGCGTATAATGTCACCGAGGATGGAGTCAACCATCTCTATGAACTCAACCTTACCCTCAAGGTCCCCATCATGTCCTGCCTCGTCTGCACCATCTATGTTTATGAGCAGAAACTCGTATTCATCATCAAGGGCATCTTTTATCGCATTCTTTATACTCTCCAGGTCGGTGTCTGTACCCCCGGTGGCCCCTTCAACATCAATCACATCCATTCCTGCGATGTGCCCTATACCCTTTATGAGACCTGTCTCAGCGATACAGGCTGCTCTAAGACCGTAACGGTCCTCAAATTTTTCAACGTCAGGAACAGCACCCGCACCTCTTGGCAGTATTATATTTGCAGGCGCTTCTCCATTTTTGATTCTTTCGGTGTTCACGGGATTGTCCCTGAGGATTTCATAGGATTCCCTCACAAGTATGTTAAGTATATCGGCGGTTTTCTGTGATTCAGGGGATCCATCAAGGGCCTTCACCTTCTTTGGGGGCTTTCCTTCAGTTTTGGGGTCTGCATCTGATACATTATCACCCAGCCCGGGACCTCTGAGGACCAGGACGGCCCTGTGGCCTGTTGACTCCCTGAAGATTATTTCAACGTCCTCAAATCCATCGAGGGTCATTGAGTTGATGGCCTCAGCTATCTGGGATGTCCCTGATCTTATTCTTCCTGCCCTCCTGTCGGTTATCACAAGGTCATCGTCTGCGGTTGCAAAGTTGCATCTGAATGCAATGTCCCCTGGCCTCACATCCAGCCCCACGCCCGCAGCCTCGAAGGGACCCCGTCCGGTGTATACAGTGTAGGGGTCATATCCCAGTATGGATAGGTGTGATGTGTCGCTTCCTGCACGGATCCCGGGTTTTATGGGATCCATTATACCATTGATACCTGAACTGGCCAGCCTGTCCATATTGGGGGTTTTCGCGGCCTCAAGAGGTGTTTTACCTCCGAGGCTTTCAATGGGGCGGTCGGCCATTCCATCTATTATCATTATTACCCCTTTCATGATTTACCCACCTTCCTAAATTTATGGATCTCTATGCTAATAAAATCCCTATAAATGCCCCTGTTACTGTTGCAAGGAGGTTCACATGCTCATTGTTGAGGTACTTTCTTCTCTCAAGGACGGCCCCCAGAAGGCTGTCCATGAAGCACCCCACAGTACCTGCAATCACAGCTATTTTCATTGATTTAAATGGATCTGGACATACACCAAGCATAAACGCTGATAAACCAATTATACCAGCCCCAGCTATCCCTGCGGCGGTTCCAGCAACGGATATGCCTCCATCAGTCCCAGGTTCCACCCTTTGGAGTGTTGTTATGAGGCGTGGTGTCTGCAGAACACCGATTTCACTTGCCATGGTATCAGCGGTTGCCGTTGCAACGGATCCTATGAACCCTCCGAAGAATCCATCATAGTATCCAAAGGCAGCCATTACAAAGGGCACTATTCCATTGGATATAACATTCTTGGCACTTCTTGTTCCCTCAAAAACTCCAATGGATTTCTTGTATTCATGCCTGTATTTTGTTGAAAGAAGGCCGAGAACCAGAAAAATAAAAATTAGAATCAACCAGTTAAAACCGGCAGATAATATTATGAGCAAGCCCATAATGACCATGAAAAGGGATCCCCATACATCAAGCGCACCTCTCTGGTATGTTAAAAATCCAATGAATACGCACAGAAGCACGTATCCAATGTTAAGGTCTGTCATGGGGGTCCCGGTCCATGTTTCAGGCTGGTTCCTCTAGAACCCTTGTTTTTATTATCTCAACCCTCTTGAGGGGGTATATCTTCTTTGCCTGGTGGTATATCTCTGAGGCGATCTTTCCTGTTACAACACCCTCCACGAATTCCTCGAAGGTCTTTTCGGAGGCTATCTCCTTCACTTGTTCCTCTATGCTCTGCCTCATGTATTTCTGCTGTGAGGACTTGGCCCTCCTGATTGTTATGGCCAGTGGATGGACCTTAAGCTTGTAACCATCCTTTGTTTCAACTATAACTGGGGCATCAACTCTGCTTGTACCCCTCCTTATCATGCTTCTGACGTAGTCTGTTGTGACCTGGTGGCCTATGAATTTGGTGGTCGCCTCACTCCCGGCAACGTTGTTTATCTGGAACTTCAGCTTGACGTACTGCTTTGAAAAGTCGCCTGTCAGTTCCCTCATTGTTGCCTCAACCCTCCTCTTGAGGAGGAAATCAGGGTCCCTTGCGGGTGTTGTTCCTATTTCGTTTTCTCCGAACATTTTAGGACTCTTTATCACATACCATTTCTTCTCTTTCCATGTATCACGTACTCTCCTTCTTCGAGCCTTTGCCATTATATCACCTTAAAATTTAACACCGTAAAAGCAGCTGGTTTAATCTAATTCAAAAAATTCATCTTAACTGGTTAAACCATGATAGGAAGTTTCTACACCGCCAGTTATGAATAGTCTATAATTATGATGAGGCAGTATTTAAACCTTGACATCATGGGGTATATGGTTTACCTTAAGCGGGGATTCACCTGAACTGCTGGGGTCCACTTTTGTGGGGGTGCGTCTGGGGTCTTCAGATGGCAGAGTTCATGAATTCGAAGTGCCTCACCCATCTTTTCAGAACCTCATCAACCGGCCCCTCGTCTGCCACAAATTTTAAACCAGCATCCTCGATTCCTATCTTCCCTTTCAAGCCCACCTGGACGGCTATTACAACATCACAGTCCATTATGGAGTCGAGAACCTTCCTCCACTGATGTTTATCATCTTCAGCAATATTAACCGTTCTCTCCTCCACGAATTCCATTTTTCCATCACTGTAATCATATATTAAAAGTTTTGACGCCCTTCCAAAGTGGAGGTCCACCTCCTCACCGTTGGAGGAGGCGACTGCTACCCTCATACTACTCCCCGCTGTGAATCCTCTTTATGAGTTCGGCCACGTTTTCCCCGAAGCGCCTTATGGTTTCGATTCCCTCATCATCGTCCTCAACCTCGCCTGGGGCCCATCCAAATACCATGTTCCAGTAGGTTGAACCGGGGACTATCATGTCATTTATGAAGTAGAACATGAGGAGTTCCTGTATCGTTGCTGTGTGACCTCCCCTCCTTGCAACCGCGATGGGACCCCCCACCTTCCAGCTGAGGAATCCATCTGAGACCCTTGAAACCATTCCGATACGCTGGAGGGCTGACATGAGGTCACCCCTGGCTGTGCCAAAGTAGACAGGGGTTGCAACTATCAAGCCCTCGGCATCCCTTATCCTATCGATTATCCCGTTTAGGCCATCATCGATCTTGCAGCGGTGCTTTTTTGCACAGCTGAGGCAGGCACGGCAGGACTCTATATTCATCCCCCTGAGGGATACTATCTCACATTCAACACCATGACTCTCCACCGCATCCCTGCAGTGCTCAAGGACCATCATGGTGTTGCTTTTCTTCCTTGGACTTGCAGATATCATTAAAACCTTCAAGGACATTCCTCCATATTTTCATTAACATCAGCGCCGCTGAGGGCACTCTGACAGCTACAGGCAGGGTCGCTGGGAAGCTTCAAAATTGCCCCCTCAAGTGTGTCGATGAGATCCTCTCTCCTCTCCTCCATAACCTCAAAGACCTCTGTGATGGTGAGCTTTGAGGGGGATATGGATGCAGCGTAGTTTGATACCAGGCATATGCTTGCATAGCACATCTCGAGTTCCCTTGCAAGTACAGCTTCTGGGATTCCAGTCATCCCAACAACGGTGCCCCCAAGTGACTGGAACATCCTTATCTCGGCGGCTGTTTCGAACCGAGGCCCCTCGGTGCAGACGTATACACCCCCATCAACTGCACCCGAGGACTTCACAAGTGCAGAGCGAAGGTCCCTGCAGTAGGGTTCTGTCATATCCACGTGGACTGTCCTCTCATCATAGAATGTTGAGGGCCTGTTTTTTGTGAAGTCCAGGAAGTCGTCCGGGACGACAAATTCACCGGGCCCTATGGATTCTTCAAGGGAACCCACTGCGTTTGTTGCCAGTATCTGTCTGACACCCAGCTTCTTCAAGCCCCAGATGTTTGCCCTGTAGTTGACCATGTGGGGTGGGCTCTCATGCCCCTGGGAGTGCCTTGGCATGAATGCCACATCCCTGTCATGAAGCCTGAAAACTGATATTTCCGGTGTTTTGCCGTATGGTGTCTCCAAGGATTCCCTTCCGATTATTCTTCCATGCTCCACTATCTCGTATACCCCTGTGCCTCCGATGAGCCCTATCATTGATTCACCGCCAGACTATCCCTTTGCAACTCCCAGTGGAAGCATCCTTGCAACAAGCCTGGATATGCCGGTTTCATGGGTTGTCCTCACCACCAAGTCAACATTCTTGTAGGCACCGGGGGCCTCCTCTGCAACCACTGGCATGGATGTTGCCCGCACATAGATGCCCTCACTTTCAAGTTTTCTCTGCACCTCCTCTCCACGGTAGGTTTTCTTTGCACCGGCCCGGCTCATCTTTCTTCCTGCCCCGTGGGCGGTTGAACCGAAGGTTTCCTCCATTGCAACCTCTGTTCCGTGGAGCAGGTAGGATGATGTCCCCATGGTACCTGGAATTATGACCGGCTGACCGATCTTTCTGTATTCAGCGGGTATCTCCTTTCTGCCCGGTCCAAAGGCCCTCGTGGCTCCCTTACGGTGGACGAAGAGCTCTGTATCACGTCCCTTTACAGTGTGCACCTCCCTCTTTGCTATGTTATGTGCCACGTCATAGACGATCTCCATCTCCATGTCCTCTGCACTCATCCCAAAGACACTTTCAAAGGACTCCCTCACCCAGTGGACTATCATCTGACGGTTGGCCCAGGCATAGTTGGCTGCGGCTGCCATGGCCTGGAAGTAATCCATGGCCTCATCTGAATCCACTGGGGCGCAGGCAAGTTGCCTGTCAGGTATGTTTATCTTGTACCTCCGGTATGCCTTGTCCATGAGCCTCAGGTAGTCTGAGCATACCTGGTGGCCGCATCCCCTTGAACCTGAGTGTATCATAACGGCGACCTTGCCGGGGCTCACACCGTAGGCGGCGGCTGCCTCCTCGTCGAATATTTCATCTATCATCTGGACCTCCAGGAAGTGGTTACCTGATCCAAGGGATCCCAGCTGGGGTATGCCTCTCTTCTTGGCCTTATCGCTGACCTTATCTGCACTGGCATCATCCATTTTGCCGTTCTCCTCCAGGAATTTGAGGTCCTGATCCCATCCGTATCCATTTTCAACGGCCCATTTTGCCCCGTTTTCAAGAACCTCATCGATTTCACCGGGCCTGAGCCTTATCTTTCCCTTGCTCCCGACACCTGATGGTACGTTGGTGAAGAGGGTGTTTATGAGTTCCTTTATCTTTGGCCTAACATCCTCATGGTCCAGATTGGTCCTGACCATGCGGACACCACAGTTTATGTCGAATCCAACACCCCCGGGGCTTATGACTCCTGTGCGGGCGCTGAATGCACCCACACCCCCTATGCTGAACCCGTATCCGAAGTGTATATCTGGGAGTCCAATTGAGAACTTCTGGATCCCTGGGAGGCATGCAACGTTTGCCACCTGATCAACAGCCCCCTTCTCAAGGTCCCTGAGGGCCTCATCTTTCAGGAATATTCTTCCAGGAACTCTCATTCCCTTCTTGTATGATGTTGGAACTTCCCAGACGGATTCTCTCACCTTAACCAGCTCTTCCCTTATATCCATACGCATCATCCTCTCTACTTATACATTACAGGTCCAGAATAACTCTTGCCTTCATCAAGCCATCCTCTTCAAGGATATCCATCATGTGAAAGGTCACGGCTTTAACCTCATCACGCCTCTCATGGTGGTCCTTGATCACCTCTCCTGAGGCTTTACCGCTAAGACGCAGACCATCATAATCTTCAGTTATCTTAACTTTGAACTTACTGAATAAAATAAATTCAGTGTCATGTATAAAGAGGAGTTCATCAAGCCAGTCATAGAGCAGCGAAACCATATCCTCGGATTTTATTTTCACTCTCCTGCTTTCCTCTGCTTTGACAAGTGATGTGTCTGTCATTATCTCGAACATTGCAAGGGCGGCGTTTTCAAACACCTCTTCGGGTGTATGGCCATAGGCCCAGTATCCTGCATCTGCAGTAACATCAAAGAATTCAAACCTTTTCATGGGGGACTCTCCATTTATCTGATTCAGAGAGGAATGATTATTTCATCCACTGGTTAGTTTTCAGATGCTCTCTATCTCTTTTTTTAAATAAATCTCCGGTGAAGATGATAGTGGAGTGGTAGTATGCACAGTCTCAGGAAACCAAACAGTATCAGGAGAAGGTTCTGGCTGCTGACGGTGGCTGGTGTTGATCCAAGGTCATTCATCTTAATCTCAGTTGTGATTTCTGTCGTAGTCTGGGGCCTTCTCATGGTGGCGGGAGGGGCCAACTCCAACTGCCCTGCAGGGGTCTGATCAGTCCAGGCACCTCTTAAGTTCGTCCCTGCTGAATCTGGGGATCACAATCCTCGAATTACCACGAACACCCTTACCTGTCAGTCTCGTGTCAATGAGTCTCAGAAATTCAAGCTTCTCAATTGTCCTGTTGAATGACGAGTAACTAGCCCCTGTCCTCTCATAGAAGAGCTCATAGAGCCTGCCAGCGGTTATGTCGTCATCCTCTGCCTCAATTATACTGATGAGAAACTCTCTTTCCTGACTGTTGAGTGTCCTCACGGTGTGCATGAGGTTAACCGGCCCGGTGCTCCTCACAGCCCTTTCAAGGTGTTCCTCGGTTATTACAGGTGAGGCATCGGCCTCTGCAAGGTTTCCGCATACCCTCAGGAGGTCTATGCCGTAGCGCAGGTCCCCGGTATCCACGGTGTGATCGGTTATTCTCTCTATGAGTTCATCGGAGATCACACCTGGATAGAAGCCCACCCTCACACGATCTCTAAGGATATTGAATATCTCCTCACGGGTGTAGGGTGGGAATATGATCTCCTGGGGTATGAATATGGAGTTGACGTTTTTATCAAGGGCGTACCTGAATTCAATGTCAGATAAAACCGCGAATACACCGGTTCTAACGCCCTCAAACACCTCATGGGCCCTCAGTATATCGTACAGGACCTTGTTGGCGTTTTTACTGTAAAAGAGGTGGTTTATATCATCCAGGGCCACCACCAGCGCCCTGTTTTCACTGGCCAGGTGCTGCATTATCGCCTGGTAGATCCTGGAGAAAGGTACACCTGTTTCAGGGGGCTGATGTCCGAATATTTTGCTGTAAATCTGGGAGAAGATACCGAATCTTGTGGTGTGAAGCTGACAGTTTATATAGCAGCAGACAACGTTTTCGGATGTTGACTCAACCATCTCAAAGATCTTTTTGATGGCGGTGGTCTTACCTGTTGCACAGGACCCCAGTATAACGGCATTCACGGGTCTTCCATTCCTCAGGGCAGGCCTTATGCAGACTGCAAGGGCCTCCATCTGGGATTCCCTGTACCTGTAGTTCTCAGGGACATAGTCCGGGTCAAAGGCATTCATATACCTGAAGATGGTTTCATCATGAAGCAGTATATCCCTTATATCCTTCATATTCTTCACAGTTTATTTTAAATGGCCATAAGGATTTTTTCAGAGCACACATGAAATCATCAGAATGATTTATATGGTAAGAACTTAATAAGGTTTTATCTGGATCTGTTTACTTAGATTGAGAATTGCATGAGTTGAGGGTAAGGATTTAATAATGTTTTATCTGGATGATACCCGCTTTAATGAGATGACGTCCCTAATGACTCACTTTAAATTAAAGGGAAATAAGATCCGCATTAGTTTTATGATGATGTCTTTGCTGCTGGAATCACTCCTATGCATTCTGATAACTGATGAATTTAATCAAGTAATGGAAATGATTATGTTCCTCGCTTTACAAATCATCAGGGGGAGAACATGGTTAGGCAGCGCATTTATGCACTGTAGCCTCCTTAAGGTTACCATTTCTCTATCTGGATTCTTCCATTCCTTTCAATCCACTCTATCAGTCTCTCAGCATATTCGAGTTTGAGCCTCTTAACTGGATCCGCCCTTCCTGTTTCGGAACCCATCTCAGGCCTTGAGTACCTGGTTACAACTTCACCGAAGTCCATGCCGGCAAGTATCACGGTTTCTGCACCGAGGGCCTCTGCAAGGAAAACGGCCCGGTCACCATCCGTGAAGCCCCCAAAATTGTATATGCATCCATAGGGGACACTCTGGGTTGTCCCTATAAAGTTCTTGAGGCATGGCAGATACTTCCTGAGCGCCTCAAGGTTGTTGCCATGGGCATGAACCACCAGGGAGGCCCCCCTCCTGTTGGCCTCAATTATATCCTCCATTCTACCGTCAAGGTCCGTCACGATTATATGGGGGACTAAACCCTCCTCAAGAAGCGCTGTTGTCGCACCATCTGCTGCCACTATGGTGACATTCCCTCTGACCTCTTTGAATCTTTTAACGTGTTTCCTGAGTGATGGACCAGCACCGAATA
Source organism: Methanothermobacter sp. (assembly GCF_030055435.1). NCBI lineage: Archaea > Methanobacteriati > Methanobacteriota > Methanobacteria > Methanobacteriales > Methanobacteriaceae > Methanothermobacter > Methanothermobacter sp. The sequence continues at coordinate 210,483 of NZ_JASFYG010000002.1, forward strand.
CGATGAAGTCCAGTGAGGGAACCCTCAGGATTTCGGGTCCCGGGCAGCCATGCTCCCTCAGGAAGGATTCCAGGTAGAATGCAGACTCCTCATCGGCCCTCCTGCTGAATCCAAAGTCATCAAGTATTCGCCCATACCATTCGAGCCAGACTTCCATTTCCATGGGACAAATCTATCAGGGGAGATATATGATTCTTTTGATCAGACTTTCTGGTTCCATCCAGGTAGAGGCCGGTGACCCCCATGTGTTCCTCCAACTTGAACTTTATGGCATCATCACATGTGTAAATCTTTTTAAATGCACGATTAAAAATAAGTACAGGTTACAGAATCCACTTGAATCTGGAGGTTTTTTGGAATGGATGAAACACTGCTTATGATCCCCGGGCCAACACGGGTGGCCCAGAGAGTCCTTAAGGCAATGTCAGAGAACATTGTTAACCACAGGAGCGCACTGTTTGGTAAAATACTCACTGAAACAACTGAGATGATGTCAGATGTCTTCAGGACAAACAATAAATCTTACCTCCTAACAGGGTCGGGGACAGCTGCCATGGAGGCGGCGGTTGCAAACATCATCGAACCAGGTGACAAAATCCTGAACGTTGTTGGAGGCAAATTCGGCCAGCGGTTTGCACAGATAGTTGAGGCCTTCGGTGGAGAATCAATAAGGATAGACGTCGAGTGGGGCAGCGCCGTCAACCCCGATGAGATAGGATATATGCTTGAGGAGAATGACGATATAAAGGCGGTCACCGTTGTCCACAATGAGACATCAACCGGTGTTGCAAACCCAATAAAGGAGATAGGTAAGATAATGGCGGATTACGACGCCCTCTACATAGTTGACACGGTCTCATCCCTCGGTGGGGACGAGGTTGAAGTTGACGGCTACGGCATAGACATCTGCGTGACCGGCTCCCAGAAGTGCCTTGCAGCCCCACCCGGCCTGGCAGCCATAACACTCAGCGACGACGCCTGGAAGGTTGTTGAATCAGTGGATAACCCCAGGACATACTACCTGAACCTCAAGAGGTACAGGAAGAGCGGGGATGCCGAGCCACCTGAAACCCCCTACACACCAGCAGTCTCACTTATATACGCAATGCACGAGGCACTTCAGGTGATAATGGAGGAGGGACTCAGCAACAGGATAAAGAGGCATAAACTGGCAGCTGAGGCAACCAGGAATGCTGTAAAGGCCCTCAACCTTGAACTCTTCCCTGATGAATCGGTATCATCCACCACGGTGACGGCCGTTAATCTACCTGAGGGCGTCACAGATGGAGAACTCAGGGGAACAATGAGGAACAAGTACCACGTTGAACTCGCAGGGGGCCAGGACCACCTGAAGGGCAAGATATTCAGGATAGGCCACATGGGTAACATAACCCACAGGGAACTTATAACAACATTCTCAGCCCTGGAGATGACCCTGAGGGAACTGGGCTTTGAAGTTGAAATGGGAGAGGCAGTGGCCGCGGTTGCCGACACCTACCTCCCTGAGGATGTCTGAACGGATTATTTTCCTTTAATTCTTTTTTAAGGCCAAAATTCCTTTTTTCATCCAGTTAAGGATCTACAGATCTGGAAGGGGTATGTTCTCCTCTTCAACCATTAACTCCACTAGATAGGGTTCTCCTGAATCAAGGCCCCTCTCAACGGCCCCTGCAACGTCACCAATTTCATAAACCCTCTCTGCACCTATACCATATGCACCTGCAAGTTTAACAAAATCAGGGTTCCTCATCTTAACAGAGTAGCTTGCACCGTATTTCATCTCCTGCCACTGCCTTATAACATCAAGTTGCCCGTTGTTCAGTATGCACATGGTGATTCCAAGGTCCAGTTCAGCCACGGTCCCGAGTTCCTGCATGGTCATCTGGAAACCCCCGTCCCCCGCCACCAGCAGAACATCATCATCTGGCCTTGCAAGTTTTGCACCCACTGCAGCAGGCAGGCCATACCCCATGGGTCCGAACCCCCCGGAGAAGAGGAGGCTGCGCTCCCTTAGAACCCTCCTGTGGAGGGTGACCCAGGTTGTGTGACTTCCAGCGTCACTGACCACAACCGCATCTGGGGCAGCATCTAGGATGCTGCGGACGGCTGAGGAGGTCTTAAGGGTTTTCTCTTCGCCAAGAGGTAAATCATAGAGGGGAGGATTTTTTTTCCTGAAGTCATGAAGTTCCCTTAACCATCTTACAGGATGTTTCACATGAATACCATGCATCAGAAAGTCCTTTACATTCATATTTAACCTGAAATCGCCCCTAAGGACATTGGGGTCTGTATTAACATGTATAATCTGGGGGTTACCAATCGCCGCTGAGGTCCTATCTGAGAGTCTTGAGCCGAGCACGAGGAGAACGTCACATTCCCTTGCAGCATAGTTTCCTGTGGGAGTCCCCCTTGTCCCTGTCATTCCAAGGCAGAGTGGGTGGTCCTCTGGGAGAACACCCCTCCCACTGTAGGTCGTCACAACCGGGAGCTGGTTTTCAGTGATAAACTTCCTGAACTCCTCAAGGGCTCCTGCCCAGATTATGCCCGCGCCTGCCAGGACCAGGGGCTTTTCTGCTGATCTCAGAACCTCAATGGCATCATTGGGGTCTGGTGTTTTACCTGGTGTACTGGGGGGTTTTTCAATGGTCTTCACCCCCTCCTCAAGCACATCCTTGGGGAGGTTGATGTGCATCACCCCGGTGACTCCCCTATCAAATGCATCGAGGGCATCAATAAGCGCCAGGGTAGCATCATCTCCATTGAAGGCTGTTCGACTGCTCTTTACAACTGGACTGAAGACACCCTCTATGTCTGTCTCCTGGAACCTGCCCCCACCTTCACCCCTGGGAAGGTCCCCTGTTAGAGCTATGAGGGGCACAGAATCGGTGTTTGCAGCGGCTACTCCCATAACAAGGTTCAGGGCCCCGGGGCCGCCGGTGGCCACGCATATACCTGGCCTTCCAGAGGCCCGGGCGTAGCCGTCTGCAGCATGTACAGCCCCCTGTTCGTGCCTCATGAGAACATGCTGGATCCCTGATTTTCGGAGGGCCTCGTAGAGGGGGAGTATCTGTTCACCGGGATGCCCGAATATGTGGGTGAAACCTGCCTCCTCAAGCATCTCTGTGAGGACCTCTGCGCACACCTTCATGACTTCAAGTATATTCTGCCAACTATTTAAATCATGAAATAGAAAAATTACTGTAAGTGGGGGTTTATTATGAGCGGGCAGCTAGATTCTCTTCTTAAGGAGGAACGAATTTTCAATCCAGATGATGAGACAGTTAGAAACAGCAATATAAGGATCTGGATGGATCAACATGGCATAGGGGATTATGATGAGCTCCTTGAGAGAGCCAGGTCGGATCCTGAATGGTTCTGGGATGAAATGGCATCTGAACTTGAATGGTTCAGTCCATACGAGAGGGTCCTTGAATGGGAACCACCCCATGCTAGGTGGTTCACAGGCGGAAGGTTCAATATAACCTACAATGCACTTGACAGGCACGTTGCTGGCCCTGAAAAGAACAGGGTCGCCTATATATGGGAGGGTGAGGATGGTAGCGTCAGGAAGCTCACCTACTATGACCTCTACCGGGAGGTTAACCGTCTTGCCAATGCACTTAAAGAGATGGGTGTCGGGAAAGGGGACCGTGTGAGCATCTACCTTCCCATGATACCTGAACTTCCGGTTGCGATGCTGGCATGCGCAAGGATAGGGGCCGTTCACAGTGTTGTATTCAGTGGGTTCTGGGCCAAGGCGTTCCGTGAGAGAGCTGTGGATGCAGAGGCAAAGGTTGCAATAACTGCAGATGCATTCTACCGGAGGGGTAAGGTAATAAGGCTCAAGGATACCCTCGATATGGTAGCAGATGACATACCATCACTTGAGAGGGTCATAGTTGTTGACAGGCTCGGGGAGGACGTGAACATGGTTGAGGGGCGGGATTTGCGCTGGGAGGATGCAGTTGAGGGAATGAGTGATGAATGCCCCTGTGAGGAGCTCGACCCGGAGGACCCCCTCTTCATACTCTACACCTCGGGCACCACAGGAAAACCCAAGGGAGTGGTGCACACACACGGGGGCTACGCAGCTGGTGTGAGTTCCACCTACCGGTTTGTCTTTGATGTAAAGGAAAGGGACATCTGGTGGTGCGCAGCGGATATAGGGTGGATAACAGGTCACAGCTACATAGTCTACGCCCCCCTCATTGAGGGCTCAACATCGGTTATGTATGAGGGAGCCCCTGATTACCCTGACCCTGGAAGGATATGGAGCATGATTGAAAGGTACGGTGTGACAATCTTCTACACTGCCCCCACAACCGTCAGGCTCTTCATGAAGTACGGGAACAAGTGGCCTGAAAAGTATGACCTCAGCACCCTAAGGCTCCTTGGATCTGTGGGTGAACCCATAAACCCTGAGGCATGGATGTGGTACTACAGGACGATTGGTGGTGGCAGATGTCCAATCATGGATACGTGGTGGCAGACAGAGACCGGGATGCACATGATAACACCCCTTCCTTTAACACCACTCAAGCCTGGATCTGCAGGGAAGCCCTTCCCCACAGTGGTGGCTGATGTGGTTGATGATGACGGTGAGAGCATACGTGGAAGTGGGGGACATCTGGTTATAAGGACACCCTGGCCTGCAATGTTCAGGACACTGTTCAGGGAACCTGAGAGGTATGTGGAGGCATACTGGAGCACCTTCCCTGGGATTTACCTCAGCGGGGATGTTGCAAGGATAGATGAGGATGGCTACTTCTGGATACAGGGAAGGGAAGACGATGTCCTCAACGTCGCAGGTCACAGGATAAGCACAGCCGAGGTTGAATCGGCCCTTGTAAGTCACCCCGACGTAGTCGAGGCCGCGGTGGTCGGAAAACCCGATATACTGAAGGGTGAGGAGATAGCGGCATTCGTGACACTCCGGGACACCGTGAAGCCAGTACCACGCCTCAAGGGCGTTCTGAGGGAGCACGTCAGGAGGGAGATAGGGCCAATAGCAAGTCCGAGTTACATTGAATTCGTCGAGGATCTGCCAAAAACACGTTCAGGTAAGATAATGAGGAGGGTTATAAAGGCCCTTATAAGGGGTGAGGATGCGGGTGACCTGAGCACACTCTCAAACCCCGAGTCTGTGAGGATGCTTGAGGAGAGACTTCAGACAATTTAATCCATTCAATCCTCCTGGTAGCTCCCCCTGTACCTCCCAGAACCCTTGACGGGGAATACAACTCCCTGCGCTATCCTTTCACCCCTCTTGATCCTGTACTCATATTCACCACAGTTCTGGACAAGGAACTGGAGCGTCCCCCGGAATCCAGGGTCTCCAACTGCGGTGTGGACCGATACAAAGGATCGCAGCAGGGTTGACCTTGGAAGGTAAAGCATAGCATAGCCCTCAGGTATTTTTATTTTTCTATCCACACTCACAAGGTAGGATTTCCCTGGTTCCAGTGTGTATACAGGCGGATCCAGCCTTTCAAGGGGCGGCAAATTCTTTTCATCGTCAATCAGTGAACCTGGACCTGCCTGCCGGTAAACCTCATCAACACGGAGGTCAATCCCAGCCGGCTGTACCAGTTCCTTAAAATCCGGAAAAAGTTTTATTAACTCCTTTTCTCCGATCATATCTCATTCCTCTCTGTTGATACTGTGATATAAGCTCATCCAGTTTAAGACTTATTTGATGTGACTCCATAGTTATATCTGGTGGTACCATGCCTGTTATTCAGATAAGCTGCAACAAGCTGACAAGGGAAAAGAAGAGGGAACTTGTAAAACGTATAACAGAGGTCTCAAGTGAGGTGATGGGCCTTCCAGAGTCAACAATAACAGTGCTCATAAGGGAGGTCCCACCTGAGGATGTTGGTGTTGGGGGGATACTCCTCTGTGACAGGGATTGAAAGATTTTTTAATTCTCAGATGAGGGGATAGATAAGAAATTCAGATTTTTTTAATTTTCAGCTGGAGAACGATCAATTAAAAATACCGTTACAGTGTCCCCTGAGGTTTTAACAGTTCTCAATTCCAGAAACTTCACAGAATCTCCGTTACGGTACTGAAGACGTTCCCACCTGGAATCCTCACCCCTCTCAGCTGCCCTTATTATCTCTTTTAAATCATCCTCATGGAGACCGCTGAGCACATCCTCAATGCTCTCACAACCGGCGGTCTCCAGCCCGGTTAAGATTGAGGCTGCTCTATTGAGTTCAGCAAGATGGATACCATCTCCAACCTTGAAGTTGAGTATGGCCAGAGGGGTTGACTCAAAAATTTTCCTGAATAATTCCTCCCTTCTTTCAAGTTCAGTTATCCTTTTCTCCATTTCACCAAGGACACTTTCAGATTCAAGGCGGAAGGATATGTCAGCTGCAAGTTCAGCCAGGAGTTCCACCTCTTCAGGGTCGAATGAATCCTTCTCTGAGGAGTAAACGGTGAGTGCCCCAATGTTATCGTCCATAACCCTGATGGGAAGTCCCATAACAGACATGTACCCCCTCTCAATGGCCTCATCCCTCCATGGGGCGAAGGATGGATCATTTTCGGTATCCCTTATAACTACGGGTTTCCCCTCCTTTATGGATCTTCCTGTGGGTCCCTCACTGTATCTGCCCTCACCCCAGCTCACCTGTATGGAATCAAGGTATCCCTCATGGAAACCATACTCTGCAACCGGACGGACGGATCTGAATTCATCATCCTCCTTAAACCCTATCCAGGCCATCCTGTAGCCACCCACATCAACCATGATCCTGCATATTTCCCTTAAAAGTTCTTCAGTATCCTTGATCCTGACTATGGCCTGGTTGCACTCACTGAGCATCCTTAGGGAACGGTTGAGTTTCCTTATCTTCCTTTCGCTTCTGTGCCTCTGAATGGCCAGTTCTATTGTGAAAAAGAGTTCCTTCTCATCGAACGGCTTTATTAGGTAACCGTATGGCTCAACCTCCCTTGCACTCTCCATCGTGGTTTCCTCGGAGTGTGCTGATAGAAAAACAATGGGTATATCAAGATCCTTTATCCTCTCTGCAGCCTCAACTCCACTCATGGGGCCCCTGAGGATTATGTCCATGAGAATAAGGTCTGGCCGGTGTTTCTCTGCAAGTTCAACTGCAGCCTCCCCGCTGTGGACAATTCCGGTCACATCGTAACCTTGGAATTCCAGTTTCCTCTGGAGGTCCATTGCAGTTATCGCCTCATCCTCAACCAGCAGTATCCTTGCAGTCATATGGAAACCCCTCCATGGGAAATGGAGATTGTATTTTATAAAAAAATCACATTGTATAAAAATTTTTGGATAATGTAGGTCATGATGCTAAACTGAGAATCAGTCAGGTAAACAGCTGATCGACCATCCATTGGGGCTGGAATTCCATGATGTCATCGTAGCCCTGCCCTGTACCGAGGAATATTATGGGCTTACGGATCATGTAACCTATGGATAGGGCTGCTCCGCCACGGGCGTCGGCATCAGCCTTGGTGAGTATAACGGCATCTATGCCCACTGCATCATCAAATTTTGTTGCCTGTTCAATGGCATCGTTACCTGTAAGGGCATCACCAACAAATATTATGAGGTCAGGCTTCACAACCCTCTTTATCTTGGCCATTTCATCCATGAGGTTGACGTTTGTCTGCATTCGCCCCGCCGTGTCTATGAGGACAACATCCTTACCCTGAGCCTTCGCATGGGATACTGCATCGAAGGCCACCGCAGCAGGGTCAGCCCCCTTTCGGTGGCTTATAAGTTTAACACCAAGTTTATCTGCGTGTTCATGTAGCTGCTCTATTGCCCCTGCACGGAATGTATCTGCTGCAGCCATAACAGGTTCAAGGCCCATCTTCATGAAGTACCTGGCCACCTTGGCGATTGTTGTTGTTTTACCTGTACCGTTTATACCCACGAACATTATAACAAGGGGCTTCCTTTTTTCTGCAAGTTCTCTGATTTTAACGCCATCAACACTCAGAACATCCATGACGGCCTTTTTAAGGGCTTCCCTTGTGTAATTTGAGATTTCAGTACTCCTTTTAACCTTCTTACCAACCAGCTCCTTCCTGAGTTCCTCAACGATTCTTTCAGCCACTTCAAGTGCCACGTCACTTTCAAGGAGGGCCATTTCCAGTTCCCAGAGTACGTCTTCAACGTCCTTTTCTGATATTTTCTTTTCCCTGAAAAATGAAAGAAAACCTGAGCCCTCTCCATCACTCCTTTCTTCAGTTTCTTCATCCTCTAATTCTGGAATTGGAGTCTCAGATTCTGTATTATCGGTTTCAGCAGCTGCCACAGGCTCAGGGCCGCCCCCTTCTGGGGATGTCTTCTCATCCTCAGATGGGGCTTCAGCACCTGAAGAGACCTTCTCGGTGATCTTCCCAACTGTCTCAGTGAATTTTTTCTTCAGAGATTCAAACACTTACTCCTCACTTCCCCTTACCCTTTTAAGGAGTTCCTCTGCCTGAGGAGATAGTTTGAGGATGATGTCGGTTATCTTGCGGAGGTTTTCACCCATCTTCTGGAGTGTTGCCTCAAGTTCCTTCTTCTGCGAGTCGATGGTTTTCATGGCGTCCTCAAAGTTCTTTTTTATGGCAACACCAGCACCAACACTCATTATGACTTCACTTGTCTCCTTGAGTTCTGCCTTTATGAAGGAACCGGCACCAACAGGTACAAGGGTTTCAGAGCCATCCTTTCCCTGGATGTCCTTCAGTGTGTTTTCAAGTATTTCCAGTTCACTGATAGTTGCCCGGACAGCCTCCATCTGCTGCTGGATAAGTTCTGCCTGGCTCTGGTAAATGTTGAGCTGGTTTACTATCTCCTCAAGTTTCTGCTGGTCTTCCATGGGATCACCTCTGGACCAGCGCCCTGACCACCGGGTCCTCTACCTCCTCGGGTGATATCTCCTCTATCTCCTCAATCATAACCTTGCTTCTTGGAACCCTGTGTTTGCTTCCGAATTCTGAGTAGATTCTCTCGTAGATCTCCTCTTTCCTTATTGCCTTGAGTTCCTTTGTGAATGGCTGAAGTTTATCACCCATCTGGAACTTTCCTTTAACCCTAAATATCTTCGTTTTCATTTTTCATCCCTCAAGAAAACCTAAAGCTTCTTCTATCCTTGCAAGTTCAGGTCCTGTGGTTTCTTCACCCACAAGGACACCATTTGAGTTGGCTGCTGAGCAGGCACCTACCAGTGTTACCCCATGGTTGACGGTGCCAACATCCGCCTCCACTCCCAACACTCCCTCAATGACTCTCATTTCATCCTCTGAGGTGTGGGGGTGCAGGAGTGCTCCGCGGTTGGTCACAGCCCCCAGGGATCCTATGATGTTGAGGCCTGCAACTGTGGATACTTTAACATCAACCTCAAGAACATCCCCTATAACATTCAGGGCATCCTCTGATAGCAGTGGACTTGCAACAGCACCATTATCATTGGCCAGAACAAGGTTGCCAACTGCTGTGAACCTGTCAGGGATGCGGGTAACCTCAAGACCTGCAGCCATAAGCGCCTCAACTTCACGGTCCATAGCCTGGTTTGAAACCACGAAACCGTTCGAATTCCCGGCTGAAAGCGCCCCGTTGAGGCTGCTGCCACTGAGGGATGTCCTCAGGACTTCAACTTCAAGGGCCTCCCTCAGTGCATCCTCAAATTTTGGGGATGCATTCACAGGTATGAGGGCCACACTGTCAGTTACAGAGATGTAGACTCCAAGGTTGGGGTTTCCGCTGAGGTTGATCCTTCTGATCATAATCCACCATTTTTTATTCTTCGAGAATGGCTTCCACCACGCCGTCCTCGTCCTTGACGGCTCTGACCTTTATCTTGGGGGGAATCTTCTGGATACCCCTCTCCCAGATTTTTTCATTGATGGATTCATCAATTTTGACAGTGTCTGTCTTCATGTGTTTCATGAGAAATTCCCTGACAATCTTAACAGCCTTCGGTGCTCTTATGGTTCTTGGAACTTCCTTTGCCTTCCTAAGGGGTATAACGTAAATTCTTTCCATGTTAAGATCCCTCCTACACCTTGAGTTTGGTCCTTCTCCAGTGCCTCATCTTTGGATGGCTTCTGACCCTGTAATTGGTTTTAACCATCACCCATGCTGGCACCCTTCTGTTCTGTCTGTTAGCCTTCGCCATTCTAAGTTTTCTGGCAACATGTTTGTTTCTACTCATTCAGCATCCTCCTTGTTGCGAATCTTTCCAGCCAGTCACCCTGGTCTGGAAGTGAACGGGGAAGAATGTCTCTGATCTGCAGCCCATCTTCTCCATGAGGATTCTAACCTCAACCTCATAGTCGGAGCTGTTTTCAGGATTACTCTTCTCCCTTTTAAGCGTGAATAACTCTGAAGAGAATCTGTTGATGGTCCTGTGACCAAAACCATCAAGGTTCACGTATTCAATATCCCTACGGTCTTCGAGGCTCTGTATTTCATTTCTTGTAAGCTTGGGGGTCCTGTCGTCACGTCGCGTTCCATCAGCAACCAGATCGTACTCACCTGCAGCGGCCTCAACGGCGTTTCTGTGTATATACCTTATACCGTTATTGGGGAACCCATCATTTATTATCATTTCAGCGGCTTCCCTCAGCACATCCTCACTGAGTTCAAGGACCCTGTGTTTAAAGCCCAGGGCATCTGCCGCCATGGATGCGGGTCTCCAGGAATCATAGACACCGAAATTCACAGTTACAAGTTCAGCCTGGATCCCCATCCTCTGGAGCATCACAGCCATCAGTGAGCTGTCCTTACCGCCACTGTAGAGTACACATGCATTCATTTTCTACTGATCTTTATCTCCCTTTTTTTGCCAGAAACTCTCTTGAGCAACTCCTTGAGCTGTTTGTCTGTTATCTTCGACCTCACACGACCCATCTGGGCCAGCTGTATCAGCTGGAGTTCTATCTGCTCAACGAATTCTGGCCTTGTAAGCCTCAGATTCGCAAGACGGCTGCGGGCTTCAGGGGTGAGTATCTGCATCATTATCTGTTTCTTCTGCATTTCAAGCTGCTGACGCATCTGCTCCTGGGCTTCAGTTTCCATTGCCTGCTGCTGTGCCCTCTGCTGGAGTTCCAGCATTTTTTTGCGACGTATTTCTTCGAGGTCTGTCAATTAGAAAACCTCCCAGGCCCCTTCAGGTTTTTCAGTAATTCTCAAGGCCTTCAACTTCTTTTTTTACTTCAGCAGCCGCTTTATCCAGGAATGAACGGCCTTCAGGTGTTATGACTCTCCCGCCATCCTCCTTTGTTATGAGGCCTGATTCCTCAAGCTGCTGGAGGGCTCTCCTTATTATTGCACCGCTTCCCCTTCTGAACCTTTCTGGCCGTGAACCCCTATCCTTTTTACCGCCGTAGTGGGTTCTGAGGCTGTTAACACCCACAGGCCCGTCGATGTAGACCCTCCTAAGAAGGGCAGCTGCCCTCACATACCACCAGTCAGGATTCTCGGGCCTTCTTTCCTTGTGGACACCTGTCTTGACAAAGTTAACCCACTCAGGGGATTTAACCTTACCATCCTTCTTAAGGTCCTCGGCAACCTTATTTATAAGCAGATCTGCTGGCACATCATAAACTGTAGTCATATTTATCCTCCTAAGATCTTTTTTTGAAAATTATTGCCACATTTCCTCTTAAATCTATGAGCTTAGAATTTGTTTTTTCAACTATCTCGGTAATATAGCTTTCTTTTTCTGAGGCCACTGTCCTGGCAAATCTTACCTTTATAAGTTCATTTGCCTTTAACTGCCTTCTGACCTCTTCAATGAGACTTTCAGTCACCCCGGCCTTTCCCACGTTTATTGTGAGAGCCGACAGTGACCGGCTCATCAGTTCCTTTTTTGATGGTGTGAGACTCAATTTTATTTCTCCTTTTCTCCTTTTTTTCCTGAATGTAGGGGAATCTCATGATGTGACCGCACTCATGACACCTAAAATTAACCTTCCCACCGGATATCCTGACGGTGCAGTTTGAACCTGGTTTGAGGAAGCTGTAACACCTCCTGCAGAACCGCCTTCTCCACTCTCTGGGAATCCTTACACGGTACTTCATGGATATGTTTCTTGCAAGTTCGGTGTACCTGTGCGATCTCCCCGGGTTGGCTGCAAATTCACGGTCAGCCATTCTGAAGAGGATGTCTATTCTCTCACGGGCAATCTTCAGCATCCATCCGGGCCTCTTTCCTCTCCTCAAGGTTTAACCTCTCACAACGGAATAGAACATCCCTGATCTTGCACATAAGATGGTGTTTAACTTAAGCACAAGAAGAATATTATAAGTGGTTTGTGTTTCCATATTTAAAAAGCTTTTCCATCACCCAGGAGCCATCCTGAGAAGTCAACCCCACCTGGCTGGCACACCCGGGAACCACTTATAATATCCATGATGATCTCTGTAACCGCGCTGGCTGATCTGCCGGTTGTGTCAACCTCATGGACCCTATCACCATGGATCTCAACCGCCTCCACCAGACAGACGTCAAGGGCCTCGGCCTCAAGGTTCTCAGCGATCTTCTCCTCAGGATAACCCCTGGCCTCAAGGCGCCCCTCAAGGATTCGGGGGTGGAGCCTCAGTACTATCACCATGCTGCAGCAATCACAGAGATGGGAGAGGTGACCCTCGAGGATGGCATCGTCACCCCCAAGGCCCTTAACGTGGCTGCAGAGGGATTCAATGTCCACCTCAAGGTAACCACGGTCAGGGTCCCTTCCAAGGATGAAACCCTCCTCCATTGCAAGTTCACCCACAGAAAGGACCCTGAAACCGGAATCCTTGAGAATTTCAGCCACTGTACTCTTACCAACACCGGGGGTGCCTGTTATGCAGATGGGCCTCATTATCTCAGCTTCTCAATTATCATCTCTGCAACCCTTCGACCTGAGACCAGCATACCCCCGAATATGGGACCCATACGTGGGGCCCCGTAGACTGCGTTGCTCGCCATACCAGCCACATAGAGGTTGGGGTAGACCTCACGCGTATTTTCTAGGAGGGCGGCCTCACCTACATCGGCCCACATTGACCTCTCACCCTGTATCCTGCCATTGGGGGTGTTGAGTTCAGGGCCTATCTTCCGCTCCACCACCTTCACTATCTCGCAGTCATGGCCGGTTGCATCTATAACTGCACTTGCCCTCACGGTGAGGGGGTCAACGTGGAGTCCGGCCATCTCAACAGAGCTCCAGTTAAGCACAAGACCCGTTATGCCCTCATCACGGATCATAACATCCTCTATGCTCATTAGGTTGAATATCTTGAGTCCCGCCTGGCATGCCCTTGAGCAGAGGGTTGATGTTGCCTCAACAGAGTCTGCAACGTGGTATCCCTCATCATAGGGCCTTGACCTTACACCGAACTCATCCAGGATCTCCTTACCATCATCCTGGACAACGATCTTGTTGAACATCATACCGCCGCCCCACATACCCCCGCCTATGGAGAGTTTTCTCTCAAATAGGGCAACCTTCAGGCCCGCCCTTGCAAGGTAGTAACCTGCTGTAAGTCCGGAGGGTCCTCCTCCACCAATTGCAACGTCCATGTCCATGTAGTCCAGGAGTTCCTCCATGTATCCTTCAACAATGGCTCTTGAAATTTTTATATCATCAAGTTTCATCTTCACACCTTCAAATGATATATGTTCACTAAATACGCCTTTCTCTTGATGTTCCGCCGGGAGTTCACTTCTTTATGATGATCCTCAGCACATCCTCATCGTTGAGTACATGGTCAATACCTACCTTTTGGCCGTCAAATTTCACTGAGCTACCCCACACCCTTGCATGCCTGAATTTACGGACAAAGTCTCTGTGGAGTTTCTGACACACGTCACCAACTGTTGAACCCTCTTTAATTATTAAAGGCTCACTGTAGTCTGCCTTCTGCCCCTGTGGCTTCATGTATATCCTTATAAGTCCAAGGCGGTTAAATATTTCCTCCCTGAGCTCATCAATGTTCAGGCTCCTGTCCGCAGATATCAGCAGGGCATCGGGGAATTTTTGCTTTATATGGTTCAGATAGGATTCATCCACAAGATCTATCTTGTTTATAACGGTTATGGCAGGTATGTAGGCGCGGTTTGCCTCCATAACATCTATGAACTGGTCAACAGTTATATCCTCCCTTATGAGCACATCGGCGTTGTGTATTCCATACTCATTGAGCACGGATCTTATTATTTTCTCATCCAGGTGGGTCAGTTCAACTGTCGAGGACAGTTTCACACCACCCAGCTTTCTCCTCTTCACGGTCACATCAGGGGGCGTCTCGTTGGGCCTTATGCCAACATCCCGAAGTTCACGGAGGATCACGTCCATGTGGTCAGTGTTGAAGACATCAAGGACTATGACTATGAGGTCAGCGCTCCTTGCAACTGAAAGTATCTCCCTTCCACGGCCCTTACCTCGCGAGGCACCTGTGATTATCCCAGGTATGTCAAAGATCTGTATCTGGGCCCCCCGGTACTCCATCACACCAGGTACTATTTCAAGGGTTGTGAACTGGTAATCCCCAACCTTTGACTCCGCATTGGTGAGTTGATTGAGGAGGGTGGATTTACCGACAGAGGGGAAACCTATGAGGACAACGGTGGAGTCCCCTGACTTTTTTATATGGAATCCTCTCCCCTTCCCTGAGGACGACCTTCTCTGGAGGGCCTCCTCCTTCAGGCGGGAGATCTTTGCCTTCAGTTTCCCTATATGGTGTGCTGTGGCCTTGTTGTAGGGAGTCCTCTGTATCTCCTCTTCTATCTTTTTGATCTTCTCCTCGATATCCATAATACTCACATGAACATTGTTGAAGCGGGACAAAATCAGTGTAATCATTTAATGTTCTCTAATCCACATTATTAAATATTTTCCCTTATAATTTTATATCATAAAATTCATAATATATTATGGTGATTTTATGAGGGTTGAGGACGTTATGGTTACAGATGTTGACACCATTGACATATCGGCCAGCCTTGAGGATGTTCTCAGGAACTATGTTGAGAACGGCAAGGGGAGCTCGGTTGTTGTCAAGGATGGTGTCAAGGTTGGAATTGTAACCACCTGGGACGTGCTTGAAGCAATTGCGGAGGGGGATGATCTCGGAGAGGTCAAGGTATGGGAGGTCATGGAGAGGGACCTTGTCACAGTCCCGCCAGGGGCAACCCTGAAGGAGGCCGCTGAGAGGATGGTCAAGAACGTTGTCTGGCGCCTCCTGGTTGAGTATGATGACGAGATAATTGGCGTAGTAAGTGCAACGGACATACTAAGGGCCAAGATGGCCAAACGCTACTGAAAAATTAATTTTTCTTCACTGAATGTTGATTTCTTAGATTAAAAAATGGTTATGTGCTTTTTTAAATTATTTTTCTACTTCTTGTGGATTATAAAAAAATATGGTTATGCTGCTGTCCAAAGCAGCACACCTGGTTCCTGATGAAGGAACTTAAAGGATGTCTGGTTGAATCCACCCAGGAGGAAGAGTTTAGTGAATACCGCGTCTTCCAGCTCCCTGTTCATTATCACAGTTGTGTACTGGTTTCCGCTTCCGATGACAATTAGGCTGAGCTGGGCATTGCTGTCCACAATCTCATTCCTGACAAGGAGGTTACCCTCTATTATTATGAGCTTGTGGGGGTTTATCCTCTGAACGGTCCTGTTATTGCCGATGGCTATCGTTGCATTTGTTGTATTGCCTTTCTTCTCTATGATTGTTCCAACCAGGTTGTCCTCCACCATTGTGTTGACGGTCTGGATCACGGTTGTGTTGTTCACAACCTGGGGCTTTGAACTTCCCATTGATGGATAGTAGCCGTACCTTGACCCTGTTTTCTTCTTGAAGTCCCAGGTCCCGAAGTATGTCCACCATGGGGCCTTGCCGAGCATGTCAGAGCTGAGTACAAGTACGAAGGGTTTTGGTTTTGCGGGGTGTGAATATCTGAGTACACTATCAGCCTCCTTCTCTGTGAGGCCGTAGCGCCCCGTCATAACTGCCCTGGCATCATCCCTTGAAAGTCCCAGGGTGGATGTGAGTATCTCGGCGGTTTTACCACTGTCATTTGTATAGTTGTCGAGGGTTTCATAGGCAAGATCCCCGCTGGATGATAACATTGTGAGTATACCCCTTGAGAGTGTCTCGTTACTGGTTGTCAGCGCCTTACCGATCCAGTAAGCCCTTGGAGTGTTCTGTGAACCACCATCGAAAGTCACGGGCCTATCAGCTGCAACAGCAAAGAGGTGGCCGAAGTCCCACCATGACATGACCACGGTGTCCTTGCTGGTGTTCTTCTTGATCCACTCCATTGATTTCCACATCCCATCATCTGTGCCCGGTGCCACAGATGATGTAAGTGAATGTGCTCCGCTCACAGAGGGGGCCACCACCGCCAGGACAACAAGGGCCATCATGACAGGAGCCCTAACCTCTGGCTTCCTGACCAGGTATATGAATCCAGCTGCAATCACCCCTGCAAGGAGTTTAACAGCAACTGAGACACCGAAGGGCATTGCAATTGCAATAGCAGCCACAAAGGCAACCAGTGCAATGGAGGATGTTGTCTTAATATTTTCCCTGAGGTATTCAACCAGGAATCCCGTGAATATCCCTGCTGAAAGTCCCAGGGGTATTGCAAAGGTTGGTATGAACCTTGAACCTTTCGTGACAGCGTATCCACTCATCACCAGCCATACAGCCATTAGGACAGCGTATAGGAGGTACCTGTGCCTCATTTCACTGTCGGTGGTTCTGTTTTTATTCTGCCTTTTAATGAATTTGCTCTTCTTGCCGGCCTTAATCTTTCTGTCAGGTTCCTTAACCTGAACCTCAGGCTGGCGGTACTTCCAGAGGAGGACTGCGACACCGAGTATGCCAAGAAGGAATACCAGAAGGCCACCAACACCACCAACAACCGTTCCCTGTCCTGGCATGAACAGGTTCTTTGCCCCGGCACCGGTGGTTATAAATTCTGGGATCTGGAGCTCGGAAACTGATACATAAACGTTGGGGTAGGCTGTTGTCTGGGCCGTTGCCTGTATCTGGGTGGTGCTCACAAGACCCGTTACGGCACCAGCCAGGCTGGAAACTCCTCCAAATATGCTTATGAGAATCCCGCCACCTATAAGGAGGACCAGGAGGGGGAATATCTCGCGCTGATGCAGCAGCCAGTCAACCTTACCCGTGAACTCCCTATCGGGTTTCTCACCCAGAACGTACCTTGAGATGAGGGAGTAAACTATGATGAAGGCCACAAGAACGGCCAGATAGAATATGTAACCGACCCATGCAGCTGAGAATACAAGTACTGAAACTGCAGCTGCAAACGCATAGGCAGTTTTCCTTTTCAGGTCCACTGCAAGCATGCTCTCTGTGAAGAACCAGAACACCAGCAGTGGAAGAACGAAGTTGAACATGTCAGTGTCAAAGAAACCGGCGTAGGTGTGGGCAACGTAGGTGGGGACCAGTCCAACCACAAGGGCTGCTGCGATGCCCCCGTAGTCATTGGTGATTCTCCTGACGAAGAGGTAGGCAGGTATTACACAGAGGGAACCTATTAGGGCCCCCATCCAGAAAGCCACCTCCTTGAGGCTAAAGTCTCCAAAGACGTTTGCCACCCTGTAGGCAGCGGACGTTATGTAAACTATGAGTGGGGGGTAATCGACGGGTCTTCCAGGGGGGTAGTATGAATGGAGGTCGTATGGTTTGCCGTCGACAAGGGTATCCCCCATTATGCCCCTGGTGAGGTAATTCATTGTGAGCCTGTAGTTGTAGTAGGAGTCCATCTCACTGAAGTACGGCAGTCCATCGGAGTCCTTATAGAATTCCTTTGCATCAGCAGGGACCCCTCCAATGTTACTGGCCTCGGCCCTTATATAGAATACGGCTGAGAACAGCAGTATAATTATTATGAAGGGCTTCAATTTTTCAAGCAAATTTCTGATATTCATTTAACCGCCTCTTTACCTTAGTTGGTAATAAATTCAGGAACTTATGGATGATGTATACTCTTTAGTTCAGTAAACACTTATAAACTTTGATCTGTCTACAGGCTGAGGCAGTGTCCCTGTGAAAATGTACCCTCATCATGCAGCCTGAACATCGTCAACCGAGCAGGTGAATCGACACTTGGGGAATCCCTTGCAGCCCACGAACTCACCGTAACGCCCTGAACGTTTTATAAGATCGGATCCACACTCAGGACACTTACCAACAATTTCTTCACCTTTGGATTCCTTCTTCCCACACGATGGGTCAAGGCAGGCCCTCTGACGTGGCCTGCCATAGGATATCATGGGAAGGCCACATTTTTCGCAGCGACTTTTAAGTACACTGGCCCGCTGGGGAAGTGAATACACTGTTCTGCAATCAGGGTAGCCTGAACACCCCACAAAGGTGCTTTTGTTTCTGGGGGAATATTTTATGACAAGATTCCTGCCACATTCAGGGCATTCACCCACAACCCTGCTGTCCTGGTAGGCTTTATAGAGGTCCCTGCCTATGTCTTTCATATTCCTCTCAATATCACTGAGTATGGATTTAACCTCCTCTATGGCCTCATCCACCACCCTATCGCGGCTTATCTTTCCCTTCATGATCTCCTCGAGTTCCCTCTCAAACTGCCTTGTGAGCTCCTCACTGGTTATCTTCTCACAGTACTTTGTGAGGGTGTCAATTATGTTCTCACCCAGGGGGCTCACACGTATCTTCTTACCCTCAATGTACTTTCTGTCATAGAGTTTGGCTATTATATCTGCACGGGTTGATTTGGTTCCAAGGCCCCTCTTCTCCAGTTCCCTTATGAGTGAGGCTTCATTGTATCTGGCTGGGGGCTTTGTCTCCTTCTCCAGGGCGGATACCCCCACAACGCCCATAATATCACCCTCGGATATATCAGGGAAAACCTCATCTTCAATTCGGGTGTAGGGGTAGCTATCCATCCATCCCCTTTTGCTCACCCTCTTTCTTGAGAAACTGAACTCCTCTCCTCCTATTTCAAGGTCCACCCTCATTGTCTGTAGAACAGCATCTTCCCCGAATACACTTATGAAACGGTGGACTATGAGATCATAGATCTTTCTTTCATCACTGGAAAGATCTGATGGGAGAAGACCCGTTGGGTGTATCGCAGGGTGTGCATCATCAACCTTTTTACCCTCGTGGGGTTTTAGGGGCTCCCTGAGCCCTTCAATGTGCGCACTGAACCGTGGGTCCTCTGAAAGCCTGTCCAGTATCTTACGGTAACCTATGCTTTCAGGGAGCTTCTGGGATGATGTCCTGGGATAGGAGGTGTAACCCTCGGTGTAGAGGTTCTGTGCGATGGTCTGGGTCTTCTTGGGACTGAATCCAAATACCCGGTATGCCTCCGACTGGAGTGATCCAAGATCAAAGGGCACAGGCGGTTTCCTTACTGTTTCCCTTACCTTCACGCTTCTAACAGACGCATCGCTACCACTACACCTCTCAAGGACCTCATCAACGAGGGGGCGCTTGAATATCTTACCCCTTCTGCTCTCTGCCACGATACCTGATTCAAGTTCTGCCTGGATTATCCAGTAGGGGACCGGCTTGAATTCCCTTATCTCCTTCTCCCTTTCGACGAGTATCGCAAGGGTGGGGGTCTGAACCCTCCCGGCAGATAATTTAATGAAGCGGTTGGTCGCCTCCTTCACGGATTTCATTAGGGACCTTGAGATGTTCACACCGAATATGAAGTCAAGGATGTGCCGTGCAGCGCCACTGTCCACCTGCCCGCAGTCAAGTTCTATGGGGTTCTCATAGGCTTTCCGTATCTCCTCCCGTGTGAGGGTTGAGAACTTCATCCTCACGGTTTTCTTGAGGGCGTTCCTGCCACATCCATACCTGATGGCATTGAAACCGATGAGTGTACCCTCTATGTCATAGTCACAGGCATGTATGTAGCGGTCAGCGCCGGCAGCGAACTTTTTTATTACATTGAGGTAGTCCTTAACGTAGTTCTTCTTCTTATCAATCTCATGAAGGGGCGCCCATTCAAGGTCAAAGAAGTGCTCATCCCCGGGTTTACTCGGGCGAAGTGAATAGAGGTGCCCAACCGCTGATATGATGGTTACCCTTTTATTGCCTTCAGAATATTCCCAGTAGGACACCTTCCCGTACTTCTTTTTCTCTGCATCTGGAAAGAGTGCTCCTGCGATCTTCTCTGATGACTTGGGCTTCTCACATATTATAACTTCATGCATCTTACCACTCAGAATCGTCACCTGTAAAATCCATAGAAGTCACTGCAGTAACTGCACATCGGGTACTTACCGTAATGATAATGGCTTGAGTCATCGGCGTTTATGTTAAACTTCTTATGGCATATGAAGCACACTTCTATCTTCTCTTCGTCTGAGGACTTCCCTTCGCACATATATGATCTCCTAAACGATCCTATGCTTCTGAAGAAGAAGGATTTCATCCTTTGTAAGTTTCTTACCCTCTTTGAATTTCTCATATATTTCACGGGCCCTCTCCTTCTCCTCAAGATCCCTTTCACGGGTGACCCTTCTTTTAGCGTTTCTCTTTTCTGATCTGAGGGCGTTGATACGTTTGTTTATCCTCTTAATTTTGCCAAGAGTTGACTTGAATTCCTCATGTTTCTCTGAGGCCATTCTCCTGAATTCAAGAAACTTCTCATGGGCTTCATCAGCCTTCTTACGTATCTCATCTGTCTTTCTGAAATACTCAATCATTTCCTCATGATACTTCTGGGCCTCCTCTGAAAGCGAGACCACCATCTCATGGTATTCCTCTGATTTCTTCCTGAGTTCAAGGGCTTTTTGCCTGGTCTCCTCATCCTCCTGGATCTTCATGAGCTTCTTACGTAATTCATTGGCAGTCTTGACCAGTTCATTCTCCTTGTTAATATCAAGTACCCTTGTTTCTATGATCTTATCTATTCTCCGGATTTCATTTTCTATCTTTATCCTGTCACGACCACCTGAGGACCACTCAAGCTTTTTTATCTCCTGATTTATCTTATCCCTGAGCTTCTTGTTCTTCTCAACCTTAGAATTTATCTCATTACGTCTGTCCCTGAGTTCAACAGCTCTGTTAAGTGTTTCACGAAGTTCACTGTTCAGTTTATCCCGGAGTTCCTTCATTTCACGGGCCTTTTTATTCAGTTCATCCCTTTCAGATGCCAGGCCTGAGAGTTTCTCCTCGTATTCATTTTTAAGGTCTATTACCTCATCGTAGCCGAGCTTATCCAGCTTCTCATCCACCTCAGCTATCTCCTCGATAATCGGCAATATTTTCCTGAGATCCTTCCCATCAACCACTGCGTCAGCCTTCTTCCTGAGGGCGGGTTTTGCATTGAATGCTATCCCCAACCTGGCTGCCTGTATCATGGATATGTCGTTGGCGCCATCGCCAACAG
Source organism: Methanothermobacter sp. (assembly GCF_030055435.1). Classification (NCBI taxonomy): domain Archaea; kingdom Methanobacteriati; phylum Methanobacteriota; class Methanobacteria; order Methanobacteriales; family Methanobacteriaceae; genus Methanothermobacter; species Methanothermobacter sp. The sequence continues at coordinate 231,866 of NZ_JASFYG010000002.1, forward strand.
CAACACATTCTTTGGTGCTTATACCCTCCTTATCGAGGATCTCACAGAGAACATCATACTTTGAGTTTTTCACAAGAGGTCCGCTCACTTCACCGGTAAGCACACCCTCCTCCTCATGGAGCCTGTTGCAGAAGAGATAATCAATACCAAGTTTTTTTCTGATGGGCTCGGCCACCAGGTCAAAACTTCCACTTATAACCGCGACCCGGTAACCCTTCTCCTTGAGAGTTCTGATGGTCTCCTCAGCACCCTCCATGAGGGGCAATTCCTCTGCAACCGCCTTTATATCCTCAACCGCTGTCCCCTTGAGGAGCTTCACCCTCTCCCTTATGGAGGATTCGAAGTCAACATCACCCTGCATGGCCTTTTCGGTGATCTCCTTTACTTCCTCCTCGACTCCAGCGATTTTCCCTATCTCGTCTATGGCTTCCCCATCAATAATGACATTATCAAGATCGAAAACTACAAGTTTAATCAAAAATATCACCATTAAATCAGATCTAACTCGGCAAGCCTTGCCTTGGTCTTTTCAACTCCAAGCTTAGCGTCCTCAGCACTCTTGGCGCCTGTGCACACAACCTTCCCTGAACCGAAGAGTAGCAGGACAACCTTGGGTTCATCCAGCCTGTAAACAAGGCCAGGGAACTGTTCAGGTTCATATTCAGTGTTCTCAAGTCCCAGGGCAACAGCCTCCAGGTTCAGGGGTTTCCCGAGGTTTGCCGAGGCAACAATGTTCTGGATCTTTATCTCAAATTCCTCGGGTATATCTGGATCCATGGTCCTCATCATGTCAACTGTGAGTTTTATGGCCCTCTTGGAGTCCTCAATGGATTTTGCGCCAGTACATACCAGTTTACCTGATCCAAAGATTAGAGCAGCGGTTTTAGGCTCCTTTAATTTGTATACAAGGCCAGGGAACTGTTCACGGTTAAAATCAACGTTTTCAAGGGCTTCAGCAACTTTCTGAAGATCAATGGATTTCCCAAGGGTTGCAGAAGCAACAATATTTTCTATCTTGATATCCACATCTGTCAACTAGATACCTCCCGGTGAAGTTTAAACTACATATAAATTTAAATGCACCTATATTAATATTGACGTAAAAAGCTAGTTATTATAGATAAAATTATATTTAATAATACAAGTGGTGTATTAAAATCATTCATAACTTTTTGGCATTTCCCCGTAGAAATTATGCACCTCATTATACCAGAATTTAAATAATGTGATTTTCATAGTGATAGCATATACCAGATTTTTTAGGACCCGGGGGTTCATTGCTGGGGGGATGATGTGGTTATCGATCCTAGAATCTACAAGGAACAGGTTGAGGAACTTGGGATTGAGGGACTTGAAATAAACCCCTCGAGTAGAGAGGAGGCCCTCGAGCTTCTGAGGGAGGTTGAAGGATATATAAAAAACCTTAAGAGGATAAGGTACAATCTCCATATGGACATGAGGATCATCAGAAGGCAGTACCTGAAAAGAATGAAGGACCCCAAGGTTAGGGGAGACTTGCAGAAGAGAAGGAGCATCCTGGATGAAAGGGACGATATTCTCGGTCCATATGAAGGTGTTGATAGGATGATAGATGCCCTCCTTGATGAACTGGATGAATCAGCACATTTTTTAAGGGAATACGCTGGACTTGAGGATACCGGTGTATCCACTGGTATTGAAGGGTGGTAGAATTTGATAGAGGTTGAGGTTAAAGCTAAAATTTCCAGTGGGAGTGAGGTAAGCGAGCGCATAATTTCACTTGGGGGGCGCCATCTTTCAGATGAGGAACAGAGTGATATCTACTTCAATGCCCCCCACAGAGACTTTGCAGAGACCGACGAAGCGCTGAGAATAAGAAAAACAGGAGAAAGGACATTCATAACCTACAAAGGCCCAAAAATAGATGATAAGAGCAAGACAAGGAAGGAACTAGAGGTTGAAGTTGCGGATGCTGAAACAGCAGCAGGGATACTGGATTCCCTTGGATTTAGAAGGGTGAGGGAGGTTTTCAAGGAAAGGAGGACCTACTCACTCGGAGATTTCACCCTATCCATTGACACCGTTAGGGGCCTTGGGACCTACCTTGAAATAGAGAGGGACCTCCCTGAGGGCAGTGACTACGGGGATGCCCTCAGTGAGATATTTGAGCTCTACAGAAAACTGGGGGTAAGTGGGGGATTCGAGAGGAAATCCTACCTTGAACTTCTTGAGGCTGAATCTGAATAGAACTGCTATGCGCCCATAAACAGAATCTAAGAGACAGATGAAAAATCGCTGAATAATCCCCTTAAGGATACCACTCAGTGTACCACTAAATGATACTTGAACATGAAAGCTGAACAGCGCTGGACAAGCACCAGTAGTTAAAACCCGCACAGCCACCCACCAGCTACAGATGACCACCAACAGCTAAAAGATGCAGACCGGAAGACGGCTGTACTCTCAAACCTTTTATACTTAAATATCAAATTTAAATAAATGCTAGAGTCTTCATTTTAATAAATCAAGTTAAGGTGGTAATCCCTTGAAATACTTCGTCAGTCCCTTCAATAAGGAAGCTGAATTAGAATTTCCTGATAAGATCACTATTTATGACACAACACTCCGCGATGGGGAACAGACCCCCGGAGTATGCCTTGGAACCGATGAAAAACTTGAAATAGCCAGAAAACTCGATGAACTGGGCATACACCAGATAGAAAGTGGTTTCCCAGTCGTATCAAAGCAGGAAAAGGTTTCAGTAAAGACAATAGCCAATGAAGGCCTCAACGCGGATATACTTGCCCTGAGCAGGACAAAGAAGGAGGACATAGACGTCGCAATTGACTGCGACGTTGATGGCGTCATCACCTTCATGGCAACATCCGACCTGCACCTCAAACACAAACTCAAACTCACAAGGGAGGAGGCACTCAACGTATGCCTTAACTCCATAGAATATGCCAAGGACCACGGCCTCTTCCTGGCATTCTCAGCAGAGGACGCCACAAGGACTGACCTGGACTTCCTCAAGCAGATATACAGGAAGGCTGAGAGCTACGGGGCAGACAGGGTCCATATAGCAGATACGGTTGGTGCCATAAGCCCCCAGGGAATGGACTACCTTGTAAGGGAACTCAGAAAGGATATAAAAGTGGATATAGCAATGCACTGTCACAATGACTTTGGCATGGCACTCTCAAATTCAATTGCAGGGCTCCTGGCAGGCGGAACCGCAGTTTCAACCACAGTTAACGGTATAGGTGAAAGGGCCGGGAACACCCCCCTCGAGGAGCTTATAATGGCCCTGAGGATAATCTATGAAATTGACCTCGGATTCAACATCAGCGTACTCTATGAGCTTTCAAGGCTCGTTGAGAAGCACACACGCATGAAGGTGCCTGAAAATAAGCCCATAGTTGGAAAGAACGTCTTCAGGCACGAGTCAGGTATACACGTGGACGCTGTGATAGAGGAACCCCTCACATATGAGCCGTTCCTCCCTGAGATGATAGGACACCAGCGCAAGATAGTCCTGGGCAAACACTCAGGGTGCAGGGCAGTCAAGGCAAAACTTGAGGAGTACGGTATAGAGGTTACAAGGGAGGAACTATGCAGGATAGTGGAGGAGGTAAAGAAAAACAGGGAGGAGGGGAAATACATTAACGATGAACTCTTCTACAAGATCGTAAAGTCTGTGAGGGGGCCCGTTGACTTTTAATCGGTTAATATGAACATGGAGGGGTCATAGGGGATTAAAAGATCCCAGATAGCTTTCAGGTGATTGAAATGAATATCACAGAGAAAATCCTTGCAGATGCAGCCGGAGTAGCTGAGGTCACACCCGGCGAGATAATAGAGGCAAGGGTTGACCTTGCAATGACCCACGACGGCACATCACCCCCAACAATCCGTACATTTAGGGAGATAGCCTCAAGGGGAGGCCCACAGAGGGTGTGGGACCCTGAAAGAATAGTTATGGTATTCGACCACAACGTACCACCCAACACAATCGGGGCAGCAGAGTTCCAGAGGGTAACATCCGAATTCGCATCTGAGCAGGGGATAAATAATATCTTCAAGAACGCTGAGGGAATATGCCACCAGGTCCTCCCTGAGAAAGGATTTGCACGCCCAGGAATGGTCATAGTGGGTGCAGACTCGCACACATGCACATACGGGGCATTTGGGGCATTTGCAACTGGAATGGGAGCCACAGACATGGCAATGGTATTCGCCACAGGAAAAACATGGTTCATGGTGCCCGAGGCAATGCGCATAGAGGTTACAGGTGAACTGCAGGGTTTCGCCACAGCTAAGGATGTTATACTGAAAATCATAGGGGAAATCGGTGTTGATGGTGCAACATACCGGGCTGTGGAGTTCACTGGAAGCACGGTTGATGAAATGGACGTTGCCGGAAGGATGACAATTTGCAACATGGCAGTTGAAATGGGGGCCAAAAACGGTATAATGGAGCCCAGCAGGGAGATAATCCAGTATGTAAAGTCCAGGACAGGGAGAGACTTCAGGGTTTACCGTTCAGATAGGGACAGCCAGTACGTGGAGGACCACCACTTCGATGTCTCCGACCTCGAACCACAGGTTGCCTGCCCCGACGACGTGGATAACGTGACACCTGTTCACAGGGTTGAGGGAACCCACATAGACGAGGCATTCCTTGGTTCATGCACAAACGGCCGCTACGAGGACCTCAAAATGGCAGCAGATGTCCTTGGAGATAGAAGGATCCATGATGATGTGAGGTTCATAGTTGCACCCGCCTCAAGGGAGATCTACTTAAGGGCACTGAAGGATGGTATAATAGAGGCCTTCATAAGGGCCGGGGCCATAGTCTGCAACCCAGGATGCGGGCCCTGTCTCGGAGCCCACATGGGGGTCCTGGCTCCAGGAGAGGTTAGCATAGCCACAACCAACAGGAACTTCAGGGGAAGGATGGGGGACCCATCATCAAAGGTATACCTGGCCAACCCTGCAGTCGTGGCGGAATCGGCAGTTAAAGGGGTGATCAGCGCACCCGAATAGAAAAATGGGAAGACCCGCATTATGAGGGAGGCAAGAAATGGATGTCAATATCATGGAGGAGATTGAACGCATTGAGAGGATAATAGGGAAGCTCTCAAACACCCAGAAGATACTGCTATCAACAGACGGCTCGGTAACAAGGATACTTGACGTCCTAAGGGGAACAGTAACCATAAGGACCATAAAACAGGAATTCATACCATCAACTCCAGAAATCGCAGATAAACTCAGGATACCCCCCGGTGAAATGGTTAATCACAGGGTGGTTGTGATAGGGAATAATGAACCCCTGATACACGCAGTATCATACATACCACTATCAAGGCTTGATGATGGATTCAGAGAGGACCTCATAAGGGCGGATATACCCATAGGAAGGATACTGAAGAAGCACAGTATAGAATCCCGCAGGGAGATAGAGATCCTTGACATAGAAAGTCCCAGCAGAGAACTTAGGGAAATATTCAAAACAGACTCCCCCATGCTCACAAGGACCTACAACATAATCCACCAGGACGAGGTGCTCATAAGGATAAAGGAGACCTTCCCATTTGACTGGTTCAGGGAAGAATTTCGGTAACGGTGTTTTCATGGGAGTTAAATTAAAGGATATAATATCAGCAGAGAAGATAAGTCTTGATGATCTCAGGGGACGCACCGTTGCAGTTGATGCAGCCAACAGCATATACCAGTTCCTCTCAAGCATAAGACAGAGGGATGGAACACCCCTCATGGACTCAGAGGGGCGGGTGACATCCCACCTCAGCGGAATACTCTACAGGACAGCGGCAGTTATGGAGAGGGATATAAGGGTTGCCTATGTCTTTGATGGGAAATCCCATCACCTCAAGGGCGAAACAGTAACAAGGCGTATTGAAACCCGGAAGAAATCTGAAATGGAATGGAAGAGGGCCCTTGAGGAGGGTGACATCGAGAGGGCAAGGAAGTATGCTGTGAGGTCCTCAAGGATGTCACAGGATATAGTTGAAAGCTCCAAAAGGCTCCTTGAACTCCTAGGGATACCATACGTCCAGGCACCTGGAGAAGGGGAGGCACAGGCATCATTCATTGTCAGGAGGGGTGATGCCTGGGCAGTGGCATCCCAGGACTACGACTGCCTCCTCTTCGGAGCCCCCAGGGTCGTTAGAAACCTAACACTCAGCGGAAAACTGGAGGAACCAGAGATAATTGAACTGGAATCTGTCCTTAGGGATCTTTCAATCACCCATGAACAGCTCGTGGACCTAGCACTCCTCGTTGGCACAGACTTCAATGATGGAATAAAGGGGATAGGTGCAAGGAGGGGACTCAAACTCATAAAGGAGAAGGGTGACCTATTCAGTGTAATTGATGAGGTTGATGGGGACATCGGAGGCGACCCCCACGTCCTCAGGGGGATATTCCTTGAACCCGACGTGACTGGGGACTATGAGCTCAGATGGAGGAAACCTGATAGGGATGGGGTCATAGAGTTCCTCTGCGGTGAGCATGGCTTCTCAGAGGAAAGGGTAATGACGGCCCTTAAAAAAATTGAAGGTGCTTCATTCACACAGAAAAGCCTTGAGGACTGGTTCTAAGGATCATGGACTCCACTAGATGTGGGTATATGTACTAGTGGAGTGTCACTGGACTGGCTCTAAAATCATGAACTCCACTCCCGCAGATCATCAGCGGAGGGTTCATATAGGAATCCCTTTTCCCTGCAGTATTCAATCAGCCTCCGGTAGGATGGATGTGATGAGAGGGTACCGGTATCACCTATTATTATGAGCTTGCGCCTTGCCCGTGTAAGTGAAACATTGAGTCTCCTGAGATCCCTGAGGAAACCTATGTTACCTTCACTGTTACTTCTAACCATTGAGATGATGATGACCTCCCTCTCACGTCCCTGGAAACCATCCACACTGTTAACCTCAACAGGGGTCATGGAGGATATCAGGTCCACCTGGTCATCGTAGGGTGTTATTATACCGATCTCCTCTTCTTTCACACCCATCCTGATGAGTGCACCAGCGATTATAACTGCAAGGTCAGCCTCAAGGGGGTTCTGGATTGATGTTGAGCCCTTCAGCCTCCTCTCACCCCTCCCAACCTTCGAGGTATCAATAAAGAGGACAGGGTCCCTTTCTGCAATTTTCCTGTGCGGCATTGAGTCAGGGATCTCAGAGGATATAACATCCAGTATTGAGATTTCCTCAAGGGAAGGGTGGGCCCTTATCCTTCCCCCATAGAACTCCCTGTTCGGGAACTCCATTATGGCAGGGTTCATACGGTACTGGCAGTTCAACATCCATGAATTCTCAGGGTATGACCCTATGAGCTCCTCAAAGAGTGTCAACTCCAGTTCAGAGGCCTCAGGGTTCAGTATGGTCGGTGGAAGCTGCCTATGGTCCCCTGCCAGCACGAACCTTGGTGCACGTGAGAGTGGTATGAGTATACTGGGAATTGTGGCCTGGGATGCCTCATCGACAATCGCAACATCAAACTTCACATTATCTATGTACTCGAGGGCCGCAGATGAGTTGGTTGCAAGGACAACCTGGCTGTTACGGATTATCCTCTCAACGATTTCAACTTCAACCTCCTGCATCTTCCTGTGGAGTTCATCTATCTGCTGGTTGACCTCTATCCAGCGGGCCATGGATATCATCACGTTGGGGGATATTCCCCGGGCGCCCCTCCTCTTTGCTGCGTTGATCATTATCTGACTGTCTGTGAGCCCCCTTCGTAGCTGGGGGGTGGGTTTATGGTGCCTTTCACGCTCCTCAATGAGCCTGTCAACCCTCTCCTGGTATTCGAGGACCCTCCTGTAGTCGGGGTGGTTCTCAAGTTTATATGCAAGTGTCTCCTGCAGGTTGGTCCTGGAGACCCTCTGGGGGTGTCCAAGACGGACACACCTCAGATGACCTGCGATTCCCTCAAGGAGGTTATCAACTGCAGCGTTGCTCTCAGCCGTCACAAGGACACGGTTACCCCTCCTGACCTCCTGCCTTATGAGTTCATGGAGTGTACGGGTCTTCCCTGTACCGAAGGGTCCATGTATAAGGAAGAAGTCATCTGATCCAAGGGCCCTCATTATAGCCTCCCTCTGGGACCTGTTGAGTTCAGGGTCCACGGGTTCAAATTCAACAATCTGGTGACCAGATGGCTTTTCATTCCCAAGTAGAAACCTTAAAACCCTGAACACATTCCTTCCTGCACCCTTGAGGTTGTCTATCATCCTCTGGAAGGTTATGTCATTGGCGTAGAGGTCCACCCTTACGTTCCTCAGGGCCCAGCGGGGGACATTTTCAAGTGCCACCACAATGAATCGTTTACCCTTCGCCGCCACGGTACCTGTGAGGTCACTTCTGAGGGGGTTTCCACGGCTTATCAGGACAAGGTCACCCACTGATATCTGGGTATCTATGGGTTCCCTCCTCCCGTATTTCACGAGATGAAATCCAAGTTCACGCCCGGTTACCTTACCGTTAAGGCCATTTATGGCCCTTCCTATCCTTTCACGCTTCTGGGGGGACAGTCTCCTTATCTCGTTCATCATGGCGTTTATCTCTGCCTCCCTCTCCATCTCAACAAGTTTAATGAGCCTCTTTATATATGATTTCACACTGATAGTATCCACCCCAGACTTTACCTACGGTAGTATCTCATTATCTTCATTAACATGATTTTATAGGATTCACCTAGAATGGTGGGTATTCCCCGAAGAACTCCCTGGCGTATCTCCTTGCGGTTTCAACCTGCTTTGGGTATCTCTTGCTAAGACGCTCCTCCAGTTCTTCACGGGTCTCTGATGATGCAACGGTCTTCAGGAAATTCACGTAAACCTCAAGACTATCAACTTCATCCTCTGGTCCCCTTAAACAGGGCATCTCAATGGTCAGGCAGATGTCCTCGCGTCTGAAGAGTTTCTTGCGTATGTGGGGTGATACCGACCCTATTAGGACACCCTTCTCCAGTTCTATGAGGGGAGGGACACCGTCCCTGCTCCTCCTTGAGGGATCCGTTAATCTGCTGTAGCTCTCCTCCCTGTAGCAGTGGGCCTCCAGGTATGTTGATGGCTGGTACTTCTCTATGAGTCCTATTATTTCTCTTCCCTGCTGGCTCCTGTAATAATTGGGGTCGAGTGTGCTCAGGTACTCTGTTGGGTTGCAGCTGTATATTATCAGCTTTCCACTCCTGATGACATTGAAACCAAGCCTCTTAAGGGCCCTTATAGCTGTGAAGCCCTCCTTTCCATGCACACCACCAACAAAGAGTCTTACAGGACCTTTACCCTTATCTATCATCCTGAAGAAACCCAAGTTCTTCCTCCTATGTACCCTCTTCCCAGCTTTCAAGGTACCTTCTCTGTTTCTCTGTCAGTTCATCAATCTGGATTCCCATGGCCTCCAGCTTCATCTCCGCAACCCGAATGTCTATCTCATCAGGGGCCCTGTAGACGCCGGGTTCAGGTTTTTCAGTGAGGAGGTGTCTCGCTGATAGTGCCTGCATTGCAAAGCTCATGTCCATTATCTCTGCGGGGTGGCCCTGACCCCTCTCTGAGGCGAGGTTCACCAGTCTCCCCTCGGCAAGGAGGTATAATTTGCGCCCATCAGGCATGATGAAGACCTCTATGTCCTCCTTAACCAGTCTTTTCTCCCCTGATAACCTTTCAAGGTCCTCCCTGTTTATTTCAACGTTGAAGTGGCCTGCATTTGCCATCACACAGCCGTCCTTCATGTTCATGAAGTCATCACCCGCAACCACATCAGTGTTTCCTGTTGCAGTTACCAGTATATCTGCATGTTTAACGGCCTCTGAGACCCTCATAACCCTGAATCCATCCATACGGGCCTCGAGTGCCCTTATGGGGTTAACCTCGGTTACTATGACATTCGCGCCAAGGCCCTGGGCCCTCAGGGCTATTCCGCGTCCGCACCAACCATAGCCACACACCACAACGGTTTTGCCTGCTATGAGCATGTTGGTGGTTCCCATTATGGAGTCAAATGTGGACTGGCCGGTTCCATAGCGGTTGTCGAATAGGTACTTTGTGTAGGCGTCGTTCACGGCCATCACGGGAAATTCGAGGGCACCATCGGCTGCCATGGCCTTTAGTCGGTGTATACCTGTTGTTGTCTCCTCACAGGCACCTATTATTCCATCAAGAAGTTCCCTCCTTTCCCTGTGCACCAGGAATATCATGTCTGCCCCGTCGTCTATGAGGATGTCAGGTTCATGGTCCAGGACACGGTGTATGTTTTCATAGTACTCCTCATTGGTTTCACCGCGCCAGGCGTACATGTTAAGGCCCATTTTTGCTCCAGCGGCGGCTGCATCGTCCTGGGTTGATAGGGGGTTGCATCCTGTCATGGCAACCTCTGCACCGCCTGCAAGGAGGGTGAGTCCCAGGTTTATGGTTTTTGGTTCTATATGGAGGCATGATGCTACTGTGATCCCCTCGAATGGTTTTTCCTCTGAGAAGTCCCTCTTGATCCTTTCAAGTACAGGCATGTGTTCTTGGACCCACTGGATCTTCTTTTTACCCTGTGGGGCAAGTGATATGTCTTTAACATTATATGGCATGGTATCACCAGGTTAACTTAATTCATTGACTTTAGATAAATAGTTGGAGTGACCACTTAAAAATAGTTATGAGGAGGCCTTCTGGTGACTTTTCATTATTGCTTTTCGCCTTCCGGATCCACCACAGAAGGCTGTTAATGATCCATATAATTGCTTAAATTTTGTTTTTTTAGATTATAAAGATTTAAAAGATTTTGATTCAATAATGAAAATTCCAATAAACTCTTTGAAATTATAAAACATTTTTAGTGATTCTAATAAGTTCATATCACACTAAAAAATATTTTTAAAGCTTTTAATCCAATAAAATAATTTTTTAAGGTCATTGAAGGGATATCCTTCAGAAGTTTTTGACCATTTTCCAGCTAGCCTTTTATAATAACCACATGTTATTTTAAGCTTCTTTTATCATTAAAAGGCATTATAGTTTATTTTTAACTTTTTATCTCGCTAAAATTTTGATTTTAATTTTTTAAATTATTCATGATCTTTATTTTTTAATTATAAAGCCCAAAAGCAAGTCGTCTGTCAATATAAATGAACTGCATTATCGGGGATCGACAAATTTATAAGTCTGAGAGGAGAAATTTCAGAGTGATACAGGCCAAATAGAGAAAAAATCCGCCCTGTTAAAATCAGACCAAAATGGGATTGAAATTGAGTTCTGTGATGTTGGTGTTGAAGAGTTTGCTGTGTTAAAATCAGACCAAAATGGGATTGAAATGTTTAAGGCCCTGGAATTCTCCAGCCTCATCATAAATGTTAAAATCAGACCAAAATGGGATTGAAATGGCTTATCATTCATTAAAACCTCAGGTTTTATAGGTTAAAATCAGACCAAAATGGGATTGAAATTTTTATTGGTTGATTAACAGGAGGGGTTTTTAGTTAAAATCAGACCAAAATGGGATTGAAATCATCAATGTTAATCCTCACCTGAAACCACCCTGAAGTGTTAAAATCAGACCAAAATGGGATTGAAATCAACTATGCAGAGAAAAAACAGATAAGCCCAAAAGAGAGTTAAAATCAGACCAAAATGGGATTGAAATCCACATAGACATATACATAAAGGAGGTGAAAGAATGAGTTAAAATCAGACCAAAATGGGATTGAAATCCTTTATTTGCCTTGAAATATCCGGGGGTTGAGTTAAAATCAGACCAAAATGGGATTGAAATACTTTTAACTGTTACATATATATCAAAACATTCAAAAGTTAAAATCAGACCAAAATGGGATTGAAATTTTGTTACTGGGAATGAGGGTGTTAACTGTATAAAATGGTTAAAATCAGACCAAAATGGGATTGAAATCTAATGGGGGTTATCATTCCTACTTCTTCACTGATGGGTTAAAATCAGACCAAAATGGGATTGAAATTAAGGAGTTTTGCATACTCCTTAAGGCCATTATTCGTTAAAATCAGACCAAAATGGGATTGAAATTTTTAGCTTTTTTAGTCTCTTATCGGGGTAGATAAGAGACTTGTTAAAATCAGACCAAAATGGGATTGAAATTCATTTATTTCTATCCCTACTTCTATTCTCTCCAGTATTGTTAAAATCAGACCAAAATGGGATTGAAATTCATTGGAGCTTTAACGGGCAATCCAGCCCTTATAAGGTTAAAATCAGACCAAAATGGGATTGAAATATTTTTTTTATGTTTGATGTTTCTTTTTTTCATTCTGTTAAAATCAGACCAAAATGGGATTGAAATCATCAGCATCAGATTGGAAATCAATATAGTTACGCACAGTTAAAATCAGACCAAAATGGGATTGAAATCTTTTATAGTCTCGATAACTCCTCTACAATGACCTGTGTTAGTTAAAATCAGACCAAAATGGGATTGAAATACGAGCATTGATGGACACAACACCCCTCATACCAGAATCGTTAAAATCAGACCAAAATGGGATTGAAATATGACAGCATCTTAGAAACGCGCTTAAAAAGCGTTGAAGGTTAAAATCAGACCAAAATGGGATTGAAATACTTTTAGAAGTTGGGACGCGAACTGTATCAAGTACGTTAAAATCAGACCAAAATGGGATTGAAATGTGGATGATATGGTGTCAGATGATGATGGGTCTGATGTGAGTTAAAATCAGACCAAAATGGGATTGAAATATTGTATCTGATATTGTTCTCGTTGAGGGTTTGGGGTTAAAATCAGACCAAAATGGGATTGAAATACTCTTACCTTTACCATATTATCACCTATTGTCTTTTTTGTTAAAATCAGACCAAAATGGGATTGAAATTAAAACTATCAGACACTAATTCTGCTGTATCAGTGTTAAAATCAGACCAAAATGGGATTGAAATGTTTTAGTGCTTCTTCTTTCATTTTGTCTGTCTTGTGTTAAAATCAGACCAAAATGGGATTGAAATTTTATAGCTTCTTTAAACATTCTATTCACCTTTTATTTGTTAAAATCAGACCAAAATGGGATTGAAATGTAGAGGGCAAGGAACTCTATGTCTCTAATGAGAATGGGGTTAAAATCAGACCAAAATGGGATTGAAATCAAACGCGCCCCTTAGGAGGCCTTCACTGGTCACACGTTAAAATCAGACCAAAATGGGATTGAAATTGTTTTATTATTTCGTCTATGATGTATTTGTCTGTTAAAATCAGACCAAAATGGGATTGAAATACAACTACTACTTTATCAAACTTTTTAGAAATATGTACAAGTTAAAATCAGACCAAAATGGGATTGAAATTACACTTCTGTCATGTTTCTCATCCTCCATTTTTTTGTTAAAATCAGACCAAAATGGGATTGAAATCTGCAGGTGTTTGGTATGTATTTTTTGGTAGACAAATGAGTTAAAATCAGACCAAAATGGGATTGAAATGAACTAATAAGGCGTTTTTTGTCAAAAGCTGGCATAGTTAAAATCAGACCAAAATGGGATTGAAATAGGGTCTGGTCGTCTTCAAATTTAAGCAGATGGAGGATGTTAAAATCAGACCAAAATGGGATTGAAATTCTAACCCCCCCACTGATAACTTACAACTTACAACTTGTTAAAATCAGACCAAAATGGGATTGAAATAGCGATGGGTCTCATGGAATTCATAGAATTCCTCGTTAAAATCAGACCAAAATGGGATTGAAATTGATTAGGGCCCCCCGGCCTCTTTTAGTGTCAAGGGGGGTTAACAGACCAAAATGGGATTGAAATATAGGAGAGAGATAATATGAAGACAATTGAAGTAGAGATAGGTTAAAATCAGACCAAAATGGGATTGAAATACGAAGAAATGGAAAAAGCAGTCGAACTCGCAAGGTTAAAATCAGACCAAAATGGGATTGAAATTTAAAGTATGGATAAGAAGGTGGTTAGATTGGTGAGTGATGAGACTAAGGAAATACAAGGATGTATATTTTTAATTCTATTGTTTTTGTTACTCGTTCTCTTTTTTTGGAGTATGATATTGGGAGGATGATAGGCAGACTCATCCCTTTGTCTTTTCCTTAAACAGTCGAAGAGGTTGTAATGCTTATTTATCCTGAATTTAAAAAAAGATCTCTTTTAAATTAAAAATGTGTAAATTCATTTAAAAAAATTTAGAGGTTAATGGTACTGAACCTGTTCCTCAACGCCACCCTTTGGTTTTATCTTTTCCATGGCCTCAAGGAAGTGTTTCATCGGGACCTCCTCTGCGTCCATGTTCTCTCTGAGTGTCAGCATGGCGGCCTCCCTGCAGACGGCTTCAATGTCGGCACCAACGTATCCTTCTGTCTTGTCCGCCAGTTTTTCAAGGTTCACGTCATCTGCAAGCGGCATATCCTTGGTGTGCACCTTGAATATGGCGAGCCTTGCCTCCCTGTCGGGGTCTTCTACCTTGACGTGTCTGTCGAATCTTCCAGGTCGGAGGAGTGCAGGGTCAAGGATGTCTGGCCTGTTGGTTGCGGCTATCACAGCAACGTCCTGCAGTTCCTCAAGTCCATCGATCTCTGTGAGGAGCTGGTTCACAACGCGCTGGGTCACACCTGAGTCTGCCGTGCTTCCACTTCTCACTGAGGCTATTGAGTCTATCTCATCAAAGAAGATCACGGTTGGTGCTGTCTGACGGGCTTTTCTGAAGACTTCACGGACACCTTTCTCAGATTCGCCCACCCATTTTGAGAGGAGTTCAGGTCCCTTCACGGCTATGAAGTTTGCCTGGCTCTCATTGGCGACTGCCTTGGCGAGGAGTGTCTTACCTGTACCTGGTGATCCATGCAGGAGGATGCCCTTTGGTGGTTTTATGCCGAATTTCTTGAACCTGTCAGGGTACTTGAGGGGCCACTCTACGGCCTCCCTGAGTTCCTGTTTAGCATCTTCAAGTCCACCTATGTCATCCCATGAGACGTTGGGCACCTGTACGAGGACCTCCCTGAGTGCTGATGGCTGAACCTCCTTCAGGGCTTCCTTGAAGTCTGCCCTTGTGACTATCATCTTCTTGAGGACCTCTTTGGGTATCTCCTCATCGGCCTTTATCTCAGGGAGAACCCTCCTCAGCACTCTCATGGCGGATTCCTTACAGAGTGATTCCAGGTCTGCGCCCACAAAACCGTGGGTTATCTCTGCGAGTTCATCCAGGTCAACGTCCTCTGCCAGCGGCATACCCCTGGTGTGTATCTGGAGTATCTCCTTTCTCTCTTCCCTGTCAGGGACGCCTATTTCGATTTCACGGTCGAATCTTCCGGGTCTTCTGAGCGCAGGGTCGAGGGCGTCTGGTCTGTTGGTTGCACCTATGACCACAACCTGGCCCCTGCTTTTCAGGCCGTCCATGAGGGTGAGGAGCTGGGCAACTATTCTCCTTTCAACCTCGCCACTGACGTCCTCCCTTTTGGGTGCTATTGCATCTATTTCATCTATGAATATGATGGATGGCGCGTTTTCCTCTGCTTCCTCGAAGAATTCTCTGAGTCTCTCCTCTGATCCTCCAACGTATTTGCTCATTATTTCGGGACCGTTTATGGCTATGAAGTGGGCGTCGCTTTCGTTGGCGACTGCCTTGGCGAGGAGTGTCTTACCTGTACCTGGTGGCCCGTGCATGAGGACACCCTTTGGTGGTGTTATGCCGAGCCTCTCGAAGAGTTCGGGCCTCTTGAGGGGGATCTCTATCATCTCTCTGACCTTTTTGACCTCCTCCTTGAGGCCTCCGATGTCCTCGTAGGTGACGTCCACGAGGTTCTTTACGCCCTCAAGTTTGCTGACGTCAACGGGTTTTGACTGCATTTCCACCTGGGTTGTGGGTGTGACCCTAACCACACCTGCGGGGCTTGTTGATACGACTGCGAGTTTTATTTCCCCCAGGGGTGAGAGGTCCATGAAGTCCCTGAAGAACTCATCGAAGAGCCCCCCACCGGATATCTGCTGCCTTATCCCTGATACGATTATGTCCCCCTTGACGAGGACTCTGTTGAGGAATGCTGATCTTATGTCTCCACGTATGATCACTTCCTGGTCAACGGGTGCCAGGACGACCTTCTGGGCGTCCTTTACCTCCGCCCTTCTCACTGTCACCTCTTCGCCGATGGATGCCCCTGCATTTTTACGGAGGTATCCGTCTATCCTTATGATTCCGAGGCCTATGTCGGACTGTGATGATATGACGGTTGCAGCGGTCAGTTTTTTACCCTCTATTTCGATTATGTCCCCATCAGAGAGACCCAGTTTTTCCATACACGCGGGGTCCACACGGGCTATTCCTCTACCAACGTCCTGCTGGGCGAGGGCCTCTGCAACCTTTAATTTTATTTCTTTTTCTGCCATACAACCCACCTCTTTTATGTGATTATTATGATTTCGGTTAAATTTATAATTTAACGGAATGTTTTAGTAAATTTAAGTTACTATAATATCGAAGTAAGTCATCATATATAAAGTTTTCGGTACATTTATATAGTAGTATTAGAATCAATTAATACTTCTCTGCTGGCCCACTTCAGCCATCTTTAACCGACAGGCAGCTGCTACCTTATCCTGGCCCCCATACCCTCAAGGATTTCCCTGACCCTCTCATAGTCCTCCCGCTGGAATACACGAATCCTGAGGGTTAAACTCACATGACCCTCGGGTATCTGTGGTCCACTGTAAACATCAACAACCTCTGAGCCAGCAACACCATCAAGAAGCCCTGTGAGGTACTCAATAACCTCGGGGTCCACTGTATCCGGAAAAACAGCCGATATATCATACACACGTGTGGGGAGGTTCTCAGCCTTCCACCTCTGAAGTTCATCATCAGATAGAACCCTTATGTTGGAAATCTTGAAGCTGAGCACCCTCTTACCTTCCCTGAGGGTCGCATAATCCGGTGTGACCGACTCAAGCACCCCAACGTGCACCTTACCAGAATAGATGTGCCTCAGACCAACTTCCTCTCCAACAGAATCCTTCAGAATTTTAAGTTCCTCATTGAGGGCCTCTATTGCCTTATCGGATCTCCCCAGGGACGCCTCAACATCATCGATGTTCTTGGCTGCAAGACCCATCCTTGATACGAATTCATCCATCCTGCCATCACTGAGCATCTCATTGAGTTCAGAGGCAGTCCTCAGGAAACTGTCACGCATATCCTGTCCATGGGGGTTATGGGTCTGGATGGAGTACGCCAGGTATGGGTTCTGGGCCACTATCCTTGCAATGGTGTCTATCATGAGGTTGTATATGGGGCTTGCAAATTTCCTCGACTCCCTTATATCGACCCCCTCTACCTCGAGGGTGGATGCTATGCTTATGTAGGCAAAGTGTGTCAGCACCTGCACAACACTCATCATACGGTCATGGGTTGCAGGGTCAGTTACTATAACACGGGCCTTACGTTTCTCAAGGAAATCAATGACGGTATCAACCCATGGGTTTTCCTGTGTGGGTGTCAGGACAACAACCTGCCCCTCAAGGGAGGACACCCTCGGCCCAAACATGGGGTGGGCTGGAAGATGGTGGGCGCCATCCCCTATGGACTCCTCCATGACCCTGGCGGGCTCCTCCTTTACAGATGTGACGTCCATCAGGAGACCCCCCTTCCTGACATGGGGGGCGACCTCCCTTATAACATCTGCAGTTACATCTATGGGCACAGAAACAACCACCACATCTGCACGGGATGCCGCCTGGACGTTGTCAGCACAGTATTCCACACCGATCCTTGATGCGGCTTCCATTCCAGCATCATGGTCCCTTCCGGTGATTATGACCCTCAAGCCCTCCCCCTTCAGGAACCTGGCTATCCAGTATCCAAGCCCACGAGTACCCCCTATGATGCTCACAATCATTTCCATCAGCCTACTCCCTGAAGGCTTTAACAGCAATGTAGCCCCCTATACCACCCAGCAGGAGGCTCAGGCCCCCGATGATCACAAGACCCGTGGTGAAGGTGAAAATGTCAGGTGCGGCAAGACCTGCAATCCTACCAGGCATTCGAGGACCGAATACCATCCCTGATGAGAAACTTATAACCGCAAGGATGAGTGAAGCGGCACCCCCTCCACCAGCACTTCTCCTTTCAGCCCTTGTGAGGTAGGCTGCCAGGAACCCCGTGAAGGTGTAAACAAAGAGGCCGTCAATGAAGAATAGCATGATGAAGCCCACGATGATGCTCAGAAAAATTGCAGTGCCCGAATCATAGTCACCCATCAGATTACACTCCTCGCCTTAGCTGTCTTAATTTATAAAAGCATTCATATATAATTATCATTGATCATTCAGCATATAGAATCATCTTCCAATTGATTTCAGGGTGAAGAGATGAGGATAGTACATGAGGATGAGAAAAACGGCGTCATAGAAGTCGTACCAGAAACCCTTGACGACCTCTGGCACCTCTCCCATATAATTGAGAAGGGTGACCTTCTTTCTGCAAGGACAACAAGGAGGATACAGGATACCAGCGGAGAGAAGATAAGAAGCGACAGGGGAGTTAAGAAAACCTTCTATCTGGGTATAAGGGTGGAAGGTGTCAGTTTCCACATATACACAGGAAAACTCAGAGCAACAGGGGTTATAGAGCGGGGCCCTGAGGACCTGGTCCCCCTCGGGTCGCACCACACCCTTGAGGTTAAACTCAACACCCCCCTCAGGATCAAAAAGGATTCCTGGAGCAGATGGACACTTAAGAGGCTTCAGGAGGCGGTAGAGGCATCAAAGCATATCAGAGCCGTGATAGTTGTGATTGAGGATGATGTGGCAGACATTGGAGTCATAAGACAGTATGGTGTGGATTACCAGGGCCCCATCACAGGCCACATCCCGGGTAAGAGGATGCATCAGAGGGACCGTGGGAAAATGCGCCTTGAATTCTATGAGAGTATAGTGGACGCCCTCAAAAAATACGGTGAACTTGAGACAATCATAATTGCAGGTCCTGGCTTCTACAAGTCGGACTTCCATGAATACCTGCTTGAGAAGCACCCTGAGATCGGAAGGAAGGCCGTGGTTGAGAATACAGGGACCGGTGGAAGGTCAGGAATATATGAGGTTCTAAAGAAGGGCACAGTGGAGAGGGTTTCATCAGAGAACAGGGTTGCAGCAGAGGTAAGGAATGTGAATGAGGTCCTTGAGAGGCTGGCGAGGGACCCTGAAACCGTGGTCTATGGCAGGGAGAAGGTGCTGGAAGCCATCAATATGGGGGCTGTTGAGAGACTGCTGGTCCTTGACAGGGTTGTAAGCAGAGAGGATATTGAGGGATACCTTGATATCGTTGAAAGTATGGGGGGTTCCGTGGTTCTCATAAGCAGTGAACACGAGGGCGGCAAACAGCTGGAATCCCTCGGTGGACTTGCAGGTATATTGAGGTTCAGGATTTCATGATGGGGGTATCAGGTGTTCAGGATTCTCCAGGATAAATGCACCGGCTGCGGGAGATGCAGGATGCTCCAGTGCAGCGGAAAATGTTCAGGGTGTGGGGCCTGCCAGATGGTATGCCCTGAGGGAGCACTTGTTCCAGGGAGAAGGGATGATACAGAGTACAGGGTGACAGTAAACAGTGAAGATGTCATGGCCACTGGCACCGTGGGGGATGCCCTTGAGGTTGCAGGTATCAGGGTAAGTGACATTCCCTGTGAGGGTGAATTATTCTCACCATGCGGTACAGGCGGATGCTGGGCCTGCGCTGTATCAGCAAATGGCAGGACGGTGCAGTCCTGTGTAACACCCCTTGAGGAGGGGATGGTCATAGAGACCATACCTGAACCACCACTTAGGTATGTGAGCAACTTCGGCCCCCACACTGCTGGGGGAGTGGGGACACCCTTCAGTGAAAAGGGGGATGGCCCCGTTGAGGTGGTGTGCTTCGCCCATGGATGCAACCTGAGGTGTCCCCAGTGCCAGAACAGCCAGGTGGCGTTCACCACGGGTGACACTTTGCTTGACCCTGAAGAAACCGCAATGATACTGCTTGGCGTTGAATCGATTTACAGGACAGGCACCGTGACGTTCTCTGGCGGTGAATGCACACTTAACAGGTCATGGCTCTCCGGTTCAGTCAGGAGGATAAGGGAACTTGATGGGGGAATCAACATTCACGTGGACACAAATGGTACCGTGCTCACCCCGCGATACATCGATGAACTTGTTGAGGCCGGCATGAACCGGATAGGAATTGACCTCAAGGGTAGGAGGCTGGAGACATTCATGAAGATAGCAGGGCTCAGCGACCCTGAGAAAGCCAGGGTATACCTTGAAAACTCCTGGAATGCCTTCAGATACATATCTGAGGAGCATGATGGAATATTCATGGGCCTCGGAGTCCCATACAACAGGGCACTCATATCCACAGGGGAGATTGCTGAAATGGCATCTGAGATAGCCTCTGTCAGTCCAGACGTCCAGGTAACCCTACTTGACTACAGGCCCGAGTTCAGGCTTAAAAATATACAGAGACCCTCGGTTCCTGAAATGCTTGAGGTTCGTGACCTGATGCTTGACAGGGGCCTCAGAAGGGTAATTGTCCAGACATCTGAGGGATTCATAGGATGATCACAGAAGGGGTGTGAGAACTTGGTTATGTTAATTTATGATTGGGCCCTGCCTTTAGTGGCTGTCGCCGTGCTTCTACTGACACCTGCTGCTGCGGCCATCATATCCCTCTTTAAAAATTCAAATCTCTACACTGATGTGAGGGGTGGCACACCCCGCGGTGCAGGTATTGTTCCATGGGCAGCACTCTCCATATTCACATCCCCACCATTTAACGTGCCTATTGCTGTAATGGGGGCTCTGGCCTTTATTGATGACCTTACTGGAAGAAGAGGGATAATGAACATTCCCATTGAGTGGGGGCAGCTTTCAAGGGGATTGGGTATACTGGCAGTCCTCCTCATCACCTACCCCTTCATGGGGGCCTGGGGACTCCTTGTGGCACTCATGGTACAACCACTGAATATTGCCGACATGCAGCCGGGTGTGGCCTGCACCGTGACGGTCCTCATGTCCCTCCTGGCACTCCCTGCAGCAGTCATGACGGGTTCAGGAATCCACTTTGCCCTTCTCATCATGGTGGTGGCACTGGCATACTCACCACTCGATTACATGGGGAGGATAATGATGGGGGAGGTTGGAAACCACAGCTTCGCAGTTGCCCTTGGGCTATTATTCTACATTTCAGGGGGGCCTTGGCTTCTCCTGGCGCTCTTTCTCCTGACACCCCTTGTAACGGCCATTTTAAGGAGGGGCAATCTCTCAGACTTCCTTGAGAGGAGACTTAAAATTGAGAACCCCACCCTTGGGGATCTTTATATGGATGTCATGACAGGCGGAGGTCTCGGGGATCTTTTAAGGAGGATCATACTCGGTAGGAGGGCTTTCAGAATCAGGAACCCCTTCCTGATTTCGCTGGGATTCAGGAGGCTACTTTTCAACCCCCATGCGTCCCGGCTCCAGGAGTCCTGATTCCATCAGGTCATCCTCCTTGACTTTATGATTGAAATTATGAGTGCAAGGGCTATGAGGAAACTCACAGCAAAACCAAAAAGCCCCAGGAAGGGGAACTTCTGGAGTATCAGTGCCTCCTTTGGGATTGTAACCAGTGATGAGCCGATTATAAGGGCTGATACCAGCATCGCCACTGATATCCTGTTGGTTGATCTTTCAATTCTCCTTGATATCTCATCGAGGTTTCTGTGCTCAAGTTCCATCTTGAGTTTGCCCTCCTCCAGCCGCTGGAGCGCCCTTATAATACCGCGTGGGAGATCGTTCACTATGTGTTCAAGTTCTATTAGCGTTGAGGGGACCTCTTCCAGGTTCCGCAGGGGGTTCAGGCGTTTTCTGATGAGACTGTAGGTCATCTCCCATGCAACTTCAAGTCCATTGAATCTGGGATCCAGGCGCTCACCAAGATCCTCTGCCATGCTCATAACCCTTGCAAGGAGTACGAAGTCCCGGGGGATCCTTATCCTGTGCTTCATTATCATCTCAGGCATTGTGAATTCTGTGAGGATCTCCCCAACCTTCTTAACGTCTGCACCATAGTAGCGATCAAGGAGGTCTATTATATCGTACTTGACCTCTTCAAGATCTGTATCCTCTGTGAGGATATTCATGTACCTAAGCTGGTTCACTATACCATTCACATCATAGTTCATGAGTAGAATGAAGAGTTCAGCCAGTTTATCCCTGAATGAACGGTCAAGGTGACCCATCATTCCGAAGTCCAGGAAGCAGAGCACATTACCCTTCTGGACCAGTATATTGCCCGGGTGGGGGTCGGCGTGGAAGAAGCCGTGTATGAATATCTGCTTGAAGTAGCAACGGGCACCCCGCTCTGCTATTGTCCTTGCATTGAATTTTATGTCTGATTCAAGGATTTCTGTGAGTTTAACCCCCTCAACGTACTCCATGGTCAGCACCTTGCTGGTGGAATATTCCCTGTAGACGTAGGGGGCGTAAACGGTTTCATCATCAAGGAACATGGTCCTGAATCTCTCAGCGTTGTTGGCCTCCTGATGGTAGTCCAGTTCCTTCCTTATGGCCCTTTCAAATTCCGCCACTATCCCCGGGAGATTGTAGTACTCTAGACCCGGTATACGGTCATTTGCAAGCTTTGCAAGGTACTTCATGAGTATAATATCACTCTTTACGGTGGCGGCTATACCCGGACGCTGCACCTTAACGGCAACAGCCTCTCCGCTTTTCAAACGCGCCCTGTGGACCTGGCCTATGGATGCCGATGCAATGGGCTCCTCCTGGAATTCTGAAAAGATATCCTCCAGTGGCATGCCAAGTTCAGATTCGATAACCCTCCTGACGTCCCTGAAGGGGAACGGCGGTGCCTCGTCCTGAAGTTTGGCCAGTTCATCTGCTATTTCCCTGCCAACTAGGTCCGCTCTGGTGCTCAACACCTGGCCCAGTTTGATGAAGGTCGTCCCCAGCTCTTCGAGGACGAGTCTGAGGCGTACGGGGGCCGGTTCATGGATCTCCTCAGGGCTCCTTATGTAGAGTTTGAGGCTTTCAAATAACCTGTTTTTGAGGCCTATGGCCTCAAGTATGTTCCCGAAGTGGTACTTGCCCATTACCCTTACTATCTCCCTGAGGCGCCCCATGTCTGGCCTTTTATTATAGGGGGGTATCTTCATATTAACCACTTATTTAATGTATAATATTTAAACCTATTTTGCAGATATAGAATCTCCCTTTACATTTCATGGGTTTTTCACTGAATCATGGTGATCATATGAAGGCACTTTTCACTGTAACAGGTCGGGGAATGGGTGGAGACGCAATAACAGCACTAAACATAGCCAGTGCACTTGAGAAGAGAGGATTCGAATGCGAATTTGCACTTGATCACAGCGCCCCCGGGATACTCCTCAAAAAGAGGGGTATCGACTGGCACAGGGTCAGGATACCCCAGGCCGGAGGCCACGCAGCAAGCAGACTGAAACTACTGAAAGCTGCTTTCAGGACCCTGAGGGCGGTTTACGAGACAGGAAGGCTGATAAGGAAGATCAGACCCGATGTGGTTGTTGGCGTGATAGGCGGGGGCGCGGTGGTGGGCTGCCTTGCCGCAAAAATTACCGGAGTGCCTGCTGTGGGGGTTCTCATAACCCCAACCGATGCACGGGTCTGCACCCGCCTCAACAGGAACGTGGCGCTTCCAGAGTCCAACCTGTTCGGAAAGGACGTTGAGGGTGTTGAGAGTGTATATTCACCCATCAGCCCTGATATAACACTGGGGGATCCTGAAAGGGCCATTCAAAGGATGCCCCCTGAATTTGACCCTGATAAACCAACCATTGTTTTCTCCTCAGGTTCATCCCTCTTCAGGATGATGGCTGAGGCTGCGGTTAAAATGGCAGAATCAGATGTCAGTGCAAACATCACAGTTGTGGGGCACCCCCTCAGGGAGGAATACGGGCGGATGGTGGATCATGAGGGGATAATCAACCTGGGCTACATAGACTGGGTCAGTGACCTCTACAGCCTCGCCGACCTTGCGGTGCTCTCTGATGATGGGGTGATGGTCCATGAGGCCATTGCAATGAGGGTGCCGGTGGTGGCACTGAGGGGTGTCAAGTATGGAAGGTACCATAACATGGGTGCTGTCTTCAGGGGGGCCGTGCTGGAGACCGACCTTGATGGTATAGATGGGGCTATTTTGAGGGCACTTGAGGCTTCAGATGATATGAGGAGGGCCGCTGAGGCCTATAGTGGTGATGTAATAGGGGCGGCAGATAGGATAGCTGAAATTATAGAGGAGGAGGCAGTTAAATCAGTGTCTTGAGTTTGAAGTGAGCCCCCTATTGGTATCTTATCTGAGGAGGCGGTTAAGTCAGTACCTTGAGAGGAACCTCATGAGCTTGTATACACCATCCGTTGAGGGGTGTGTCTCCACGAATTCCTCAAATTCATACATTGAAACACCCATTCGCATGAGCAGTGAAAGATAGGGCATTATCAACCTGGCACCCGGTGCAACAGAGTACACTGCAGTTGCAGTGCCATCATCCTGGATTCTAACCTTATTTAACCCTGTTTTCCCCTCAGAAACACTCCAAAATGAACCTGGACCTGCAAGACCCGGTATAACAGCCTCCCTACCCTCAGAATCCCCGGTTTCGATGAAGCCAACATCGTACCCCAGTGATATTGCGTAGGGAAGGTAGCGGTAGTCAATTCGCCTCTCAACACCCGCTGCATTGAGCCCTGCCACCACACCCTCCATCCTTGCAACGGGTGTTGTTCCGTGGCCACCTGTAACGTCGCCTGCCGCGTATACGTGTTTTCTTGAGGTCTCCATACGTTCATTAACCTTAACTGCACCGTTTTCTCTGAGCTCAACGAACCCATCAAGGAACTCTGAGTTTGGCCTCTGACCTGTTGCAAGGAGGGTGAGGCCCTCAATGCGGCCGGCTGATGTTTCGGTACCATCCTCATCTATTGAGGTGGTGGATGTATTCTCAAGGATTCTGACGTCTTTCAGAAGTTTCCTCATAACGTAATCCCTGATGAGGGGGTCAAGTTTGCCAAGGAACTCGCTTCTTGATACCACGGTCACATCTGATCCAAGGGAGGAGAATATGCCTGCAAATTCAGCTGCAATTACACCCCCACCTATTATCACGAGTTTTTCCGGGATCCTCTCAAGATCCAGCACATCCCTGTAGGTTATGGCTTTTTCAGCGCCTTCAATGGGTGGGATGCTGGGCCTGGCCCCTGTTGCTATTATGAGCCTGTCATAGGGGAATTCATCATCCCCTGCGATTACCCTACCTTCTGAGACCTCTGCGTCGGCGTATATTATCTCAACACCAGCATCAAGTGTCTCCCTTTCTGTAACATGCCTTATCCTGCTGAGTGTTTCCCTAACACCAGCTGCTATTCTACTGTAGTCTGCAGAGTATTCAAGGTCAACGACACCGAGATCCCTGAGCCTGCAGGCTTCATCCAGGAATCTTGCAACGTCGTTCAGACCACACACAACCATACATCCCTCATTCAGGCATGTTCCCCCGATGAATTTCCTTTCAAGGATTGTAACGTCGTTTTCAAGGGCTGCAAGTTCCATGGCCGCGGCCCTTCCTGCGGGACCTCCCCCTATCACAACACACTTCATAGGACGCACCTGTATTAATTCTGAATGATTATTTCCCACAAATCTTTATATGTCACAAATCTTTATCTAATTACTGACAGTGTAATTTTTTGACTTTAATCCTATTAATTTGGAGAGGGTTATTGAATGTGTATTGCAGCACCTGCTCAGATTATTGAAATTGACAGTGAGGATAATGTTGCCACCGTCGACTTTGGTGGTGTGAGGCAACAGGTGAAACTTGATCTTGTGGATGACGTTGAGGAGGGCAAGTATGTGCTTGTTCACTCAGGCTACGCCATTGAGGTCATGTCTGACGAGGCGGCCAGGGAGTCCCTGGAGGCCTGGGATGAACTTCTGAAGGCCCTTGAAGAGGAGGATAACCTGGAAATTTGAATTTCCAGGATTCCATTTAATTTTAAAGGTTCTGGTTTATTCTTTGCTGCTTTGGTGTACTGAAGTCCTTCAGTATATCGACACCCTTTTAACACCATCTATTTTCAGGAATTCCCTGAGTAGACTGCCGGGGATAGGTTTTTCTGTTATTATGGTTAGTTTCGGATTTTCATCCAGTTCAGGGTCCCCTGCATGGGCTTGCCTTATGCTTATACCGCTATTGGATATCAGCTCTGCAGCAGCGGCAAGTATCCCGGGGTTACGGGCTTCTGCCTCTATCTCCACAACACCAAAGTCAAGTTCGGCTGCAGCGTCCCTCAGGAGTGCCCCTGCGGGTCTGAGGTTCTGGAATATCCCCCTGAGTTTTTCATCCTCCAGGATGGTTTCTGCTGTTGCCCTTACTGTTCTCCTGTCAACACCTATGGCCCTTGCAAGGGCAACGTCATTTATTTCAACGTCATCACAGTAGACCTTTCCATCAGGGTCTATTCTGAGTCCCAGCTCTATGATCTTCCTTGCAACATCCATTCTCGACGGGTATCTTTCGAATCTGTGCTTTATCTGATTCCACATAACAACACCACATCAATGTACATTATTATACAGGCAAGATTTAAATAGTACTTTCATGTATAAGTACTTTGTGGATTAATTAAGGTGATATGAATGCATGGGAGTGAATGTTTTTGGCATTATAAACCTGGAAAAACCCATAAAAGAAAAACTGGAATTCAGAGAACCCTTTGAAGTATTCAAAAGTATCTATTCTGAATATGAGTCTTCATTCCTTCTGGAGTCCATGGAAAGTGACACTGGACTTGCAAGGTACTCATTCATTGGATTTGAACCTGAGATGATAATAAGGGCCCGTGAAGGGGTCATTGAGGTTGATGATGGTGAGTCCAGGGAGGAGTTTGATTCTAAAAACCCATTTGAGGACCTCAGGGGATTTCTGAAGATGGAAAAAAATTCTGGAGGATTCTGCGGGGGTCTCGTGGGTTACATATCCTATCAGGCCGCAAGATTCTTTGACACCATCCACCTCAGTGAAGGTGATTTTCCTGACTTTGAATTTGGACTCTTCCTTGATGGTATCATGTTCAACCACCTGACAGGGGAATGCAGCTACATCAGCCGTCACGACAACAGACTACCTGATATAGCTCCCCTCCTTGGAGAGGAGGTCCCCACAGGGACCCTTGGATACAGGAGGAAACGAACACTCCTCTCAAAAAGGAGGTACATGGACATGGTCCTTGAGGCCAAGGAGAGGATAAGGGAGGGTGAAATATTTCAGGCAGTGCTCTCCAATGCCACAGATTACAGGCTGAGTGGAGACAGGCTCTCATTCTATGAATCCCTCAGGAGGATCAACCCCTCCCCATACATGTACTACCTTAAACTGGGTGAACAGGAGATAATCGGCTCAAGCCCCGAGATGCTTGTCAGAGTTGAGGATAGAAGGGTTGAAACCTTCCCTATTGCGGGAACACGTCCCAGAGGAAGGACAGAAGAGGAGGACAGGATGATAGCCTCTGATCTTTTATCTGATGAGAAGGAACTTGCAGAGCACCTCATGCTGGTTGACCTGGCCCGGAACGATATAGGGCGGGTCTCAGAGTTCGGCTCGGTGGAGGTGCCTGAATACATGACCATAAAGAAGTTCTCCCATGTGCAGCACATACTCTCCCATGTAACCGGTAAATTGAGGGATGGAATTGACGCGATTGATGCACTGGGGGCTGTTTTTCCTGCAGGCACCGTGAGCGGAGCACCAAAGATAAGGGCAATGGAGATAATAGAGTCCCTTGAAGGTTTTCCAAGAAATGCCTATGCAGGTGCACTCGGCTACCTCTCACTCAATGGAAACGCGGACTTCGCAATAACCATAAGGTCAATGGTATGCCAGGGAAAAACAGGTAGAATCCAGGCAGGAGCAGGGATAGTTCATGACTCCATCCCGGAGATGGAATATCTGGAGTGCCAGAATAAGGCGAGAGCCCTTCTAAAATCAATGGAAATGGCAGCTAACACTGAGCACCTTATGGGTGCTCAGCTGCCCTACAATGGAGATGGCAGGTGAAGAAAGTTGATCCTGATAATAGATAACTATGACTCATTCACCCACAACCTCTACCAGATGGCAGGGGAGATCCTCATGGAAATGGATCCAGCAGATATAATGGTTGTGAGAAACGATGAGGTGAACATTGATGACGTTAGAGACCTTGACCCTGAAAAGATAATAATCTCCCCGGGTCCAGGCAACCCCCTTAAGAGGGAAGATTTTGGTATATGCAGTGAGGTGATAGGTGAATTCACTGATAGGCCCATACTGGGGGTCTGCCTTGGACACCAAGGGATATTCCATTACTTTGGTGGTGTTGTTGGTTACGGGGAACCTGTTCATGGAAAGATCAGTGAGGTCTTCCATGACGGATCAGAACTCTTCAGGGGAGTTCCAAATCCCTTCAGGGCCACAAGGTACCATTCACTGAGATGTGAATGTAATGGGGTGCCTGAGGACATCCTGGTATCTGCATCTGCACCTGACGGCACCATAATGGCCATAAGACACCGGAGGTACCCAGTCTACGGCTTACAGTTCCACCCGGAATCAGCGGGAACCCCCCATGGGAGGGACATACTTGAAAATTTCCTCAGGATGTGATCAGATGTCCATACTCCAGGAGATAATAAGGTCAAAAAAACTTGAGATCAGAGATTTATCCAGAAAAAAGCCCCTTGAAGAGCTCAGGGATGACCTCACATTCCTGGACGAACCATTGAGTTTCACTGATGCACTAACAGGAAACCGTGTATCGCTCATATGTGAATATAAAAGGGCATCCCCTTCCTCAGGAAGAACCTATGGGAGGGGCCTCCATGAGATGATGGAAGTGTACAGGGAGGGCGCAGACGCTGTTTCTGTTATCACAGAGAACAGGTACTTCCATGGATCCATAGAGTTCCTCAGGGAGGCTTCAGAATATGGTATACCCCTCCTCATGAAGGACTTCGTGGTGGACGAGTACCAGATATACCAGGCAAGGGCATCAGGGGCATCATCGGTTCTCCTAATAACCGGGGTTTTTCCTGACCTTGAATCAGGAATTGAAACCTGTAGGGAACTTTCAATGGAGCCCCTGGTGGAGTGTCACAGTGCAATCGACATATACAGGGCCATAGAGGCCGGGGCAGAGATCATAGGAGTTAACAACAGAAACCTGGAAACACTCGAGGTTAACCTTGGGCGCACAAGGGCCCTGGCCCCCCTCGTACCCGATGAGCTGCTCCTGGTATCAGAAAGCGGGGTCAGGGGGCCTGAGGATGCTGAGATACTTGCAGGCTGCGGGGCAGACGCGCTCCTCATAGGCACCTCCCTCATGCTGGCCAGTGATCCACGGGAACTCCTTGATGAGATAATAGCAGCCGTTAAATCCTGTAGACCCGGCAGAAAGAGGTACTCAGGGGACGAATTCTTTGAACAGTTCGCATGAGCAACCTATGGGGAAGGAATGAGTCAGATGAAGATCAAGATCTGTGGGCTCACCAGGGAGGAGGACGTTGTCCTCGCAGATTCACTTGGGGCCGATTTACTGGGATTCATACATGCACGAAGGTCGCCAAGGCACCTTGAACTGGGGGATGTGGCGGAACTCTCCTCCATCATACCGGATGAAAAGGCTGTTATTGTCCTTGAGACATCAGAAACCAGTAGGATAAGGGAGGCCGTAGATGAAACAGGTATAGAAAGGATACAGCTTCACTCTGTAAGTCCTGAAACAGCTGGAAGAATCCATGAGTCCCTCCATGAGGAGGGATACAGTCTGGAGCTGACCCTCGCCATCCCCCCACTTTCTTCCTACATCTGCGGACATGAATTTCAGGGAGTATCCGGCCTGATCCTTGACTCGGCTGCAGGTGGAAAAACAGGGGGCACAGGGAAGATAATACCCCCCTCAGATGGCCTTGAGTTACTGGCCCTTGTAAGGGGAATGGATCCCTCCCTGAGGGTTACACTTGCAGGGGGCCTTACACTGGAATTTGTCAGGAAAAACATGGAATATGTATCGAAATTCGACTGCCTGGACTTCAACTCAGGAATTGAGGCTGAGCCGGGTGTAAAGGACCATGAGATGATGGCTGAACTCATGGACTACATTGAGGGACTCCCCTCCAGAAAAGGGGCAATTGAAAAATTATAGGTGTTTTATCATGATAATGGATGGTAAATTCGGTAAATATGGAGGAATATTCGTGCCAGAACTCCTCATACCTGCACTTGAGGAGCTTGAGGCGGCATTCCTCCACTACAGTAAGGATAGGAGGTTCAATGAGGACCTGGACCACTACCTGAGGGAGTACGCAGGAAGACCAACAGGTCTATACCACGCCAGGAACCTCTCAGAGAAACTTGGATGCAATGTCTACCTCAAGAGGGAGGATATGCTGCATACAGGGGCCCATAAAATAAACAATACAATAGGACAGGCACTCCTCGCGAGGTATATGGGTAAGAGGAGGCTGATAGCAGAGACAGGTGCAGGGCAGCATGGAATAGCAACTGCAGCAGCAGGCGCCCTCTTCGGGATGGAAGTTGATGTCTACATGGGAACCGAGGATGTTGAGAGACAGAAACTCAACGTCTTCAGGATGGAGATCTCAGGTGCCAGGGTCATACCTGTTGATTCAGGTTCGAGGACACTTAAGGACGCCATAAACCAGGCCATGAGGGACTGGATAAGCAGCGTGGAGGACACCCACTATCTGATAGGATCCACCATGGGCCCCCACCCCTACCCCACAATGGTGAAGCACTTCCAGAGCGTCATAGGCAGGGAGGCCAGGGAACAGATACTTGAAATTGAGGGTGAACTCCCTGATACCATAATAGCCTGCGTTGGCGGAGGTAGCAATGCCATAGGCATATTCTCGGCCTTCCTTGATGATGATGATGTTGAACTGATAGGTGCAGAGGGAGGGGGTGAAGGTATAGAGTCAGGAAACCATGGGGCAACCCTATCTGCCGGTTCAGAGGGTGTACTGCATGGTTCACTTTCATATGTACTCCAGGATGATGATGGACAGATAAATGAGGCCCACTCGGTTTCTGCGGGCCTCGACTATCCGGGGGTTGGCCCGGAGCATGCATACCTCATGGAGACTGGAAGGGCAAGGTATGAGCCCATAACCGACGCCGAGGCCCTCAGGGGCTTCAAACTCCTCTCAAGATGTGAGGGTATAATGCCGGCGCTTGAAAGCGCCCATGCCATAGCATGTCTTGAAAAATACGCCTCAAAACCTGAAAACAGGGGAAAAACTGTTATAGTTAACCTTTCAGGAAGGGGAGACAAGGACATGTTCCTTGCAGCAGGCCTTCTGGGGGTGGACGTATGAATTACGCTGGAGTAACTCAGAAAGATATACATAGTACTGGAGTGGGGAGTTATATGAATTACGCTGAAATGTTCAGCAGGGTTGAGGGATGTGCCTTTGTCCCCTTCGTGGTTGCAGGGGACCCTGACATGGAGACCTCAATTGAAATCATAAGGACACTTGTGGATGCCGGTGCAGATGCCCTTGAAATAGGCTTCCCATTCTCTGATCCCATAGCAGACGGCACAAGTGTACAGGAGGCTGATCTGAGGGCTTTAAATTCCGGGATGACCACCGAT
Source organism: Methanothermobacter sp. (assembly GCF_030055435.1). NCBI lineage: Archaea > Methanobacteriati > Methanobacteriota > Methanobacteria > Methanobacteriales > Methanobacteriaceae > Methanothermobacter > Methanothermobacter sp. Next base: position 263,575 of record NZ_JASFYG010000002.1, read on the forward strand.
GACTGCTTCAGGCTGATAGAGAGGATAAGAGAATTCACCTCAGTACCGGTGGGCCTTCTTGTATACTACAACCTGATATACCGCATGGGTGTTGATGAATTCTACAGGAGGGCCGCTGGGTCAGGTGTTACAGGCATCCTCGCGGCTGATCTTCCCCCGGAGGAGGCCGCCGAGGCCCTCAGTGCGGCTGAAAAGTATGGTATTGATCAGATCTTCATAGTTGCACCCACAACAGACAATCAGCGCCTCAAAATGATCTCAGAGGTTTCCTCAGGGTTCCACTACCTTGTATCGGTTATGGGTGTCACCGGTGTAAGGTCCAGGGTTGAGGAGAGCACACTTGAACTCATAGAGAGGGTTAAGGGGGCAGGAAGCCTTCCTGTGATGGTTGGCTTTGGTGTTTCACAGCCAGAACATGTGAGGATGCTTGCTGACGCAGGTGCTGATGGTGTTATAGTTGGAAGCGCAATCATAGATCTGATATCCAAAAATCTTGATGACAGGGAGAGGATGCTTCGGGAGATATACGAAATGGTCAGAAAAATGAAGAACGCTGCAGGGGGGTCCAGATGAGGTTTGAGGGGATAATGAATGATATAATGGACTTCAGGAACCTGACTGAGGATGAGGCCCACGATTTAATGGAGATGATAATGGATGGTGAAATGGGGGATGTGCAGATTGCCGCATTACTCACAGCCCTTGCAATGAAGGGGGAGACCGTGGAGGAGATCACGGGCTTTGCAAGGGCAATGAGGGAGAGGGCGGTAAAGGTTAAAACTCCTGAATCCATGAGGGTCGTTGATGCATGTGGAACAGGGGGTGACAGGTTCAAATCCTACAATGTGAGCACCGCAGCGGCAATAATAGCCGCCGCAGCCGGTGTTAAGGTGGCAAAACATGGTAACAGGGCGGTTACAGGTTCATGTGGCGGTGCAGATATACTTGAGGCCGCGGGTGTCAACATAGAGCTGGGACCTGAAGCTGCACGAAGGTCCCTTGAAACCCTGGGAATAGCCTTCATGTTTGCACCACTCTTTCACAGGGCAACCGCCAGGGTGGCACCCGTAAGGAGGGAACTTGGCTTTAAGACGGTATTCAACATACTGGGACCCCTAACATCCCCTGCATCAGCAGAGGTACAGCTCCTGGGGGTTTTCGACCCCCATCTTGTGGGTCCAGTTGCAGAGGTCCTCAGAAACCTTGGTGTGAAAAGGGCGATGGTTGTCCATGGCTTTGATGGTAACATGAACCCTGCGATGGATGAGATATCCACGGTGGGCCCAACCCTTGTGTGTTTCCTTGAGGACGATGAGATAGGAATCGAGAGGCTCATGCCATCGGATTTCGGTGTTGATGTGGGGCAGCTACAGCACCTGAAGGCGGCATCAACTGTTGATGAAAACCTCAGAATGTTCCTGGATGTCCTCGCGGGACTGCATGATACTCCTGAGAGGAAATCGCGCCTGGATATCGCCCTTGCAAATGCAGGGGCACTTATATACCTTGCAGAAATGGAGGATACACTTGAAGGTGGAACAGAAGCTGCAAGAGAAACAGTTGAATCTGGAGCTGCACTCCGTTTACTGGAAGACTTTGCATCCTTCACTCATAACCTGTAAATGTGAATGGGCCCGCTGGGATTCGAACCCAGGGCCTCACGGTTATCAGCCGTGCGCTCTAACCACCTGAGCCACGGGCCCATGAAGTATTTAAGAATCAGTGGGGTGATTCCAACTTTTGGAATTCCTCATATATATGCTTTTCTGTCTGGGAATTCAGGGTTTCCAGCATCAACCCCTTAAAATCTCTACGTCCTCCGCTGCCTTGATGATCTCAGTGATTTCAGAGGCGGCCACTTCAGGGGTCCTGTTTTCAACCACACTGACGATGGATCCCATGAGGGTTGCGCATACGAACATTGCTGTTCGAAGTAACTCCATGTGCTCCATAAGACTTGAGGGAGTATCATGTATTCTCCTTTTGGAGTCCGCACTCCTCCTTTTAATTATATCCAGGGGGTCTGATTCAAGGATTATGATAAGATCAGGGGTTATGAACTCCACTGGAAGTGAAAGAAGGTAACCGATGGGTGACCTGTCAAGTCCGTGGAGATCCAGGAGCACCCACTTCATTTCAGATACTCTGTGGGCGGCTTCACGCCAGATGATGTACTGCTGATCCATGGGGAGGCTGAAAAGTTCCTCCATTGTACCTGCAAGACCTCTCTCCCCTGCAACTTCAAGCATCAGTTCTCCATAATTGATGAAGTTATGATCCAGTTTTTCAGAGAGAATCCTGCATATGGTGGTTTTTCCTACACCAGGCACGCCCACAATGGCAATGGTTTCAGGGAAACCCGGCATGAGACTGATATCATTTATTTACCATTTCACTTATGGCATCTGCCATCATATGGCCTTCCACGGTTATCTCGGCCCGGTCGATGCCCTCAACCTCCTCTGCAACAGTTCTTGCATCCATGGCCATCCTGGCGGCGCTCATGCAGCCGGGGTTTGTGGGCCGGATCGTTATCTTTGCAATGGTTTCACCCTTATCCTCGATTTCGATGTTCTCAACAAGACCCATCTCCACTATACTTATACCCATGTGTGGGTCTGCAACCTTTTTGAGAGCTTCCTTAACCTTTTCCAAGAGTTCTTCTGACATTATTATTACCTCAGCTGGTATTTTGATAATCACTGTGATCATTCTCTATTTTTAAGTTAACCCTATTTAAACATGTCCATTATCAGCCACCCGGAAAAAGAATTCCAAGCCATCAAATCATTAAATAAAGGCTATTTAAAACTTTTTCTGCGCCTTAACCTGACAGCAACACCACGCTCTGCCTTCACCATCTCCTCCCCACATAGGACAGCCCTCCCAACACCCACAACATCCCCCTTATGGACTATTACAACCTCATCGCCAGGTATTATTTTCCTGTCGGCGTCCACAACACCGGGTGCAAATAGCGTGTTGCTCTCCAGGCTGAAATCTATCTCAACCCATTTCACGCCGAGGCTGTAAATGGATGCCGCACCCTCAAGGGATGGTGAGATGAGCCCCCGGTCCATCATCAAGGTGCCTATCTCTGAACCATCCTGCGTGAGGATCCGCCTATGGTATCTCCCCCTCACCCTGCAGTCATCGGGGATGATAACATCTGCACCCTCCCCGAACTGGTATACCGCCACCGAGCGCAGCATATGGAGCATCCTTTCCCGCGCCCCTATCTTTTCATAGCCTTTAAGTTCTCTTCCAAGTTTGTGAATGGCCTCTGGAGAGGTGGGCCTTGAGGTGGTGGCTGTGGGGGTGAAGGCGTCAAGGTACTCCTCGCAGACCTCAAGGTACCCCCCATCAACATGGGCTATAACATCAAGGTCACCCACGTAGTCTCTTAGGAGTTCTCCTGAAAGTTTTATCTCCTCATGGGACCATTCCCCTGTGGTTGAAACATCATATGATGATATTGGATGTGTATTCTCCATCTCCCGGGGGCATATGCCGAAGGGTGATGTGAGTATGAGTTCCTGGAATCCCCTGGTGACCCTCATGAATTTCCTGTGGGACCTTGAGGTGGAGTAGGGCTTCTTCATGCTGCATGGTAGCACCACAACAACCTCCCCGAGGGGCTTCATCAGTTTCATTCTCTCGCGCCACCTCACAGCCTCGGGGCGGTGGAGTGATTCTTCAATTGAACATATAATCTTCATCCTATCAGTTATGATTTTATCATGACTCCTTACTGTGGGTTAAAGACCATTCAACCATCTCAGACCTGTGAGTTCTGCCACATCCTTTTTAAGGGCTATAAGGTCCTCGTGATTCAGTTTTTTAATATCATCCTTTCCGGTTATCCTTGCAAAATCAGCTATCTCGGCTGTTGAGACCCTTATATAGTTTTCAAGTCGCTCAGCAGCCTTCTTGGTGTCCAGGTGCTTCACAAGGGCAGGGTCATGGGTGGTTATACCAGTTGGACACATGCCAGTGTGGCATAGCCTGTGCTGCTGGCAGTTCATGGCAATGAGGGCAGCAGTACCTATGTAAACTGCATCTGCCCCCAGGGCAAGGCATTTGGCCATATCAGCCCCTGTCCTGAGGCCTCCCCCTGCAATCAGGGATACTCTACCCTCAAGGCCCTCGTTGACAATAACCTTGGCGGCCCGGGGTATGGCTGCAATGATTGGTATACCTGTGCTGTCCCTTATATGTGGGTTAACAGCACCTGTACCCCCTCCGAATCCATCGAGACCTATGAAGTCAACACCAGCATCAAGGAGGGCTTTCACATCGTCCTCAACGTTTCCACATCCGATCTTGGCACCAACAGGAGAACCTCCAGAGAGTTCCCGAAGGTATGATACCTTCTCTCTGAGCTCCTCAGGGTTTCTGATGTCAGGGTGATGTGCAGGAGAATATGAGCCCTCACCCTCTTTAAGCCCACGAACCCTTGCCACATCATCTGTGATTTTTTCAGGGGGCAGATAACTTCCTTTACCGGGGTATGCCCCCTGACCGAATCTTATCTCTATGGCGGCGGCCCTCTGAAGTATATCCTCTGTGACACCGAATCTACCTGTTGAATACTGGACTATGAGGTAATCTCCAGCCTTCTCCATTTCATATTCAAGGACACCCCCCTCACCTGAATTGAAGCCTATCCCCAGTTTTGCTGCAGCGGATGCAATGGCCATCCTTGTATTCTTTGATACGGCACCATAACTCATACCGCTTATCATTACAGGGGAGCTCAGTTTCAGGGGTTTATCTGCCATCCTCCCTATGGTAACACCTGTTTTCACAGGGTCCTCTGCATTGAGTGGTATGGATGATACCTGTGCCGGTACAAAGTGTATGTCATCGAGTCCCAGAGGCAGCCTCTTTTGAGATCCCATTGACTCCAGGGGCGCTTCACCTGTTCCTGCGGCTTCCTTGATATGGATTATGTTCATGTAGTCCCTGTGATTCTCGGAGCGATCTTTCCTCCTCATACGGATACCATTCAGTGATTCTGTGTTACAGAAATAGAGTTCCCTGAGGCCATATTTCTGATAAACAGGGCATGATGCGCAGAGACATCCCCTTTCATTAACCTCGTATCTGCTGCTCCCGGTGGCACAGAATAGTATCTCATCTTCTCCGTGTCCTGGATAACTAGGGCAATCCGGGCATAAACATTCCGTGTCCTGTTCCTTCATAACGACCCCTGCTGCACTTGGCTCTTAATAAGTTATAACGCCTTTATGTAATTAATAGTGATGGTCTGGCAAACACGTGCGGAGGGGATGTGTGGCTTGCTACTCTAGGTCCCTACTATCGTGACATCTCCATGAGTTCTTCATGAAGTTGTCTGAGACGATCTATTGATGGATGATTCTTTCCAAGACGATCAGACCATTTTTTAATCACAAAATCAATACCAACCTCATCTGAGCCATTTATGAGGTTATCTGCATGGGCCACGATCTTTTCTTCAAGGGTCTCCGGCATGTAGTTTCCAGGCGGAAGTCCCAGGGCATCAGCCTCGTCATCAGGTATCCCCGCGCCCACATGCCTCTCAACTATCCTGATGACCTCCACAGGGTAACCAAGTTTTCTGAGGATACGGGCCCCCTCAACTGCATGATCAACTCCACTGGTCCTGCAGCGGCCTATATCATGAAGAAGGGCACCCTCTTCAACAAGTTCTATGTTAACAGGGAGGTTTTCTGCCAGTTCAAGAGCCTTTTTTCTAACGGCCAGTGAATGCTTCACCACCCATTCGGGACAGCCAGCACTTCTAAGTAGACGGATGCTCAAGAAAACACCCTTTTAATCAAAATTCGCTGTTCTTATGAATTCAGAGTCTGGGTGTGTGCATTATCGAAACCATTGTTTTCGTAGAGGCTCAGCTCATCCTTCAACTGCTGTATTATTTCAGAGTTGTCCATGAATTCCATTTTAGAGCCACATTCAGGGCATGTGAAATTCTCTTCAGCAGCCTCATCGAAGGTGAAGCGGTAGTGACCGTTTACACATACAAAGAACATGTTGTTCTCCTCAAAGTCCAGTGCTTCCCTTAGTTTTTTAACTATTTCACTGTGCTTTCTCTTTATCATCTCTGTAACCTTTTCAGGTTCAAATTTCCATGTGTAGGTGTACCACTGTGTTTCAGGGTCCTTGCTTCTCTTGTAGCTTGCAACCCCCGCATCATAGAGTTTGTAGAGTATCCTCCGGACTATGTTGAGTTTAAGCTGGGTTTTCTCTGAAATCTCCTCATCTGTCACCTTACCCTTCATGAGGCATTCCAGAACTGGCACTGCCTCCTCCTCTTCCTCCTCAGTGATAATCTCATGGATCAACTCTTGTAGCATCTGATTGTCAATCAATTGAAATCCTCCAGCTTTAAGAAATAACTGCATACAGGGTATGCTGAATCAATCAAATTTTTTGAGTGCACTTCAATTTATGTGCCTAATCTTATTTAAAATTTTATAAAATCATGGGTCCCTCACTTCAGTGGGGGGTCTAACAATAACCGCCGGCACATGATCCAGTGAGGAAAGCATTTCAACTGTAACTGTTTCGGGTTCACATCCAAGTTCACTGGCCATATCATAAACGGTTTTTCTGCTACTGTGCCTTTCATGGTACTCCTCGGCGACTGATGCCACCTCAAGGAGCACTTCCGTGTTAGCGGGCCTTGATGAGGCAAGGGGGGTTGGCCATTTCTTTCTGGAAAACCTTCCTGCAATGTAACCCAGGAAACCGGTATCTGAGATTATACCCGGTGCAGCTGTGGGAAGTGATGTGAAATACCTCCCAAGGATTCGGTAGGTTGCGTCCGTGTCAATAACAACCACGGTGACATCGACACCGAATTTACTCAGAATCCCCTCTGCAATGGATTTTGCAGCACCCTCCGGGTTTTCAGGAAGAAGCGAAACATATGTGGCGGGGACGTTGCTCAAATCAATTCCAGCCTCTGAGGCCGGTTTAAGGGCATGTTTCAGGCCGTAATACCTGAGCACAACCTCCTTATGGTTTCTTGCCTCGGGGGGGAGGTTTCTGAGGTTTCTCAGGGTTCTTTCCTTTATTCCAAAAATGGGTCCGAGAATATGGCCCCAGATGTACTTTGACCAGAGGTCTGCAAGAATGATGGCTGTCCTGGAGGCTTCAAATTCTGATTCATCAATGAGGTTTCCCTGGGCAACCGAGATGGGGGTTTCAGAGACCACAAGGAAATCCCCATCTATGACCAGTTCACCTGCCATCTCCACGATTTTCCATAAACCCTCACCAGGCTTTATGTAGTCCGTCCTCACAGGTACTGTGGTGTATCTATCTCTGGGCATGTTCTGTCCTCAAAGGCATGCTCCTGTCAATTGACCATTCAGAAATTTATGGGCAGGTTCACCTGACCTTCACAGGCGGGGCCCAGACCTTGAGGTCTATACCCTCTATGATGGCCCTCCTGCCTTCAAGCTGCACCACGACCCCTGAGTGGACCTTCTGCATCATGCAGTGGGCCGGGAGGAATCTCACGGTGTCACCGATGTTGGGGAGTTCCCCATCGATCATACCCTCGAAGCCCCCCACCAGGCAGACCCCGATGTCCCTGAACTCAAAGTCCTCTCTGCCAAGGCGGTGACATGGCCCCACGATGTGAACCGTTATAAGGCCGTTGTTCTCATCCAGTATCTCTGCAAAGTGGGTTATGGGGCACCCTAGGGGCCTGTAACGGATTATATCCCCTTTTTTAAGTTCAGCCCTTGAAAATGGAAAGAGCACCTCCCTGCATGAACCCTCATGAGGGAGGGGCTTCAGTATGAAATCTGCCTCGTAACCGTCAAGGACACCCACAACCTTCTTCTCCTCGGCTAGAAGGTCCTCCCCCTTGAGGAGCTCCTGGAGCTTCTGAAGGTTTTCTGTAAAAAGCTCCTGGTACATGAAGTGGCATCTGTCGATCTCTGTCCGCCCCTTGAGGAGTGCGGAGGCATACTCATCGCACCTTGCATAGCCGCAGATACCGCAGTTGTAGCCGGGAAGAAGTTCTGTAACCTTTTCTCTGAGTGATCTGTCTCCTGGCATCTGAAAGACCCTCTTTTTCATTCTCCCTCATAGGTCTGGAAGCCGTCTATTCTTCTGAGTATTCCCCTGTGGTGCTTCTTATTGACCCTTGTTTCACCCACACAGAGGGTGCAGACTGCAAGGGGTGCTGAGTGACGGAGTTCCTCGTTTTCAAGGGAAACCTCTCTGCTCTCTATCATTTCCTCTGCAAGTTCCATGCATCCCTGTCCGCTGAGACCATTTGCCTCTATTATCTTTGCCGATGGGTTAACCTCCAGTATACGCTCTCTGAATATTTCCCTCTCTGCCTGGGATATCATATCCCCCTTGGTAACCACAGCAATATCTGCGGTTGAAAGGAAGGGCCCAACCTTGAGGGGGGTGTTGGGGCCGCTTGTAGCGTCTATAACGCAGACACCCAGGCAGTTCTTTGTGTAGGGGGCGCACCTGTGACACAACCCTGCTGTCTCGATGATAAGGAAGTCTGATTCATTCTTCTCGGCCCATTTTATCATGTCATCTATGTTGTAGATGGCGTAGTGGTCCGGGCACATATCCATTGAGAGGCCCACAAGTGTGGGCACCCCTATCTTTTCGAATTTCTTGTCGTCATCGGTGTATAGGCAGTCTATTTTAACCACAGATGAATTGAATCCCCTCGCCTTGAGGCTCTTAAGTGTATGCATGAGGACTGCTGTTTTTCCGGATCCTGGCGTTCCAGCAACTATTACCATTCTCATATCCTTTCCCTTCTGTAACTGGTGCAGCTTTCAGCTTTCTTTTATTATCTCTGTGAGATCTATGCTCTCAACCAGCTCTCCCCTCCTCACCTTCTCACGGAGGCTGAGCATGAGTTCATCTATCTTGTTGAGTTCACGGGATATCTTCTTCTCCTGGGGGGTTGTTGTAACTATCTTCTGCATACCACCATGCTTCATCACTATCCTCTTGTCGGTCATGAGTGCAAGCACAGGGTCATGGGTTACAACCAGGACGATTTTACCGTGTCCTGCCAGCACCTTGAGTGCATCGTGTTTCCTTATACCGGCGTTTTCGATTTCATCTATGAGCACTATGGGAGAGTCACTTATTATGGCCACATCTGCAACCATGAGGGCCCTTGACTGCCCCCCGCTCAGTATTGTGAGGTCGTGCTCCTTTTTGATGGGTTCACCGGTGAGGGTGTTTGCAAGTTCTATTACGCGATCCACACATTTTTCACTGGCACCCCTGCACTTGGCGTGAAGGCTGAGAAACTCCCCCACTGTCATATCCGCCAGGAAGTTCATGTTCTGGGATAGCTGTGCCACCATCTTCTTTCGAGGGTTTGTACGGTCCTCGTAACTTGGCTCTTTGTCGTTCACCAGGATTTTTCTCTTGGAGAAGGTGTCCTTCTGGGCCAGTTGTTCAATATCACCTATAAGTGAGCTTTTACCGCTTCCTGTTGGGCCGACCACACCAAAAATTTCACCTTTTCTTATTTCAACCTTCTCAACCGGTTCCTTCTCGCCGTATTTGTCATAACCGCCGATTACTGTGATTTTCTCTATCATTAAAGATTCACCTTTCCGAGAGTATCTCCCCTCAAGCCTCTTCTTATGGTTTCAAGGGCTGTTATCTCTTCGGGGGGTATGTTTCCAAGGTTAACTTCTGGTCCTATTTTCAGTATGAAGTACACCTGCTGGTTTTTCTGTGGGGCCTCCCATATTATCCTATCCTGTGGGAGCTCATTGAGGAGGTGGTTGAATTCTTCCTCCTTTACGTTTCCATTCTCATCGTATATACCTATATTATGGCCGCTCTCCCGGGCCTCCATGAGCACCATACAGGCTCCAGCTTTGAGGTCGGCCCTGACAAGTTCAACACGATCCTCGGGGCTGAGGAGTCTGTCCCTTACAGGGTCCTTTTTACCAACCTCTGATATGATCTGGAACCCCTCGTCGACCGCCTTCTCTATAAGTTCACATTTTTCATCGGTTTCAATCTCAACGGTTCCATTTGATATTTCCAGTGTTTCAAAACCAAGGCTTCTTGCCTCATCAAAATATTCCTGAATTTTATCGTTGAGGTAGGCGATCTCAAATAGGGTGCCCCCGGGATAGGTCTCAACATCGAATGAACGGTACATCTCTATTTTTTCCATGACGACATCACGTCTGTGGAGGGGGAGGGTTCCCCATCCAAACTTTATGAAATCAACGTAATCTGATGAAATCTCCATGAGGTCATGGGCTGTTTTAATGCCCATTCCCTTATCAAGGACCATGGTTATTCCATTTTTTCTGGGTTTCCCACGCCTTGGAGGTGTGAGAAAGTCAAAGGCGTTCATTTTATCACCTTCTGGATTGAGTCAGAATAAACACCAACAGCATATTAATTTAAATTCATATGTTTACTACCTTTATAAATAATTTTTCTTATAATAGGTTTCATGGGATATCAATCTGATCCCTCTACTATTTGGGATCTAAATATAACTAAGGTTTCATGGGATATCAATCTGATCCCTCTACTATTTGGGATCTAAATATAACTAAGGTTTCATGGGATATCAATCTGATCCCTCTACTATTTGGGATCTAAAGTATATACTTAAATTTAATTAATAGGTGGTGGTAGATGTGATGGAGAGTATATGTTACTTTGAAAGCCCGGGTAAGGAGAACACTGAAAGGGTCCTTGAACTTGTTAAGGAAAGAGCAGATAAACTGGGGATCAGGGACTTTGTGGTAGCCTCGGTATCCGGTGAAACAGCACTCAGGTTATCAGAGATGGTTGAAGGAAACATCGTTTCTGTAACACACCATGCAGGTTTCAGGGAGAAAGGCAAACTTGAACTTGAACCCGGGATGAAGGAGAAACTAATTGAAAGGGGTGTCAGTGTATATGCAGGTTCACATGCCCTCAGCGGTGTTGGAAGGGGGATATCAAATAAATTCGGCGGAGTCACACCTGTTGAGGTGATGGCCGAAACCCTCAGGATGGTTTCACAGGGCTTCAAGGTATGTGTTGAGATATCGATAATGGCAGCCGACGCCGGCCTCATACCTGTTGATAGGGAGGTCATAGCCATAGGCGGCACTGCATGGGGGGCTGACACGGCCATGGTAATCACACCGGCACATATGAACAGCGTATTTGACCTGAGAATTCATGAAATCATTGCGATGCCAAGACCATAGTCCCGTCACCTGGATGATATGAGCGGTTGTTGGATTCATGATTTTCATGGCCCGGTGACCATACCCTAAATTCATTTTGCCCCGAGATTGTACCGGTATTTTCAGAGGTCACAGAAACTGATTTTTAATTTTTATAGGGAGCCATGGGTTCATTGGTGCTACTTAAACCGTTGCTTTTAAATATGTATTATCACAATATCATATTTCATAGATAAATGTGGGGGTAGTAATTGAAATTCATTAACGATGCCATAAGGGAATCTGAGAAAAGAGAAAAGCCATCTTCCATCTCAATGAATTCAGAAATCGACCAGGAACTTCGGGAAATAATCGAAAAGAGCAGGGCAAAGATATACGTTGTTGGGACCGGTGGGGCGGGTAACAACACCGTCACAAGGCTCAGTGAAATAGGGGTTGAGGGCGCTGAAACAATAGCCATTAACACAGATGCCCAGGACCTTTTCTACACGGTTGCAGACCGAAAGCTTCTGATAGGAAGGAATGTATGTGGTGGTCTTGGCGCGGGCGGTGTCCCTGAGGTTGGAGAGGAATGTGCCGAGGAAAGCGAGGATGATATCCGAAGGGAGCTTGAAGGGGCTGACATGGTCTTTGTGACCTGCGGTCTTGGGGGAGGCACAGGAACCGGATCAGCACCTGTGATATCCAAGCTGGCCAAAAAGGCCGGCGCATTAACAATAGCAGTTGCAACCATGCCCTTCAGTGCAGAGGGCCTTAAAAGAAGGGAAAACGCTGAAAGAGGCTTGGAGAAACTTCAGAGTGCTGCCGATACCGTCATAGTGATCCCCAATGACAAGCTTCTCGAGGTTGCACCCAACCTTCCCCTCAACAAGGCATTCATGGTTGCAGATGAAATCCTTGGAAGGGCCGTTAAGGGGATAACTGAACTCATAACCAGGCCGGGTCTTGTGAGCCTCGACTTCGCTGATGTGAGGAGCATAATGAAGGGTTCAGGAATGGCAATGATTGGAATGGGTGAAGCCGAGGCAGGTGACAGGGCCCTGGAATCAGTTTACGAGGCTCTTAACAGCCCGCTGCTTGATCTGGACATATCCAATGCAAAGGGTGCACTTATCAATATCTCTGGAAGCTCCGACCTGACACTTCAGGAGGCCGAAAGGATAGTTGAGGTTGTTGCCGAGGAACTGGATCCCGATGCAAACATAATATGGGGTGCGCAAATTCAGGATGAACTGCAGAACGTTATAAGAACAACGATTGTTGTTGCTGGTGTGAGGTCACCTTACATATACGGATCACATGGATCTGCAGAAAAGGAGTTCTTCGAGGAAAAACAGCGGGAGAAGGACTCTGTGGATGAGTCTGTCCTGGAAGAATTCATAGATGGAGTATTCTGATATTCTTCCACACACCCCCACATCAATGAAAACATTTATAAATCTTGAAGAATAGATTACTCCATTACTCATCCCGATCATCATCCTTGTTTTTAATCATTATAAATTAGCGGGGATAAATCATGAAATACAGGGATTCTGTTCTGAATTTTATCAAGCAGTCAAAGAGGGTATTGAAGGTATCAAAGAAACCCACAAGGGAAGAATACCTAAACGTGTCAAAGGTGACGGGTATTGGTATAATATTGATAGGTGTGATAGGGTTCATAATAAGCATAATTGCCCAGTTACTGGGAGGATGATTAACTCTCACTTAAAGTCACAGTGAATTATATATATGAGGTTGTGTTCTTAATGGAAGATAGTAAAAATTCCATCTATGCCCTTAAGACCTCTGTGGGTCAGGAGAAGAATGTTGCAAGGATGCTGGCCAGGAAGGTAAGGGATAGTGGTATTGAGATAAACGCGATTCTTGTTCCAGAGTCCCTCAGGGGCTACATCCTTGTTGAGTCCTCCTCGAAGATCGACATGAGAAACCCCACCATACGGGTTCCCCACCTGAGGGGTGTTGTTGAGGGGAAAACCGCGGGCGAAGCAGAGATAGAATTCGAGGAGGTTAAGAGGTTCCTCAAACCTGAACCCATAATATCATCCATTAAGAAGGGCAGCATCGTTGAGCTGATTTCAGGCCCATTCAAGGGTGAAAGGGCAAAGGTTATCCGTATAGATGAATCCAGAGAGGAAGTTGTGCTTGAACTCATAGAGGCTGCAGTGCCCATTCCTGTAACAGTTAAAGGTGATCAGATTAGAATAATACAAAAGGAGGCTGATTAATGGCTAAAGAAACCGTTGAAATTCTTATTGATGGTGGAAAAGCCACTCCAGGACCGCCACTGGGTCCTGCGATTGGTCCGCTTGGAATTAACATGATGCAGGTTGTTGAGGAGATAAACCGCAAGACCGCGGATTTTGAGGGAATGAAGGTCCCGGTTAAGATCATAGTTGATACCGACACACGGGACTTTGAGGTTGAGGTTGGTACGCCACCAACATCTGCCCTGATCATGGATGAACTGAAGATTGAGAAGGGTTCACAGGACCCTGGCATGGATAAGATAGCAGACATCTCCATGGATCAGGTGCTGAAGATAGCAAGGATGAAGTTCGATGCCCTCCTTTCAAATGACTACAAAAGCGCAGTCAAGGAGATCATGGGTACCTGTGTGAGTATGGGTATAACAGTGAACGGCAAGGATCCCAGGGAGGTTCAGAGGGAAGTTGATCAGGGAGTCTATGATGACCTCCTCACATCATAAAAATTTATAAATCTTGAGAATCACATAACTAACCCCATCATATGAACTTATTTTTTGAAGTTCATGGAGGATTCAGAAATGCAACAGGAGATTGTGGAAGCGGTGAAGAAGGCCAAGGAACTTTCAAGGCCGAGAAACTTCACACAGTCCATGGATGTTATTCTTAACATCAAGGATCTTGACATCAACAAACCAGAGAACAGGTTTGACGAGGAAGTTTCTCTACCCAACGGCCGCGGTAAGGATGTTAAAATCGCTGTGATAGCCGATGGGGAACTGGCTCTCCAGGCTAAGAACGCTGGAGCCGACCTTGTGATAACCAAGGATGAACTTGAAGAACTTGGCAAAAACCGAAAGAAAGCAAAAAAACTTGCCAATAGCTACGAATTCTTTGTGGCCCAGGCAGATATGATGCCCCTAGTGGGACGGTTCCTTGGACCGGTTCTTGGACCCAGAAAGAAAATGCCAAAGCCGGTGCCAGCAACAGTAAACCCGGAGCCCATACTCAAGAGGCTCAGGGACACTGTCAAGGTGAGAATCAAGGACCAGCCTGTGATTCACACCGTGGTTGGCACAGAGGATATGGATGATGAGAAACTTGCCGAGAACATAGAGGCGGTTCTGCAGACAATTGACCGCAAACTTGAGAAGGGCAGAAACCAGCTTAAGTCCATGTACGTTAAGACGACCATGGGCCCAGTAGTGAGGGTGATTTAAATGGCTCATGTGGCTGAATGGAAGAAGAAGGAGGTTCAGGAGCTCCAGGACCTCATCAAAAGTCATGAAGTGGTTGGTATAGCTAACCTTGCAGATATACCTGCAAGACAGCTACAGAAGATGCGCCAGACACTCCGTGACAGTGCACTCATCAGAATGTCAAAGAAGACACTGATCAGCCTTGCCCTGAAAAAAGCTGGCAAAGAACTTGAAAACGTCGAATCCCTCTCTGATTATATGGAGGGCCAGCCTGCACTCATATTCACTGATATGAACCCATTCAAACTCTTCAAAATTCTTGAAGACAGTAAAACCCCTGCCCCTGCCAAGCCAGGGGCTATAGCTCCGGCAGATATAGTTGTTCCAAAGGGTGATACAGGCTTTGCCCCTGGCCCAATCCTGGGGGAACTTCAGCAGATAGGCATCCCCGCCAAGATCGAGAAGGGAAAGATCGTGGTTTCAAATGACCACGTTGTGGTGAAGGCCGGGGAGGAAATACCCCCCAAGGTGGCAGGAATATTAACAAGGCTGGATATACAGCCACTTGAGGTTGGAATAGACCTTAGGGCAGCATATGAAAATCAGACAGTCTACACAGCAGACATCCTGACTATAGATGAGGAAAAAACCTTATCTGACATTCAGAAAGCATTTTCACAGGCATTTAACCTATCAGTTAACGCAGTTATATACACACGCGAAACAATGCCTGCGATTATTCAGAAGGCTGCTTCGAAGTCCTTCAACCTTGCATACAATGCATCGATCCTCACCTCAGAGACAACTGATTTACTGCTTGCAAAGGCCTACGCCCAGATGCTTGCACTGGCCTCTGCAGTTGCAGATGTTAATGGTGAAGCAGTTGATGATGAACTGAGGGATAAATTGTCTTCAAGGGCAGCAGCACCCGCCCCTGAAGAGAAAGAGGAAGAGGTTGAAGAGGAAGAGGAAGAAGAGGAAGAAGAGGAAGAAGAGGAAGAAGAGGATGCAGCCGCTGGTCTTGGCGCACTCTTCGGATAAACGCTTTACTGGCATAGTTAACCTAAAAAATAAAAATTTGAGGTGATCATATGGAATACATATATGCAGCAATGTTACTGCACACAACCGGTAAGGAGATCAACGAAGAAAACGTTAAAAGCGTCCTTGAAGCGGCAGGCGCTGAGGTGGATGATGCAAGGGTCAAGGCTCTAATAGCAGCCCTTGAAGATGTGGACATTGAAGAAGCAATGGAAACAACAGCTGTAGCCGCAGCACCTGCAGCAGCCACAGCACCTGCAGCAGCAGCCGAAGAGGCTGAAGAAGAAGAGGAAGAAGAAGAGGAAGAAGAGGAAGCTGAAGAGGAAGCAGCAGCCGGTCTTGGCGCACTCTTCGGTTAAACTCTTTCCTATTTTTCTCTTCCATAACCAATGGCAAAAAATTTATTTTTCCTGATTCTGATTCTATTTATAAAAACTGTTTTCAATGATTACCATGTCTCGTCAGCTTGAAGAACTGGGTTACAGAAAATATGAATGCGAGTCCTGTGGGAATACCTTCTGGTCAATAAGGGAACGCAGCACATGTGGAGATGCCCCCTGTGATGAATACGATTTTATAGGAAATCCTGCAACCTCGAGGAGCTATGACCTGTACGAGATACAGGATGAATTCATAGAGTTCTTCGCTGAAAGGGGCCATGAACCCATCAGAAGATATCCTGTACTTGCAAAGCGCTGGCGGGACGATGTCTTCCTTGTGGGAGCATCCATATACAACTTTCAGCCATGGGTGACATCTGGTCTTGTGAAGCCACCTGCAAACCCTCTTGTTGTTGCACAGCCGTCAATAAGACTCAACGACGTTGATAACGTTGGAAGAACAGGGAGACACCTCACATGCTTCACCATGGGCGGACACCATGCATTCAACTCTGAGAATAACACAGTTTACTGGGAAGAGGAGACAGTAAAGTACTGCCACGAATTCCTGACTCATATAGGCATTGATCCATCTGAGATAACCTTCATAGAATCCTGGTGGCAGGGCGGTGGAAACGAGGGGCCCTGCTATGAGGTCTGTGTCCGTGGCGTCGAGCTGGCGACCCTCGTTTTTATACAGTACCGCACCCTCCCGGATGGTGGGAGGGAGGAGATCCCCCTCAAAATAGTTGACACAGGCTATGGGCTTGAGAGATTTGCCTGGATATCCCAGGGGACACCAACAGCCTACGATGCATGTTTTGGCCCGGTAATTGAGAAGCTGATTGAACTGACAGGCGTGGAGGTCAACGAGGAGATACTGGCAGAAAATGCCCGTGTAGCCGGGATGATGGATATAGAAACCTATGCTGATCTCAGGGAACTTCGAAAAAGGGTTGCTGATAAACTTGGAATCTCAGCCACTGAACTTGAACGTGCAACAGCCCCTATGGAGTCTATTTATGCCATAGCAGATCATACGCGCTGTCTTGCCTTCATGCTTGCAGATGGTGTCATACCCTCAAATGTCAAGGAGGGCTACCTTGCGAGGCTCATAATCCGGAGGACGCTTAGGCTCATGAAGGAACTTGGCATGAAGGAGTCCCTGAAGGATATAATGAATATCCAGGTGGAGTTCCTTGAGGGCCACTACCCTGAGATAAGGGAGCACCATGAACACATACTCAGCATCATAGACCTTGAGGAACACAGGTATGCAAAGACCGTGAAAAGGGGCCGGAGGATTGTGGAGAAGACCATAAAATATCTCAGGAAGGATAATAAGAGCGAAATGCCCCTTGAAATCCTCATAAAACTATATGACTCCCATGGAATCCCTCCTGAAACCATAAAGGAGATAGCAGAGGAATCAGGCTTCAGCGTTAAAATCCCGGACAACTTCTACACCCTCGTGGCAGAGATGAATGAGGCTGAAACTGAAACCCCAGAGGAGGACATCCATCTTGATTACCCCCACACAGAGCTCCTCTTCTATGAACAACCCGATGACCTGGAATTTGAAGCCAGTTTGCTGGGGGTATATGAGGACGGCGTCATACTTGATAGGACACTATTTTACCCTGAAGGAGGAGGTCAGCCATCTGACACAGGATACATTGAATCAGACGGCTGCAGGATTCGGATAAAGCATGCAGAGAAGATAGGTAATGTGGTACTCCACAGGACAGACGATGAAATCTGTCTCAAACCAGGGGAAACTGTAAGGGGCCGGATTGATTCAGATAGAAGACTTCAGCTTACAAGAAACCATACAGCAACCCACCTCATAGTTGCATCTGCAAGGAGGGTCCTTGGAGACCACATATGGCAGGCAGGGGCCCAGAAGGGTGTTAAGAGTTCAAGGATAGACCTCTCACATTACAGGAGGATAAAGCAAGAGGAACTTGATGAGATCGAGAGGCTGGCCAACGAATACGTCATGAAAAACATCCCCCTTGATGTCAGATGGATGGACAGGGACATTGCAGAGAAAAGGTACGGATTCATACTCTACCAGGGGGGTGTTGTGCCCGGTTCCATGATAAGGGTCGTTGAGATTCCAGGTGTGGATGTGCAGGCATGTGCCGGTACCCATGTTAAGAGAACCGGGGACATAGGCCTTATAATGATCAACCGAACCGAACGCATACAGGATGGTGTTGAAAGGATAGAATTCTCTGCAGGGGCATCGGCCATTGAACTCATGCAGAAAAACCGGGATATACTGAGGGAAAGTGCAGATGTATTCAAAGTAACACCATCACAGCTTCCACGCACCTCTGAGAGATTCTTCACAGAGTGGAAGGCCCTCAGAAATGAGGTTTCACGCCTCAAGGAGGAAATGGCTTCACTCAAAATCCTGGAGGTAAGGGATAGGGTGGAGGACCTCAACGGCCTGAGGGTCATCATAGACACAGTTGAGGCTGACATGGATGAGATGAAGAATATGGCCCTTGAACTCACAGAATCAGCCGACGCAGTTGTCCTTGCAAATTTGGAGGGCCACATAGTTGGTGCAGCCTCTGATGACGCTGTCAAAAAGGGTTTAAGGATAAATGAGGTTATAGCATCAGCTGCAAGGGTCCTTGGAGGTGGAGGTGGCGGAAAGCCCCACCTTGCACAGGGAGCCGGTAAAGGAAAGGATAAAATCCATGAGGCCCTTGAGGAGGCAAGATCCTCACTTGAATCCTTCGGGGGATGAATTTGAGGATCTGTAAAATAACGGTTCTTGTCGTTGTCTGGTGATGAATTTGAGGAGGACCATCTCAGAAATAAATGAGAGGATACTGGATGGTGAAGCAACGGTTTTAACAGCCGGGGAACTCAAGGAGCTGGTCCTCAACGATGAGGCCCCATCTGCAGATGAGGTCGACGTGGTAACAGCGGCCACCTGCGGGGTAATGTCCGGGACAGCAGCGGTCATGCATTTCAGGGTATCTGAACCTGGTTCATTCAGGAAGGCTGTTTCAGCTGAACTGAATGGCATACCCGCGTATCCTGGCCCATGTCCAAATGAAAACCTGGGTTCAGTGGACATCTTCATTTATGGGACAGCCAGAAGCGTCAGGGACCCGGAATATGGTGGTGGATTTCTTCTCAGGGACCTTCTCATCGGATCTGAGGTTGATGTGACTGTAAAGTCAGAGGATGGAACTTCCATTGAATCCACAGTTACCCTGAAGGATATTGAAACAGCGAGGATAATAGGGACAAGGATGGCATTCAGAAACTACACAGCCCTTGTAAATCCATCCGATAAACCTGTAAGATCCATATTCAATGCATTTGAAATGCCACCCCACTGCGGGGGCCTCTCATTTTCAGGCTGCGGTGACATCAATCCCATTGAAAATGATCCCGGCATGGAGGCCATCAGGAGGGGAACAAGGGTACTCTTAAATGGTGCCAGGGGCTTCGTGCTGGGTGAGGGTACAAGGAGCAGTCCTGAAAGACCAAATCTCATGCTGAGCGGGGACCTGCATGATATGAAACCTGATTACATTGGGGGATTCAGGACAGCCGCAGGACCCGAGATATTCAACACCATCGCAGTTCCGCTGCCTGTGACATCTGAGAGGGTCTTTGAGAGACTTCTGGTTCTTAATTCAGATATAGGGCTACCAGTTGCAGACGTGAGGGATCGATCAAAGATAATACATAATCTTACATATGCGGATACATGGAGTGGTGACGAGAGACCCACCTATAACCCTGAAAGGTGTGCTGACTGCCTCCCATGCCTGGCAGCAGAGAGGTGCCCAACCCATGCAATAGACCATGGAGTGGACCTTCATAAATGTTTTGGCTGCGGTGTATGCGCCTTCTCATGTCCCTACGGGGCGTATGAGATGGATACAGGTGAGGTCAGGATTGGTGATAGGATAGTACCCATCGTATGCAGACAGTCAGACAGGGTGAGGGCATCAAGACTCGCCCGTGAACTCAAAGAACTCATAGAAAAGGGCGATTTCCTCATAGGGGGGTGTTAGTATTCTTGAATATGATGTTATACTTGTGAGATACGGTGAGGTTGCAATTAAGGGACCTGCTGTTAGAAGAAGATTTGAAAAAAAACTCCTCCACAACATAAGGGCAGCTTTCAGTTGCAGAGCAGAAATCAGGCATGGAAGAATATTCGTATTCCCTGATAACATGGATGAGGCCCTTGATAAACTTTCAAGGATCTTTGGGGTGGTATCATTTTCACCCGCCGTGACTGTGGAAACCGATTTTGATGTTATAGAGGGGGCTCTCCGGGAATATGTGGGTGAACTGAAACTGGAGGGCCTCATCACAGAGAGAACACCATTCGCCATAAGATGCAGAAGGGTTGGGCAGCATGACTTCACAAGCCAGGAGATGGCAGCCTTTGCAGGTTCAGTTGTGGTCAGGGAGATCGGAGCCCCGGTGGACCTTGGAAACCCTGACCTTGAGATCCACCTTGAAATAAGGGATGACAGGACATACATCTACCACAGGGTCATTCAGGGCCCGGGAGGCTTGCCTGCAGGCACCCAGGGTAAGGTTGTTGCCCTTTTATCTGGAGGAATAGACTCACCTGTTGCCACCTATCTCCTCATGAAGAGGGGATGCCAGGTGGTGGCGGTCCACACCGATAACTCACCATTCACAGCTCCCGAGTCCCTTGATAAGGTTGAGAAAATCGCTTCAAAACTTGCGGAGTATTCTGCCGGAGTTGAATTCAAACTCAGAATTTTCAGGTATGGGAGTTACCTTGAAAAATGCAGGAGAGAAGCCCCTGAGAATATGACATGCGTCCTATGTAAGGCTGGAATGTACCGTCTCGCCGAGATGGTTGCAGAGGAGGAGGGGGCGCTTGCAATAGTGGATGGGAGCAGCCTTGGGCAGGTGGCATCCCAGACCCTTCCAAACATCCTCGCCACAAGGATTGCCGTGAGGATGCCCGTCCTCAGCCCCCTCATAGGCATGGACAAGGTGGAGATAGAGGCCATTGCAAAGAGGATAGGCACCTATGACATCTCTGTTATACCTGATGGTGGATGCAGCGCTGTACCCCACCATCCTTCAACAGCAGCGGATCCCTCATCAATCAGGGAACTCTCAGAAAAAATCCACTTTGAAGATGAAATTGAGAGGATTTTCAGATCGGCTTCAGAAACAGAAAGCCTTGAATGACCCTGAAGATTTGTGGATAACTTTTTAAATAATCACATCCCATTTTTTATATAAATGAATCCACTTAATTAACTCACTATCTTCTGGAGGTGTAATATATGAAAACAACCATTAGTGTAATTAAAGCAGACGTTGGAAGCGTAGCGGGTCATGCAGTCGCACATGAGACATTAAAGAAGAAGTGCGACGAGGTACTGGCAGAAGCCAGGGATACTGGAATCCTTGAGGATTATTATATTACCAACTGTGGAGATGACATTGACCTCATAATGACCCACAGGAACGGTGAAGAAAATGAGGAGGTTCACCAGACAGCATGGAATGCCTTCAGGGAAGCCACAGAAGTGGCCAGAAGCTTAAAACTTTACGGTGCAGGACAGGACCTCCTCTCAGACACCTTCTCAGGAAACATCAAGGGTATGGGTCCTGGATGCGCTGAAATGGAATTTAAGGAGAGGCCAAGCGATCCTGTTATAATTTTCTGCTGCGACAAGACAGAACCTGGAGCCTTTAACCTGCCCCTATTCAGAATGTTTGCAGACCCATTCAACACCGCCGGCCTTGTTATCGATCCAACACTTCACAACGGATACGAATTCGAGGTCTTTGATGTTGTTGAACACAGGAAGGTTACAATGGCATGCCCTGAAGAGATGTACGACCTCCTTGCACTCCTCGGTTCAATCAGCCGCTACGTGATAAAGAAGATACACAGAAGGGACGACGGAGAAATAGCAGCCTCTGTGAGCACAGAGAGACTGAATCTCATGGCAGGCAAATACATAGGAAAGGATGACCCTGTTGCAATTGTGAGGGCACAGTCAGGATTCCCTGCAGCAGGGGAAGTCGTTGAGCCCTTTGCATTCCCCCACCTTGTTGGTGGCTGGATGAGGGGATCACACAACGGGCCACTGATGCCTGTTGCCCAGAGGGATGCAACACCTGTCAGGTTCGACGGACCTCCAAGGGTCATAGGGCTGGGATTCCAGGTCGCAGACTGCAAACTCGTAGGCCCAATTGACATGTTTGATGACCCAGCATTTGACCGCTCAAGGCAGCTTGCATCTGAAATTGCAGAGTACATGAGAAGACACGGGCCATTCGAACCCCACAGGCTCCCATCAGATGAAATGGAGTACACATCCCTTCCAGGTGTGCTTGAAAAACTCGGAGACAGATTTGAGGATATAGAGTAAGTGGAATTTTCCCACATCTTCATTTTTTAGTGAAGACTTTAAATTCCTCCTGCTCAGTAAGTTCTTTCACGGTACTCAATGATGTCATAATGCTGATTGCTTGAAGTACTTTCAATTACTTGTCTTTCCTGTCACATTCATTATGTGGATTCTTCTTGTTGATTCTCTTGAGTATCTCATGGGGAATGTCAATCACCATCTCCACAGAGTCGATCACAGCACCGTCAGCTGTCGCCACAACACCCCCACTTTCCTTAAGCCTTCTGTCAACGCATGATGAGAGAATAGCACGTCCCTCGAGTTTTCTGGAATTCATGAGTTCCTCAACGATATGCCTCAGTCTACCACTGTGGCTGATGTTCTTGTCAAAGTAGAAAAACACCTCTTTAACACCTGAATCTGATAGGAAATCCATTATGGCATCTAGGGCCCTCAGGGTTACTTCACCCATCCTGTAACTCCCTGA
This sequence comes from Methanothermobacter sp., assembly GCF_030055435.1. Taxonomy (NCBI): domain Archaea; kingdom Methanobacteriati; phylum Methanobacteriota; class Methanobacteria; order Methanobacteriales; family Methanobacteriaceae; genus Methanothermobacter; species Methanothermobacter sp. Next base: position 286,500 of record NZ_JASFYG010000002.1, read on the forward strand.
TACACCCCTTAAATCCCGCAGAAACCCATCCTGGGCAATGAAAAATCCCGAACCTCCAAGAACGCTCTCTGTACCTATGAGTACATTGTAGCCATCGATGTGGACAGTTGAACCCCTGAGGGAATCTGGACTTACCAGTCTGGAAAGTCTTCTCTTTCTGGTTTCATCTGAGAATACGTACCTTGCAAGGTAATTTCTTTCCCTCTTCCCTAGAAGATAGTGGTTTGCAACGAAATTCAGTGCAACACGCTTACGGTAGCCCCTGTTGAGGAGGTACCTGAGGTCCTCAACGGCCATTTTAAGGGTCATCAGCCTCTTCTCTTGGCTATTATTATGAGGGCACGGTCAGAAGCATCCTCGGCCCTGTCGGAAATGTTCCCGATCTTCCGGGTGATTTCCTTCATGTCCATGAATTTTATGACACCCATCTCCTTCTCCCTGTAGGCGGAGTAGAGGTCCGTTATGATTTTCCTCTCAATTGTATCCACCTCATCTTCAAGGCCCTCAATTTCATGGACCTTACTCATGGCCTCCCCGAGGTCCCTTTCAAGGAGTTCCACGCACTCCTTAAGGGCGTGAACTGTCTTTCCTGTGACATCCATCATCCTCTGGAAGTCCTCCCTGAACCCTGCGGGGAAGGAAACCCTTCCGAGGGATACGGTGAATGCGGTTGATTCAATGACGTCAGCGACCTTGTCTATGCTCTCAACGAGCATTATACGGTCCTCTCTGTCAAAGGGGAGGAAGGCCCCCTCATAGAATTCAAGTTCCATTTTCCTTCTTATCTCATCGGCCTCATGCTCACTAAACGCTATCTCCTTTGCGAGTCTGGATACACCTCTGCCGTCACCACTGTAAAATGCCTCCATAAGCTCCTCCAGCTTCAGGTAGCATTCCATGACCTTATCAAGGTGCATGCGCCCATACTTCTCAACCTTGCCCTCTTTCATGAAAAACTTCATTTTATCTCCATCATATAATTCCATGAAGCATTCTTAGGCCATCCAGAAGGCCATGGGCGTAGGTTATGCACCCGAAGGATGTGATGTAATCCCCCTTCTCTAGGTAGTAGATGGAGTCGTCCCTGTAGTTCAGTGCCCTCTCAATGATGGCCCTCTCTTCCCCTTTGAATTCTATGGATTCCATTTCCATTAAATTTTTCTCAAGAAGATCAAGGTCCTTTTCTATGCGTTCCCTGCATTCCATTTAAACACCTCATCAATCTCTTAATCAGGGAATTCCTGAGGCATATTATGTTTTCATCTGCCTCCTGACGTACATCATCCTCTGGATCACCGTGAAGTAACCTGCAAAGACCAGAATTATCATGGCGGCGTCCATATACCATAAGCCAAGGAAGTATCCGGCAAGGGATCCTCCAATGAGTATTATGAGCCGCTCAGCCCTTTCAGCAATACCTACAGCGCATTCGAGGCCCTCGGACTCGGCCCTTGCCCTAACATAACTGACCATGAGGCTGGAGTGGAGGGCCAGCATACCTGTGAGAATCCCTGTGAACCCCCCTGCCGTTATACCAGTAATGATTATACCGTCTGAGAGCCTGTCAAGGGTTGAATCCAGGAAACCACCAAATCTGGTGGGTTTGAACCTCCTCCTTGCAACAGCCCCATCAAGGACGTCTATGAATCCACTTAATGCAAGAAGCAGGGCACCGTTAATAATATTCCCTGTGGCATAGTATGCGGCCGAGGCACATGCAACCAGGAAACCAGTGAACGTTATATAATTTGCCGGTATCGTAATCTTCTCAGCGATGGGGTCTATGAACCTTCTGAGTGCCGGTCTGAATTGATTCAACATGAACTCATTTATATTGATTACATATATAAATTGATCATGATCTGGTGGTTCAATGATAATCCGGAAAATAAGAAAAGAAAACCTCTCACAAAAGGTGATTGATGAGGCTATAGCTGTTATGGAGAGGGGTGGGGCAGTGATATATCCCACAGATACCATCTATGGTCTCGGTGTCAATGCACTTGACGGGGAGTCAGTAAAGAAGCTCTTCAGGATAAAGGGAAGGGCCCCTGATAAACCGGTATCCATATGTGTCTCAAAGGTGTCTGAGATACCAAGGTTCTCAAAACCATCAGAACAGGCCATGGAGATAATCAGGAGGATATTACCGGGCCCCTACACGGTTTTACTTGAGAAGAAGAAGCTGGTGCCGGATATTCTCACAGGAGGATCATCAAAGGTGGGTATAAGGGTTCCTGATGATGAGGTATGCAGGAGGATATCAGCAAAGTTTCCTGTGACTGCCACGAGTGCCAATATATCAGGTAGGCAACCATCAGGGAACCCCCATGATATAATTGGGGATCTGGATGTTGACCTCATGCTTGATGCAGGCGAATGTGATAGCACTGAACCATCCACGGTTGTTGATCTTACAGTTGAACCACCCGCTGTTCTAAGGATAGGTAGGGGGGACCCTGAAGTTATCCACAGGATTTTCAGGTGTATAGGATGAGGACCCTTATGGAGCTAGGTGAAAACGAAAGGCTCACCACTGGCTCATCCATTGACTCCATACTTGGAGGGGGTGTTGAGAGGAGGACCATTACCCAGTTCTATGGGCCTCCAGCTTCTGGCAAAACCAACATCGCAATTAAACTTGCAGTTGAAACCTCAAAGAGAGATAAAAAGACAGTTTTTATAGATACTGAGGGCGGAATTTCTGTTGAAAGAATAAGACAGGTTTCAGGATCTTCATTTGAAAGAGTTGCCGATAATATAATAGTTTTTGAACCATCTAGCTTCACAGAGCAGGGTGAGGCCATTCAAAGAACACTGAATGTCCTAAAAAACCATGGGGAGTCAGTTGACCTTGTTGTACTTGATTCCGCAGTGGCCCTATACCGTCTAAAGGAGGGTAACGGATCTAATTTCAATGTTGATCTTGGAAGACAGCTTTTCCTTCTTCTGCAGATGGCAAGAAGATTTGACCTTGCAGCGGTTATAACCAACCAAATATATTCCCTGAGGGGAGATGATGGGGTGGAGAGGGTGAGTCCCGTTGGCGGGACCCTCCTGAGGTACTGGTCCAAAACAATTGTTGAACTTGAAATGGGTGATAGGCCAGGTGAGAGGGTTGCTATACTCAGAAGGCACAGAAACAGGCCCGAAGGTTTGAGGACCAGTTTCAGGATAGTTCCTGAGGGTATTGTCTGAGCTTGAGAGATTTTAATTTTTCCAGGATAGGTCTTCTATTAATAGTCTGGCGGGGCGCCGGGGGGTTAATCTGCGCCTTAAGGTAGGATATGGGTCCTGAATTTTATTACAGAATCTCTTGTGCTGAACAAAGTTTATTAAGTGGTTTGTTTAATATGATATAGAACACGGTAATAGTGTGGCCTATGGTTGAGGTTCAGCCTCGGGTAGATAAGAGAAGCCTTCTTCTCTTTCATTAGTATACTCTGGTGCTGATGTGATAAAATGATTTCTCCTAAAAAATATGCTAAAGCCGCAAAAGTGCCGCCAAACGGCTTTAAAACTTCAAATGAGTTTTTTAACTATGTCTTCAAGGACAAAGAAATGATATGGATGGGTCAGAACACCAACCATCTTCATGATCACTCTGAAATAGCGGAAGCCATGATTGATTGCATAAATGAGGGTAGTTACTGCAAGTATCCTCCCCCTGAGGGTTTCCCGGAACTCAAGGAACTTGTACTGAAGGATCTGGGACTGGGGGATGGATTTGAGGCCCTCATAACTGCTGGAGGTACAGAGTCCCTGTATCTATGCATGAATGATATTCTCAACCCTGAGGACAATGCCATAACATGTGATCCCGGTTACCTGATAATTGACAACTTTGCAAGCAGATTCGCATGCAGTGTCACGTCGGTCCCAATATACAGCAGTGAATGTGGATATAAACTGACACCTGACCTTGTACTTGAGAATATGGACAGCAACACCCGCATGATTTCACTCATTGACCCCCTGAATCCACTGGGATCATCATATACACTGGAGGAGATAAAGGCATTTGCAGACATCGCAGTGGACCATGATGTTTACCTTCTGCACGATATAACCTACAGGGACTTTGCACGGGAACACCACCTTGCGGCTGATTACGCCCCCGACAATACAGTTACAGTGTACAGCTTTTCCAAGATATGCGGGATGGCAGGTCTCAGGATAGGTGCAATTGTTGCAACTGAGGATATTGTTGAGTCAGTGAAGAGCATCGTTATAAATGACCTCGGTACAAATGTTGTGTCCCAGGCAGGTGCAATCGCAGCCCTCAAATCAAAGGACAGGTGGGTTGACAGGATACGGGATGTGACCTTCAGGAACCAGAGGATCATCAAGGATGCTGTTGAAGAGGTTGAAGGGGCATTTCTCCCGGTTTACCCCTCAAATGGTAATATGATGGCCATAGATATACATGAAACCGGGGTTAACCCAGTTGACCTTACAGACTACCTTCTTAAGAGGAAGATCTTTGTAAGGCAGGGCGCCTATACAAGCAAAATATTCGGGGACAGGTACATACGTCTCAGTTTCTCTATACCCACTGAACAGGTCGAGATATTCGCTGAGAACTTTGTGGATGTGATGGAGTTCCTGAGACCATCATAATTCCACAATTTTTAGTTTTTTAATCTGCCCCCCTTTTTTGGGGCTTTTATTGGCGGGACTGTTCGTTAGTATGGTTTTTATTCTTATGAACTGGTTTTTTTGAGGCTTTGATTTGGCGGATAATTCACTTTTCTCTTTTACTTAGATTAACTCATAGATGACTAGAGGTTTTTCATGGGGAAAATGAGGAATGGAAGGTGTTAGTTGATATCTCTTATGGTAATTTTGAAAGGGGGATTTTCATCTACTATTCTGTTTTCAGGTAATAGTATTCCCCCATCTCCTTCTGCTGCCTGTCAAGGAAACTTCCAGGCTTGTTGACACGCGGCCTTTTTGTTTCCTTATCCCTCCTGAATGTTATCCCTGTTTCCCTTAGGAATGTATTCATAGCTTCCCTGAGTTCTGTGGGGCTTCCTGCGCGTCCTTCAACTCCCGGTTTACCACTGAAGACCATGGCCCTGTCGGATATGTAGTCAATGAAGATTATGTCATGGTCAATTATCATGGCAGACGCATTCCTGCTTTCAATTATCCTTCTTATGGCCTTGGCTGCAAGCAGACGCTGTTCAACATCTAGGAAAGCTGTTGGTTCGTCCAGAACATAAAGTTCCGCATCCCGGGAGAGTGCAACTGCCACTGCAAGGCGCTGCAGCTCACCACCACTCAGCTCATTAACTGCTTTGTCAAGTATTTCCTCAAGATTGAATGGCCTCATGATCTCGCTTTTGAATAGCTTCGATCCATATGAGGGTGCATTTTCATACAGGAATTCCTCCACGGTACCACTATAATTCGATGAAAGATACTGGGGTTTGTAGGATATCTTTATCTTCCTCTTGACCTTGCCCTCATCCGGTTTTTCAACACCTGCAAGGATCCTTGCAAAGGTTGTTTTACCTATACCGTTTGGTCCAAAGGCAGTAACAACCTCGTTGAGGTATACTGTACCCTCCTCAACGTGAAGACTGAATGCTGGATGGGACTTTGTCATCTTTGAGTACTCCACGAGGACTTCGCCCTCCTCCTCGGCTCGTGGGGGTTTCACCTTGAATTCTATTTCATGATCACGGAATCTCACGTTCTCTTCCCTGAGGAAACCCCTGATGTAGGTGTTGATCCCCACCCGGACACCGCGGCGGTTGGATACAACACCATATCCTCCGGGTTTACCGTATAGTATGTGGACATAGTCTGACATTGCATCAAGGGCGGCCATGTCGTGCTCTATCACCATAACGGATTTCCCTGCCTCTGCAAGGGACCTTATGACCCTTATTGCATTGAGTCTCTGCCTCACATCCAGCCATGAGGTGGGTTCATCGAAGTAATAGAAATCTGCTTCACGTAGAGCTGCAGCTGCAATTGCCACGCTCTGGAGTTCACCTCCACTGAGGTTTGATATCTCACGACCCATTATCTCCCCAATCTCGAGGGTTTCAACTACTTCATCTGTTCTCTTCGAGCCTATACTCAGGAGAAGATCCTCAACCTTTCCCTTAACGTACTTTGGGATCTTATCCACCATCTGGGGTTTGTGCACAACTGTTACCTTTCCTTCACTGAGGTTCCGGAAGTAATTCTGCAGCTGGGATCCCCTGAAGTGGTTTATAATTTCATCCCAGTCTGGTGGGTCCTGGAAGTTGCCAAGGTTTGGCCTGAGTTCACCCGACAGTATCCTTATGATTGTTGACTTCCCGATACCGTTTGGACCTATCAGGCCGATCACATCCCCCTCTGTCACGGTGGGAAGGCCGAAGAGTTCAAACATGTTCTGTCCGTACCTGTGAACCGGGTCTTCGAGTGCCTCGGGAAGATTTATAACGCTTATGGCTTTGAATGGACACCTTTTTGTACATATACCACAACCGGAACACAGTTCCTCAGATATGAGGGGTTTCTTTGTTTTCTCATCAATGGTTATGGTATCCTCATCCATTCTAACTCCAGGACAGTAATCTATGCATACGTAGTTGCATTTCTTTGGCTGGCATCTATCATGATCGAGTATTGAAATTCTGGTCAATTCTATCACCATTAGTTGAGGATGAAAATTCAGGTTGGTTGATTATGGTATTATGGTAATAAATAAATCATTCTCAGAAATTCAGTATGGGAAGGGTAATAAACAGTCAATGGTTACAGAGAAATCTTTGGAAGGATACAGAAATTTGACTTTTAAAATAAAAATAGAATGGCCATCTATAGCTTTTTAACGGCCAGTTCTATGTCTGATGCTTTAACAGTTTTTCTGCCGGCGTGTTTTGCTAGTTTAACAGCTTCTGCTGCTATTTCTTCGCCTTTATCTTCCAGAATTTTTGCAAGTGTTTCCCTTGCGTCATCGCTTATTCTCTGGGCACCGGCATTTTTTATTATTCTCCCAACTGGTGCTATTGGTAATTCGGCCATAATATCACCTCAATTCTATATTTAACCAAATACTATTTAAATTTATCGATTTTTCGGCATTATTTTCCATCCATATCATGATTCTCTACTTCCCAGCCTTGCAGATTTTCACTGTAACACTGGCACCAACCTTCTGGTTTGGAGGGGCACCTCCAGTTGAGGTGCGCATGAGATGGACACTGATGACTTTTCATTTTTTTAGCGCTGGAAACAGTTATTAGTATAAACCAATATAGACCCGGATGGTGGGAAAATGAAACAGGTCATAATAGTGAGGTCTGATCTGAAGATGGGAAAGGGTAAAATAGCAGCCCAGGCCTGTCATGCTTCTATTGGTTCATTCAAAAAAACAGATCCTGATAAAATCAGAAGATGGGAAATTGATGGTTCAAAGAAGGTTATAGTTTCAGTTAAGAGCCTTGATGAGCTCCTGGAGATATACGAATCTGTGAAGGAGTCTGGAATCTCATACTATCTTGTGAGGGACGCCGGTCATACCCAGATACCTGCAGGCACCATCACATGCCTGGGCATAGGGCCCGATGAGGATGAGAAGATAGATAAAATAACAGGCGACCTCAAACTTCTCTGAGGCTGAAATAGGTGATATTATGGACTGGGTTGTTAAGATAGGGGGTAGCCTATTTCCCAAACACGCAGCAGAACTTCTTAAAAGCCTTGAGGGAACGGGCACAGCTGTTGTGTGCGGTGGGGGAGATTTTGCAGATAGAGTGAGGTACTATGACCGGATTCTAGGATTTTCTGAAAGCGCAGCCCATGATTCAGCGATACTCTGCATGGATATTACTGGAAGACTGCTTTCTGATCTATGTGAATCTGCTGTTCCAGTGAGGACACTTGGGGAGTGCAGGGAGGCAGCCGGGAGTGGTCTGACACCTGTAATCCTGCCATCTGAACTCCTCTGTTTTACTGATCCTGTGGAACACTCATGGAGGGTGACCTCGGATTCCCTCTCACTCATAATAGCACACATGCTCGGGGCGAAACTTTTAATAGCAACAGATGTAGATGGTATATATACTGAGAGGCCACCTGCCAGTGATGCTAAACTTATAAATGAGATAAGTGCTAAAAACTTACTATCTTTTGGTGAGACATCAGTGGACGAAGCACTACCTGAACTTCTCATTAAACTGAAAACTGATTGTTATGTTGCAAACGGGAAGTTTCCCGAAAGGGTGCTGTCCATTTTAAGGGCAGGTGCTTCAGAAGTTATATGTACAGTTATAAGAGGTGATTAGATGACAAAGATAGAATGCACATCCTGTAAACAGGAGATACCTCTAGTTGAAACCTATGTGAAATTCGAATGCCCCATGTGCGGTGAGATGATCTACAGGTGCCAGAAGTGCAGGACTTTCGGACACACATATCGCTGTAGCTGTGGATTCGAGGGACCATAGGAAAAATATATAAATTAGTATTACCCAATTCTATGTGGAGGTATTTCATGGGAGATGTAGTGGCTACCATAAAGGTTATGCCTGAAAGTCCAGAGGTGGACCTTGAGGCACTCAAGAAGGAAATTGAATCAAGGATACCCGAAGGTACTGAGCTTCACAAAATAGATGAGGAGCCCATAGCATTTGGCCTCGTTGCCCTCAATGTGATGGTTGTTGTGGGCGATGCCGAGGGCGGAACCGAAGCTGCTGAGGAGAGCCTCGCGGGTATTGATGGTGTCAGCAACATAGAGGTAACAGATGTGAGAAGGTTAATGTAGCTCCCCTTCCCGGGTGATTGGGATAACAGATATCCTTTTTGCCTGTTTTCTTGGAATCATCACTGGCATATTAACGGGCCTAATTCCCGGCATCCATGTTAATACTGTGGGAGCATTCATTTTCGCATCATCAACCCACATTCGTGTATCTGAGGAATTCCTCGCTGTTTTTTTATTATCACTTTCAGTGGCACACGCCCTTCTTGAGTTCATACCATCAGCGCTTCTTGGGGTACCCGATGAGGGAACAGCCATCTCTGTCCTCCCCTCTCACAGGCTGGTGCTTGAAGGTAGGGCAGGGGAGGCCATAAGGGCGGCCACGGTTGGTGGTGTTGGAGGGATCCTCATCACAATAATCCTCCTACCATCACTCTTCCTGATTTTACCACCACTATACGATTTCCTCAGACCCCATATATGGTTAATTTTAATTCTGGTATCTGTTTACATGATAATAAAACTCAGCAGAAATTTTGAGGCCTTAATCTGGGCTTCGGCGCTTTTTCTCTTCTCAGGTGCAATGGGCTGGCTCATGTTTCAGACGCCCATATCACCGGGTCTTGGGCTCATGACACTTTTTACAGGGTTTTTTGGACTCAGCACCCTCCTTTACAGTTTAAATTCAGCATCAGATATTCCTGAACAGGGCAGAGTTCATTTCACAGAGTTCAGCATGAACACCTTGAGGTCGGTGTCTGCAGGTGGGCTGGCATCTGTTTTACTGGGGTTTCTCCCGGGATTTGGACCGGCCCAGGGCGGGATGATAGCAGCCTCCCTCACAGGTTCAGGGGGTGAGGATGCACCTGAGGATTTCATCATGGCAATTTCAGGTCTGAACACATCAGACGCCCTCTTCTCGCTCCTCACACTCTACCTCATAGGAAACCCCAGAAGCGGCATTGCGGTCTACATTTCAGAGATTGTTCAGGATGTCACCATGGCCCATCTCATGCTCTTCATATCAGCGTCTCTCCTTGCGGTCTCTGCCGCTGCAGTAGCCTCCATAAAGCTGGGCGATCATCTTGCATCTAGCCTCTCAGGTATCAACTACAGAAGGGTATCGGCCTGTGTAATGCTCTTTATTGTGGCATCCATCTTCTTTTTCGCCATCATGGAGGGCGCAAATCTGCTGTTCATTTCAGTGGCGCTCCTTACATCCACTGCCTTTGGGATCATCCCCCACTGTGCAAGTATAAGTAAGTCCCATCTCATGGGGGTACTTGTGCTTCCTGCAGTGGTTATTTACATGGGAATTTAAGTTTCAATCATCTGATAATATCAGTTAAAAATGGGCCTAAAAACAACCAGATTCTGGAGATTCCATGTCTCTGAGGGTCACTGAATCAGCAGGATCCTCTCTGCCAGTTTTCCTGCAGCATCAAGGAACTCCTTTACATCCACACCAGGAAATGGATCCACAATACATAGGTCAAATTTTTCATCCAGTATTTCAGGCAGTTTTCTGATATCCTCAGAGTATATTCTGAATCTTTCCTTCCTGAAGCCATTGATCTGAAGGTTCAGGTGTGTCATCTCACATGCATCCCTCCAGATGTCATTGAAGACAACCCTATCTGCACCTGCCATCAGTGCAAATATTCCCAGGGTGCCGGGGCCGCAGGTGGCGTCCAGAACAGTCTCTGGACGAATTGATAGGATTTCCCTGGCAGCAAACTCTATTTTTTTGTTTTTACGCCCTGAAAATTCTATGTGAAGCCTGCTCTGCCTCCTGTATATGGACATTGAACCTGCAGGAGTCTCTATGATGTCACACCTCATATCACAGCCTGCAAGAAGATCGTATACCTCTGGAATCCTGTATGAATCAATAACCCCCGGTGTCACTGAGGGATCACCCCTTATGACACCCTTAACCTCAGGCACATCGTTTATTATCAGCTCTGCAGCCTCCACACTGGCACCGGGTGTTAGGAGAACAAGTGAGTCCGCGGGCAGGAAGGGGGCCGATTTAAGGGGAAATGCGGGAGTTATGAGCGGAACACCGGCGTCCCTCAACCTGGAATTTTTTGGGATGACCCCATTCTCTATAAGGATCATGGATACCTGTGCCATTACAGAATCAAGGTGCCTTCTGCCACATTCACATTCTTCAAGTGCCGATTCAGTCACCTGTTCCATTATGGGCCTGAACTTCCTGAAGCCAGGGTTTATACAGCCCTCACAGGGATCATAATACCCTTCCAGTTCATGCTTGTTATGTGCGCGAAAAACCTCCCCACAGACGGGACACCTTGCTGACATACACTTAAATATTATCCTCCACATATTAAAAGATGAGTAACATGAGGGACAAGAGGAAGGAGATTCTGAGGGAGATTCTCGGAGAATTCGCAGCGGATGAGGAAGCGACTCCAAGGGAAGAAAAAAGGGAGAGACCTGCGGAATCGGAATTCAAGGTTGAAAAGGTGCTTGAAAAGCCAGCACCGAAGCCCGCACCCCGTGGTCCCGATATAAAGGATGTTGAAATCATCGAGGGAGACCTCATACCCAAATACAAGGTATCCCTTCCAAAGTTCTCTGAGAAGGAAAGGGAACTCCTCAACGAGATCCGTGAAAAACTTGTTGAGGTTGCGGTATCTAAGGGCGAGGATTTCAGGATAGATGAATCCACCTTCATGTCGGAGGTTAAGGAATTTCTCAGGATGAAGGGGGTTCGTAATGTCGATAAGCTTGCCAAGCAGATCTCCCAGGAGATGCTGGGATACGGGGAACTTGACCCACTCATCAAGGATGATGACCTAGAGGAGATAATGGTAATCGGTGTCAACAAACCCGTCTTTGTTTACCACAGGAAGATGGGTATGATGATAACCAACGTGGTCTTCAAGAATGATGATGATATAAAGGCCATCATCGACCTCATTGCAAGGCAGGTGAACAGGCGTATAGACCAGCAGACACCCATACTGGATGCAAGGCTGCCTGACGGCTCAAGGATCAATGCAACCATACCACCTGTATCTCCAGACGGGTCGACACTCACCATACGAAAATTCAGGAAGGACCCCTTCACAGTTGTTGACCTCATCAACTTCAAGACCATGTCCTCTCATCTTGCAGCCTTCCTGTGGGTCTGCACTGATGGGCTTGGGGTGAAGCCATGCAACGCCATAGTCGCTGGGGGTACAGGTTCAGGTAAAACAACGACCCTTAACACAATATCAGCATTTGTACCCCCAACCGAGCGTATCATAACAATTGAGGATACACTGGAACTTCAGCTACCCCACACCCACGTCCTGAGGATGGAGACAAGACCACCAAACATAGAGGGTAAGGGTGAACTGGACATGGACACTCTGGTTAAGAACTCCCTCCGTCAGAGGCCCGACAGGGTGATCGTCGGGGAGGTCAGGGGTGGAGAGGCGATAACACTCTTCACAGCCCTCAACACGGGACACAGTGGGTTTGGAACGCTTCACGCGAACACAGCCAGGGAAACAATAACCCGTCTCATAAACCCCCCCATGAACGTGCCGAGGATAATGATACCCGCCCTCGACTTTATAATCATGCAGAACAGGATGTACCGGCCCGAAGGGGGTTCCATAAGGAGGATAACAGAGGTTGCCGAGGTTGTGGGCATGGAGGAGGGCAATGTTCAGCTCAACAGGGTCTTTGAGTGGAACAGCGTAACAGATAAGGTGGAATACGTTGGAATAGCCAGTCAGACCCTCAGGGAGATAGCTGAACTCAGAGCCATAAGCATAAATGAGATAGAGGAGGAGATCGAAAGGAGAAGACTCGTCCTTGAATACCTGGCCGATGAGAACATAAGGTCCATAGATGAGGTGGGACACTACATAAATGAGTACTACCGGGACCCGGACGGTGTTCTTGACAGCATACTCTGAGGGCAGATACAATGGTCTCAATCAGGGATATATTCGATAAACTTGGGGGACTCACCCTCACATCCACGAAGAAGGTGGGTGAGGGCGTTCAGAAGCCCGTTAAGAAGATAGGTGAGATAAAGCCAAAGGCTCCCCCAATTGGAAAACCAGGGGGGATCCTGAAGAGAGAACCTGGAAAACCCAGGTCAGGTTTTCTCTCAAGGAGGGGGTCAGCGAGGGTTATAAGCAGGATGAAGATGACCCCTGAGGAGATAGAGGTATTCAAGGGGCTTATAGAGGCAGATAAGAGGCTCGAAGAGAGAGGGGAGGACAGAGCAACCCGTGAAAGCTTTCAGAGGGCGTCCCTTGAGGAGATACTGAAGGAGGAAGAGAAGGAGCAGCTCGACCCCAAACTCATAATGATACTTGGCGGGGGCTCAGGGGCGGTACTGCTGGTTGTGATGGTCATCCTTGGATTTGGGATCGAGATAGGCCTTGCAATGATGCTGGCCGTTCTATTTATGTCCATAATCATCATATTCCTCCCGAATCTTCAGAAGGGAAAACGTTCAAGCGAGGCTTCCAGGGAGCTGCCTTTTGCACTCCGTCAGATGGCCACTGAACTCAAATCAGGGCTTGGACTCCATGATAGTATGCGTTCAGTTGCAATGTCCGGCTACGGGGCACTTTCTGAGGAGTTCGCAAGGACACTTGAGGAGATCAAGTATGGTGAGACCACTGAGAGCGCCCTTATTGAGATGAGTAACCGCATAGAATCCGATGGCCTCAAGAGGGCCGTATATCAGATCACGAGGACCCTCAACAGTGGTGGTGATCTATCCAAGACACTTAATGTTATTGCAGATGATATTGCATATGAGATGAGAATGAAGCTCAAGGATTATTCCCAGAAGCTCAACTCCTTCACCATGATCTACATGTTCCTTGCTATTCTGGGACCCGTTATATTCCTTGTAATGCTCCTGGCAGCGTCCACTGTTATGGGGTCAGTCCTTCCACCAATAGCCATTATACTGATATACCTCTTCCTCTTTCCGATGATGGTGGGGTTCATGGCCTTCATGATCAAGAGGCTTGAGCCAAAACTTTAGATGTACGGTGATACAGCATTCATCGCTCCCGGAGCACATGTAGAAGTTCATGGTACTTCTCATTCCCAAGGAGGTGGATGAGTTTGTGCTGTTTTTTTTCACCCAGAAAGTGAAGCAGCCTGTGGTATGCATCGGCACCTAGAAGGTGCAGGAGTTCGTGGTATGCTTCCTCCACAGTCAGTTTAACATCAACATCAAAGCCAGCCATTCTGAGGCGGTTCATGAGTTCAGCGGTCCTGGGAAGCCTTAAACTGGCCCTTCTTATTATTTCAGGTTCTCTAAAGATTTCACTGGGTGTTCCCTCGGCTATCAGTTCTCCGCTGTTTAGAACAAAGATCTTCTCAGCGAACTGGCTGAGGATTTCAACGTCGTGGGAGGATATTATAACTGTTATGCCTTCCCTGCTCAGTTCAAGGAGTATGTCGATTATCCCATCGGCGGTTTCAGGGTCCAGTCCTGTTGTGGGCTCGTCAAGGACCATTATTTTAGGCTTCATGGCAAGGATCCCTGCAATGGCCACCCTCTTCTTCTCACCGCCGCTCAGATGGTGGGGTGCCCTTTCCTCATAGCCGGACATACCCACCCTTTCAAGTGACTCCCTGACCCTTTCATTGACCTCATCTTCACTGAGTCCAAGGTTCATGGGGCCAAAGGCAACATCATCCCTCACTGTTGGGGAGAAGAGCTGATCATCGGGGTTCTGGAAAACTATACCCACCTTCTGTCTTATCCTGATAAGTTCAGATTTGCTGTAATTGATTTTCTCTCCATCGATTATTATTTCACCAGCGGATGGCCTGAGTATCCCGTTGAGGTGCAGAAAGAGTGTTGATTTACCTGCCCCGTTGGGACCTATGACGGCAACCCTTTCACCTCTCCCTATTTCCATGTTAATATTTTTGAGGGCTGTGGTTCCATCGGGGTAGGTGTAGGTGAGGTTCTTCACCTGAATCATTTCATCACCGGCAGTAGTGTCTGGGTGATGTGAAGAACCACAATTACCATGATATTAGCGGCCACAAAGAGCACTTCTCTTCTTCCTATTTTGGAGGCTGCTGTGTACATCCTGCTTTCAGGTGTGTAGCCACGGCTCAGCATGCTGAGATAAACCCTTTCACCCTGTTCATATGCCCTGAGGAACATCATGGCGATGGTTTCACCCACTTTCCTCAGCCTCCACTGGTAGGGCACGTTTTTGTTCCAGATATCAAAGCAGCGGGTTTTCTGGGCATTCCTTATTCTTTCAAGTTCATCATAGAAGAAGAAGAGGTACCTGACGGTGAGGTTTAAGAGCATTGCAAAGTCGGAGGGGACACCGATTCTCCTTGCTGAGCCAACAAGTTCCTGCATTGACGTTGTTGAGGAGAGAAGTATAACTGCGGTCACACTCACAGTCACCTTTCCGAGAAGCAGTGCCCCGAAGATGATTCCGTGAAGGGTTATGTCAATTCCAAACGGCCCTGCCCATATCACGTCCCCTGGCCTTATGAATGGCTGGAAGAGTGCTATGAATCCACCGAATGGGAGTATGAGGATGAGCCTTTTAATGGCATAGGATGGTGACACATTTGAGAGGAATATGAGGATGATAAGGTAGATCTCCATGAGGATGAGTGTTGTAATACTCTGTGTGGCAACCGCAAAGATGATTATGATAAATGTTATTATAAGCTTTACACGCCCATCAAGGCTGTGTATTGAACTTTCCTTGAGGCTTTCCCTCTCTATGTTTATGAGGTCTTCCATTCAGCTTCCCCACAAATTTAATGAGGGGTTTATTTCCCCTCATCAGGTTCTGTTTCCCTTATACGCAGTATGACTCCAACGCCATAGGCGAGACCCAGCACAATGACAGTGCCCAGAAACATTGCTATGGAACTGCCAACCTTGCTTTCACCAAGCACAGGAATGGTGTAGTCTGGCATCGGCGATTCAACCACCGGTTCAGTTTCAGGGTTGGGCATCACCTTCTCGGCTGTGCTTTCAAGTCCGTCAGGGTTTTCTGATGCAAGGAATGGTGCCAGAATGGCTATTATGAGGGCAATCAGGATGCCCCCTGTCATGAATTTTTTATCACGGGCATTCATTTTGATGCAACCCCCTTCTTCTCACCCCACTCACTGAACTTGAAAAGGTCGGGGCGGCTGTTTTCAATTGCAAGGACAACAACCACTGTTATCGTAGCTTCTATGAGACCTATTACTGCGTGGTAGAGCCCCATCATCCAGAGTCCCTCCACAAGCGGGAAGGTACCTGCTATCCACATCTCTATGGCGCAGGCAATGGCGGCAAGGAATATTGAGGCCCATGATGCCACTGCGACTGCAGGAATTTCCCCGGCTGATCTGAGTGCCCTGAACAGGTAGTAACCTGTGAATCCTCCGATTATGCCCATGTTGAAGATATTCGCACCAAGCGCAGTTAGACCACCATCACCGAATATGAGTCCCTGAAGTATCAGTACAATTGAGAGTAAAAGGACAGCTGCCCATGGACTTGCAAAGACTATTGCAACGAGGGCCGCTCCGACCATGTGACCGCTGGTACCCCAGGGTATCGGTATGTTCATCGCCTGTATTGCGAATATTCCAGCTGCAAGAACTGCAAACAGTGGTATCTGTCTTTCTTTAAGGTCCCTTCTGGCCCACTGCATGCTGAAGTAGAGGGCTACAAGGGTTATTATCCAGTACACAACGTACTGTGGGAATGGTATGAAACCATCTGGAATATGCAAGATTCTTCGCCTCCTTATTATTTATATTAATTCAGTCATTATATCAAGGACTCATATAATATAAAGATTGGCATGGGTATTACACTATCTCTGCTTCATTTATATTGTGGTAATAACACACTCCGGTTTTCTGGCCTCATAAAGTGGGTTTTGCATTGATAGGACATTTTCATGGGCATAATCTGAAATTCAGCCCATTACAGCTCCAATCATGGAGAGCATCTTTATTAAAAATGTCACGGTTTTTATGTGCCACGGCCAAATACACAAAATTTATATATTGATTTTATAAAATGAAAACCATCATTATAAATCATTAATAATTGTCAGTCTGCATTTAGTAATACTGGTGATGGATGTGGCACCCGAATCAAAAAAAGCCAAAAACCTTAAAGGGGATTTCTGGGATCTTAAAAATATCCAGATATCCATAGGAGAAATTATAAGTGAGGAAAAACCTCAGGAGGAAGAGGTTAGGGGTCCAAAACCCCGCCCCCATGTGACCGACCTCAGGTCATGGGACATGAAGCTCCTTGAAAGATATGAACCATTCTATGCACCTTTCTGTGACATGTGCTGCCTCTGCACCTACGGTAAATGTGACCTCCTCGGTAAGAAGGGAGCATGTGGTATAGATGCAGCCACCCAGCAGGCACGCATAGTACTTCTCGCATGCCTCATAGGGACCGCCGCCCATGCGGGACACGCAAGGCACCTTGTGGATCACCTCATAGAGAAACTGGGAGAGGACTATGAAATAGACCTCGGCATGAACGTGGATATAGAGGCACCCATAACAAGGACAGTCATGGGAAGAAGGCCCCGAACCCTGGGCGACCTCAGGGAAGTTATGGACTACGCCGAGGAACAGACTTCCCACCTTCTCTCAGCCTGCCACACAGGACAGGAGGGCGACAGCAGGGACTTTGAATCAAAGGCATTCCATGCTGGGCTCATGGATGACCTTGTAAGGGAGGTTGCTGATATCGCCCAGATCGTTGCCCTAGACCTCCCGAAGGGTGATGAGGACGCACCCCTTGTTGAACTGGGATTCGGCACTATAGACAGCGAGAAGCCCGTGATACTCTGCATAGGTCACAACGTCCTTCCTGGAGCAGATATAGTGGACTACGTCACCGAAAGGGAACTCGAAGACGAAATTGAGGTATGCGGTATATGCTGTGCAGCAATAGATGTTACAAGGTACAGCGAGGCTGCCAAGGTCGTCGGGCCCCTCTCAAAACAGCTCCGATTCATAAGAAGTGGTGTTGCCGATGTGATAGTGGTGGACGAGCAGTGCGTGAGGACAGACGTGCTGGAGGAGGCCCTCAAAAACAGGTCAGCGGTGATTGCAACAACCGATAAGATGTGCCTTGGACTTACTGATCTGACAGATGAGGACCCCGACAAAATCGTGAACGACCTCATAAACGGTAACATAGAGGGGGCACTGATCCTCGACCCAGAGAAGGTTGGTGAGGTGGCAGTTAAAACTGCAATGAAACTGGCACCACTCAGAAAATCCCTCAAAAAATTACCAGAGGTTGATGAGATAATCCAGATGGCATCAGAGTGCACAGACTGCGGCTGGTGCCAGAGGGTCTGCCCCAACAGCCTACCTGTCATGGATGCAGTTAAGAGCGCAGCTGAGGGCGATCTGAGCAAACTTGAGGAGATGGCACTTGAGGAGCTCTGCTACACATGCGGACGCTGCGAACAGGAGTGTGAAAGGAACATACCAATAGTCTCCATGGTGACAAAGGCCGGTGAAAGGCGCGTAAAGGACGAAAAATACAAGATAAGGGCCGGGCGTGGCCCTGCCCAGGATGTGGAGATAAGAAGGGTTGGTGCGCCCATAGTCCTCGGGGACATACCCGGTGTGGTGGCCTTTGTGGGGTGCTCAAACTACCCTGAGGGTGGAAAGGATGTTGCCCTCATGGCAAAGGAGTTCCTTGAGAGGAACTACATCGTGGTCACAACGGGATGTGGAGCAATGTCCATCGGGGAATACAGGGACGAGGATGGAAAGACACTCTATGAAAAATACGGCGGACAGTTCGATGCAAAGGGACTTGTTAACATGGGCTCCTGCGTATCAAACGCCCACATATCAGGGGCCGCCATAAAGATAGCCAACATATTCGCACAGAAACCACTTGAGGGGAACTTTGAGGAGATAGCAGATTACATACTTAACCGTGTAGGGGCATGTGGCGTCGCATGGGGTGCCTACTCCCAGAAGGCGGCAGCCATAGCAACAGGTGTTAACAGGTGGGGAATACCCGTCGTCCTGGGACCCCACGGATCAAAGTACCGCAGACTGTTCCTTGGAAGGGCAGATGACGAGGATAAGTGGAAACTGAACGACCTCAGAACAGGTGAGGTCATTGATGGGGAGCCAGCTCCAGAACACCTCCTCTATGCAGCAGAGAACAGGGAGGAGGCAACGGTGATGGTGGCTAAACTCTGCATAAGGCCAACAGACACACCCAAGGGTCGCCAGATGAAACTCAGCAACTACATAGATCTCCACAAAAAGTACTTTGGCACAATTCCAGATGACATCGACAGGTTCATAAGGACAGAGAAGGACATCCCCATAGTCTACAAGAGGGACATCATGAAGATACTGGAGGAAAAGAACTGGAAGCCAAAGAAGCTTCCAAAGGAACCCTCACTCCTTGAGAGGTGATCGGTGTGAATGACCGTATAATACCATGGCAGCCAACTGTTATAGCAGGGCCTAAACAGGCAATGCTGGTAACACCTGAAACAGCAGTTATGATGATAAAAAAGGCCAAGAGGCCATTAATGGTTGTGGGTCCCCTTGCAAAGCGCCAGCCAGTACTTGAACACACAGTTAAAATCATCAGGCACTGGGACCTCCCGGTGGTGTCCACTGCCGATACCTACAGGGCGCTGAAGGAGGCGGGTGTTGAATCAGAACCCCATGGCATAGTGGAGATAACCAACCTCCTGAAGGACCCAAACTGGGAGGGTCTCAGGGGTGAGGGTCAGCATGACCTCGTCATATTCATAGGGTGCATCTATTACATAGCATCCCAGGGCCTATCAACCCTGAAGCACTTCGCACCGCATATAAGGACACTCACAATATGCAAGACATTCCACTCAAATGCAGACGCATCATTTCCCAACATGGATGATGATGAATGGTTCAGGTACCTTGAGAAGATGTATACTGACTGATGATAATGGAGGAATTCAATGTTTGAAGACATACCCGTTGATGTAAGTCCCATGCACGAGGGGGAGCGGATAAGATCAGCAAACATGTTCGTTGAACTTGCCGGGCCCAAATCCATCGGAGCCGAACTGGTCCAGGTTAAGGATAGCGTTGAGGATGGAAAGGTGGAGGTCATAGGGCCCGAGATAAGTGAAATGGAACAGGGCCAGATCTATCCATTCGCCATAAACGTGGAGATAGCAGGAAGCGAACTCGAGGAGGAACTTGAAAGCGTTATAGAGCGGAGGCTCCATGAACTCTGCAACTACGTCCAGGGCTTCATGCACCTCAACCAGAGGGACCAGATATGGTGCCGTGTAAGCACAGAGGCAAAGGACGCTGGCTTCAGACTGGAACACCTTGGGAAGGCACTGTCGGTTCTATTCAGGGAGGAGTTCCCCATAATCGAATCCATATCAGTGACAATCATGACTGATGAGGACGCTGTTAAAGAATTCCTTGAAACAGCCAGGGAAAAGTATGAGATAAGGGATTCAAGGGCAAGGGAGCTCTCAGACGAGGACGTTGACGTGTTCTACGGGTGCCTCATGTGCCAGTCCTTCGCCCCAACACATGTATGTGTGGTCACACCGGACAGGACAGCCCTCTGTGGAGCCATAAACTGGTTTGACTGCCGTGCAGCATACAAGATGGACCCAGACGGCCCAATATTCGAAATTCAAAAGGGTGATGTAATTGACCCGGAGAAGGGAGAATATGAGAATGTTAACGCTGCAGTGGCAGAGAACTCACAGGGTACAACAGAGAGGGTTTACCTCCACAGTGTTTTCGGGTATCCACACACATCATGTGGCTGCTTCGAGGCGGTGGCATTCTACATACCAGAACTGGACGGCATAGGCATCGTGAACAGGGACTTCAGAGGAGAAACCCCACTTGGAATACCATTCTCTGCAATGGCGGGACAGTGTTCAGGCGGAAAACAGGTTGAAGGGTTCTCGGGCCTCAGCCTTGAGTACATGCGCTCACCAAAGTTCCTGCAGGCGGATGGTGGATACTCAAGAGTAATCTGGATGCCAAAGGAACTCAAGGAATCGGTGATTGAATTCATCCCTGAGGACCTGCGGGATAAAATAGCCACAGAGGAAGATGCAACATCAATAAAGGAACTGAGAAGGTTCCTTAAGGAGAAGGGGCACCCTGTACTTGAAAGGGCACCAGCAGAAGTTGAGGAAGCTGAAGTCGTTGAGAAAGAGGAAACCTACGCTGAGGAGGCCCCCATCACCGAAGGAATACCTGTAATGACATCCCCTGAGATCAGCCTTCCAGCAGCGGGCGGATTCAGAATAGTCCTCAAAAACGCAAAGATCTACGCTGAGAAGGTAATAATAAAGCGCAAATAATCAACCTGAGTGGTCATGTGATAATAGCAGTAAGCGGCAAGGGCGGAACAGGAAAGACCATGGTTTCAGCGTCCCTTGTAAGGATACTCGCAGCTACAGGTGCGGATGTTCTTGCAATAGACGCTGACCCTGATTCAAACCTTCCAGAGGCCCTCGGTGTTCCCGTAAGCGGGACGGTTGGTGAGGTGAGGGAACAGCTTAAGAGGGACACAGCAGCGGGTAGAATCCCCCCATCAGCCAACAAGTGGGATATCCTAGACTACAGGATAATGGAGTCAATAACCGAGACCGATGATTTTGACCTGCTCGTCATGGGCCGCCCCGAGGGCAGTGGGTGCTACTGCGCAGTTAACACCATGCTGAGGAGGATAATCGAGAATATAGCAGAGAACTACGACTACATAGTGATAGATACCGAGGCGGGCCTTGAGCACCTCAGCAGAAGGACAACCCAGAACGTTGACGTTATGATAGTTGTAACCGACCCCTCAAAGAGAGGGATTCTGACAGCAAGAAGGATACTTGAACTATCACGGGAACTTGAGATAAAATTCAGGAAGGTATTCTTGGTTCTTAACAGGGTCCATGAAGGGGACCTTGAGAAACTTGAAATAGACGAGGACCTTGAGGTCATAGGCGTTATACCAGAGGATCCCCTTGTTTCCAGGTATGACATGGAGGGCAGGTCACTATATGAGCTGCCTGAAGACTCAGCAGCATTCAGGGCCATAAAAAAGGTTGCCGATAAAATTTTAAGTCTATAGAGGTGTGCTTATGGATAAATTAACGGAACTTCTGAAATTACTTCAGAATACGGAATCCATCGAAATAAATGAGTTCAGGATGGATGTTGACGAACTTGAACTCTACCTGATGCCTGTGGTTCAGCAGGCCATCCAGAAAACAGTGGAGGTTAGGGAGGCAGTTGAGGCACTCCCTGAGGAGGAATTTGAACCACCGGTAAAGACATACCCAGGTGAGGTTGCCCAGGTGAAACTGGGTGAGGGTACAAGGAAATCTGTTTACCTTGGTGGTCAGAAGGCCCTCTACAGGTTTGAGGAACCCCAGCCAAACCCACCGGTGGTGACATTCGACGTCTTTGACATACCCATGCCGGGTCTTCCAAGGCCTATCAGGGAGCACTTCAGCGACGTCATGGAGGACCCGGGGGACTGGGCCAGGAAGGCGGTAAAGGACTATGGTGCCAACATGGTCACAATACACCTCATCGGAACAGGACCCAAGGTAATGGACAAGTCACCAAGGGAGGCTGCCAATGACATCGAGGAAGTCCTCCAGGCCGTTGATGTCCCCCTGGTAATCGGGGGCTCAGGGGACCCTGAAAAGGATCCACTGGTACTTGAAAAGGCTGCTGAGGCTGCTGAGGGCGAAAGGTGTCTTCTGGCATCAGCAAACCTGGACCTTGACTACAGAAAGGTTGCAAGGGCAGCCCTTGACCACAACCACGCGGTCCTATCATGGGCCATAACAGACGTAAACATGCAGAAAACCCTCAACCGTTACCTCATGAAGGAAGGCCTTAGCAGAGAGGACATAGTGATGGACCCAACGACCTGTGCACTGGGATATGGTATAGAATTTTCAATAGACGTCATCACAAGGACAAGGCTCGCGGCCCTCAAGGGCGATGCCGATCTGCAGATGCCAATGTCCTCTGGAACAACCAACGCGTGGGGTTCAAGGGAGGCCTGGATGAAGAAGGATGAATGGGGACCCACAGACTACAGGGGCCCTCTGTGGGAGATAGTAACCGGACTTACAATGATGCTCTCAGGTGTGGATATATTCATGATGCTCCACCCAACATCTGTGAGGCTTCTGCGGGAGATAGGGGAAACCTTCACAAGGGAATACATGACTGCCGAAACACCTGATCTCCGGGAATGGATAACTGAACTGGAATATTGAGGAGGGGTTAAATTGCAGGTAACTGCCATGGATGTATACAGGTTACTTCCAAAAACAAACTGTGGTAAATGTGATGAGTCATCATGCATGGCCTTCGCCACAAAACTCATAGAAAAGGAACTCACACTGGATGACTGCCCGCAGCTCAGTGGGGATGAAAGACAGAAGCTCGAGGACCTCCTGGCCCCAGCTGTGAGAGAGATAACCTTTGGCCCAGAAAAAAACCAGGTGGTGGTGGGGGGTGATGAGGTCCTCTACAGGTTTGAACTCACATACTACAACCCCACAGCCCTCGCGGTTGATCTTCCAGATGACCTACCATCAGATGAGATCATGAAAAGGGCCAGTGATATCAGGAATCTGAAATTCGAGCGTACCGGTGAGGAACTGACCCTGGATGCCATAGCGCTCAGGAACAAATCGGGAAGCCCTGAAAAATTTGCAGAGGCAGCAGGAGCAATCAGTGAACTCAACTTTCCTGTTGTCCTATGCACCTTCGATCCAGAGGCAATGAGGGCTGCCCTTGAGGTCCTGGGGGATCAGAGGCCCCTCATGTACGCGGCTACAAAGGACAACCTCCAGGAGATGGCTGAACTTTCCATTTCATATGACTGCCCCCTGGTGCTTTTTTCACCGGGGGACCTTGAGGAGATGAAGAGGCTCACAAGAAGACTGAGGGCAATGGGCCTTACTGAAATTATCCTGGACCCTGGCACATTCACAGGTGAGGGGATAGGTGACACCATAGACAACTTTGTCATGATAAGGCGCCTTGCAGTTGAGGAAAGGGATGAGGACTTCCGCTTCCCCATCATGGGCATACCAGCACTCTCAAGGCTTTCGGGAGGGGATCCGGTTGAGGATAACATAAAGGAGGCCACTGTTGCAGCCACACTCATGAACCGCTACGCTGACATTCTTATAATAGGAGGAACAGATATCTGGGAGCTTATGCCCATACTCACCCTCAGGCAGGGACTCTACACTGATCCAAGGAAGCCACAGACTGTTGATCCAGGAATATATGAGTTTGGAGATGTTGATGAAAATTCCCCTGTGATACTCACAACAAACTTCTCACTCACATACTACACAGTGGAGGGTGACCTCAAGTCTGGTGATGTGACCGCATATCTCCTTGTGCTTGACACAGAGGGAAGGGCTGTGGACGTATCACTTGCTGGAGGACAGCTCACAGGAACCGCAGTGGCTGAACTTATAAAGGATAGTGGTATAGAGGAGAGGGTGAAGGATAAGGTTCTCATCATTCCCGGACTTGCGGCACCTGCTAGTGGTGAAATAGAGGACGATACCGGATGGAAGGTGCTTGTGGGGCCAAGGGACTCCTCAGGACTACCTGAATACCTTGAGAAACTTGCATCGGAGTAGAGGGGGTGGTCCGGTGAAGATGCTGATGGTCATTGACCCTGCAAGGTGCAGTGGCTGCGATGACTGCATAAATGCATGCAAAAAGACCCATGGAGTTGCAAGGGTCAGGAAGGCCGACAGGATGCCGGTATTCTGTCTTCAGTGTCATCCTGAGAAGGCCCCATGCGCAAGGATATGCCCTGTTGGCGCCATAAGGGAGGACGATGAGGTGCTTGTGATTGATGAGGACGCATGCATACTCTGCAAGCTGTGTATGGTTGCCTGCCCAGCTGGAATGATAGTCCTTGACTCTGAAAAGAAATCAGCAGAAAAGTGCACGCTATGCATGGATGCCGACTGTCTACTGCCTGCATGCGTGGATGCATGTAAGGAGAATGTCCTTAAACTGGTATCTGTGGATGACCTTGCTGATCTCAGGGATCACAGGGAGTTCAGCGAGGTCCTTGAGGAGACAATGAAAATCTACAGGGGCAAGGTTTAGGCACTAGATTTCCACGTGAAGGGTGTTTATCAGCACCCTTATATATTTGTAGGAGCCAGTGATGTTTTCAAGGGGGCCCCTGAAGTATATGTAATATATGTAACCCTTCTTTTTGAAGATGAATGTCACTATCCTGTCTTTCTTTGTTTCACCGGTTACCATGTATCCATGTTCGCTGTCCACGGTAACCGTGCTCCTTGTGACGTTAAAAAGACCCCTCATGTTCAGAACGTCAATTAAGATATCTGAAAATTCTTCAGCAGTTACTCCAGAGGCTTCCTTTCTCTTAATGGACATTTTAAGCCCATGTTCCTTACATGAACCTGTAATGAGTTTTTCACCATCCTTAACCTCCAGGAGGTCCCAGAAAATGGGGTACCTGAAGCTTATCTCCCCATTATCGAATCTCTTGAGGTATGATTCCACATCGATCAAGTCTATCGCTGCGCGGGCCTTTCTTCTAACAAAAAGGTAGGGATCATTGAGGGCCTCTATGAGTGATTCAAGGGCATCTGGATCTCCTATAAGCCCCAGGGCCTCTGCAACCTTTCCTCGAACATATCTGTTTTCATCCCTTTTTCTTCCTGAGACCATCCTTTTGAGGTGGGGAACAGCCCTTTTTGATCCTATCTCCCCTAGAGCTTCAACAATGACAGCCCTTGTCTGCCATGAGGGATCAGAAAGTTTTTCAAGAAGGGGTTCAACTGCTGCTTCACCAAGTCTCACAACTGCAAGGACAATCTGGCGCCGGACCTCCAGATCAGGGTCGTTGAGTTTATCAATAAGGACCTCAATACACCTTTCATCACCCAGACTTCTGATTACCCTTGCAGCGGCCTTTCTCACGACCCATGACCTGTCATTAAGTGCAGCTAATGCATGGTCAACTCCCCTTTTGGGGTCCACCTCTGCAAGGGTGATGAGGGCATTTTTTCTTATATCCTCAAGGGGGTCATTTAAACATCCTTCGACAGCATCGGCTGACCTTTCATTCCTTAAAGAAGCAAGTGATCTCAGTGCACTGATTCTCACATCAATATCGGGATCCTCAAGGGAATTTATCAGTGGTTCAATTGCTCTTGAATCACCTATATTTCCCAGTGCTCTGGCTGCAGCAGCCCTAACACCACCAAGTATTGGTTAGTCCCTCTGCCATTTCTCATATCTGAGTGCATCAATCAGGGCGGGAACTGATCGTTCATCTGACAGTTCTTCAAGGGCTCGGGCAGCATCCAGCCTTACGGTGTAATCCTCACTTTCAAGAGCCTCCATGAGACTTTGAATATCCCCCTCTTGAAGGAGACTCTCTACATTTTCCGTAAATACAATGATAGACCCCCCTTATGATAATTTATAAAAAAATGAGTATTTAATTTTTATGATTTTTTGCTAACCATTTAAAAGTTGCTCGGCCATGCCCAGGGCACGATCACTTCCATAGATGAACCTCATGTCCCATATAAATGTGAGGAATGAACGGAGGGGGGTGGGGTCGTTTTTAACACCTTTGTTCATTACGTATTCAATGGTTTTTTGCATTGAATTGTTTTCACCTGTGAGGCTGTAAATCAGTGCAGCATCGGAGTAGTGGCTGATACAGTATATATTGTCGTTTCCGTCCCCCTGGAATGAACCATCAGGGTTCTGATGGTCCTTTAACCATTTAGCACCCTTTTTCATCGAATCAAGGGTTTTTGAATCATTTGTGGAGGTATAGTAGAGTGCCAGCCCCTTAAGAATTCCAATGTTTTCATATGCTCGGGGACTCCATGCCCCATCGTAGCCCTGCTTGTTGATCACGGAATAAATAACTTCCCTTTTACCTGAAGGGTACATACCTGCAACCTGGGCTTCTGTTTTAAGTTTGAGATAGTCTGTTCCAATAAAAACGGATGATTTTTTACCTGGTGAGATGTTTATTTCGTCTCCATTTACCTGTGAGTCGACGAATTTCAAGCCTCTCTTAACTATCTTCTGGCTTTCGTCTGATTTGAGATTCATGAGGGGATATATGGTCTGTAGTGTGGAAAGAGTGTATTCAGAGGGGGGCATTCCTCCTGGGAAGGAGCCGTTATCCATCTGTTTGTAACTGAGCCATCTCAGGAGATATTCTCCCCTTGTGGAAAGTTTTTCTTCACTTTTCATATTTCCGAGTTCAATGTAAAGGGCTGCAATCATGGCGTTGCTATCATATGATCCCTTGAAGAGGCTTCCAAATTCGAGGTCCTCTGCTGGATCAGTGTAGCTCATTCCACCAGCTTCAGAGTATGAGTATCCGTTCCAGAACTTTTCAATGAAATTCACGATTTCACTGTGCTTCCCGCTCACCACTATTTTTGAACTGTTTGATTGAATTTCAGGATTTTTTATGTACTTGTAAATTGAAACATCCCCTGAAACAAAGCATGTCTTGAAATGCGGGTTAAAGGGTACGTATAGTCCAAGACCCTTCTTGTGCATTGCATCTGACATGTAAACATAGCTTATGTTGTTCTTTTCGATCAGGTAACATGCTTCAGATGGCAGCGAAGATTCAAATATTGCGGACACATCATTTTTAACTGCCATGTTCTCTACAATGGAAGGGGCATCCCCCATGAAACCCTTATAAACTGTGTTTTCGAGGAGCACATCTCTTCGATGAGTATTTCCAATTAGGAGATATGAATCTTCAAGTGTTGATAAGAAAACAGCATCTGAAGGTGTATTTGTGTTTATCCATTTAAAGGCGGCGTTTTGCTGGACTGTTGGTGTAACTACACTGGCATATCCGATGGCAGCTCCCTGAATCACAGGTGTTAAAATCAGGAATATAAAGACCACTTTCTTTATGAGCGGGCCAATGTTCCATCTAAAGAGGGGATAATATTTAAGGCTTTCTGAGTTGTCCAGTTTCATTTTAACTTCGCTGAAAGCATACCCTGCTATTAGAGATAGGGGTATTGCTGCATAGGGATCCCTGAACCTGAAGGAATAGGTGCCTATTATCATGAATAGGGCAGCCCATATTATAAGAAATTTATGAATGGGATTCTTTGATCTCAAAAGCATGGATGCGGCGTAAAGTCCAAGTACCAGCTGAAGAACACCCATCCATTTTGGGAATCCCAGTATTGTAACTGGAACTGCCTGGAACCTCTCAGCGAAAATTATGAATTCAAGAATTCCAAGTGCTACCAGGATAAATACTAATCCGAATTCAACTGGTCTTTTTTTGAATGAAGGGATGAGGAACGTTGCAAGAAGGATGATAATGCCAATTGCGAGAAAAATCCACCCTCGGTGGGTGAATATATAAATGCCAAATAATAGTAAAGCCCACATTATATACTTTAATTCACCCCTGAAAAGGTTCAGAAATCCTCCAAGTTCAAATTTATCAATATCCGGGTAACCAGGGACGGTTTTGATGTATTTGATAATCATGTAAAGGATTCCAGTGGTTAGAAGTAGCCCCATGGATTCCGGTATAAAGATTGATGTTCTTGTAACAAAGGAGGGAACCATTGAAAATAGGAATGCTGAAAGAAGAGCAATCTCCTCATTCGAAAATACTTCATTGGCGACCATGTACATTACAATAACAGCCAGGGTTCCAAGAAGGGGCCCCAGGAGGAAAAAAACAAGCTCTGTTTTGAATAACATGTAAAGGGCCGCACCAATCATATGGTATAAGGGAGGGTATCCATATGCTTTTAATCCCATAAGAGAAGGTATATCATGGCCTATTATAGTGGGACCCTGGCTTACTATTCTCATTACCAGGTCATGATGTACATAGGCGTCGTTACCAGCCAGTGAATATGTTCTGCTGGGTATGAGCCGTACTGTGAATGCAACAACTGCTATGATTAACAGATAGAGTCTTCTCTTCTGGACATCATTTAACAAAGAATCACCTGGAAATTTTTTAATAGAGTCAGGAGGGTTATAGTATATTTTTGAGCATCTTTAGAATTTTAGGATAATGCCTTAGTATTTTAAGAAGTGATATTTT
This sequence comes from Methanothermobacter sp., assembly GCF_030055435.1. NCBI lineage: Archaea > Methanobacteriati > Methanobacteriota > Methanobacteria > Methanobacteriales > Methanobacteriaceae > Methanothermobacter > Methanothermobacter sp. Next base: position 315,374 of record NZ_JASFYG010000002.1, read on the forward strand.
TGAGATGGAATTTAAATCTTTTCCATCAAAGGATCCTATTAGTGTATCCAGTTCATCATCACTTAAACTTTCAAGTACTTTTCTAAATTTAAGTGATCTATCAAGGTTTTTACCTATCTGCTCACGCCATGTGTCTTCATACTTTGAGAGGAAGGCGGCATCGGTTCTCTGTGATTCAATCGCGTCAGTCGCTACATCCGCGGCTATCGTCGCGCACTCTGCTGCAACGTGTATACCACCACCTGTGAGAGGATCGACCTGACCGGCTGCGTCACCGACGACAAGCAGGCCGTCTGTGTATGTCTTTCTGATGGGGCCGCCAACGGGTACAGCACCTGCATTGAACTCCAGCCTGCTACATCCTGCCCTGGAGATGAACCTGTTAAGGTAGTGTAGCGGACCATTATCAGAGCATCTTGTTCTCCTTACACCCACACCAACATTCGCCCGCCCATCACCCTTTGGGAAGACCCAGAGGTAACCTGATGGAGCAAAAACACTCCCGAAATAGAATTCCATGGTTTCATCGTCCACATCGAAACCGGTGACCTCATACTGGGCACAGGAGCACAGTTCTCCCGGTCTGAAACGTGTATTAAGCCCCGCCATCCGGCCAACACATGACTGAATGCCGTCTGCTGCAATTACAATACCTGATTTAACCTCACAGGTTCCATCAGGACCCCTGAATTTAACACCGGAGACTGATCCCTCATGGAACATTAGATCTTTTACCCGGGACCCTGCAAGTACATCCGCCCCGGCTTCAGCGGCACGCAGAGCTAGATATTTATCAAAAATCTTCCTTTCGATGATGTAACCCCTTATAATCGGGTTTCCGGTGGTTATGCTTGCACCGTATGGTCCATTGATTGTAGCAGCGGTTATTCTTGTACATGTGAACTCAGGGAGGGGTTTTATGTCTGTCGATTTAAAGAAACTGTCACTCACTCCACCGGCGCACTGTACGGGGGTCCCTATTTCAGGGTTTCCTTCGAGCAGAAGGACCTGCAGACCATTTTTTGCTGCCTGGTATGCGGCTATGGAGCCTGCCACACGACCCCCGACGACAACAAGGTCATACTTCATCCTCACACCCCATTGCATCCACAGGGCAGACTGCAGCACAGGCAAGACACTCCCGGCACCCATCCCCTATAAGGAGGGTATCCTCCAGTTCCAGGGCACCTGATGGACAGACATTCACACAGGCACCGCAGTGCATACACCTTGATGGATCGTGTTTCAATGAATCACCCACTAGATTTATGGACACCCTATTAATTAATTATTGGTGATGATAATGGCCACCGTTAAATTAATATATGACTTTTTACTACTAATCAATTACCATGCAGGGGTGCCCGAGCGGCCAAAGGGGGAGGACTTAAGATCCTCTGGCGCAGGCCTTCGAGGGTTCGAATCCCTTCCCCTGCACTAGAGTTTTTAGCTGTTCTGAAATTGAAATTGGTTGCCTTAGTGGCTCAGGTGGTAGAGCGATGCCTTGGTAAGGCATAGGTCGGGGGTTCGAATCCCCCCTAAGGCTTTTTCATTGATTTTTAAGGTGTTTTAATGGAGAAGAAAATTGCTCAGATTTCGGACATACATTTTGGTGAAAAGAATTTCTCCAGCAAACTCATGGAGAATCTTCTGGTACAGCTTCAGGAGGAGAATCCTGACATAATAGTTGTTTCAGGTGACCTCACCACGGAGGGTTATGCCCACGAGTATGAACTTGCGGCTGCATTTGCAGATGAGCTGCGCTCAATCACATCAACATATATAATTCCGGGTAACCACGACGCAAGGAACGTTGGGCTGGTGCACTTTGAGAAGATGATAGGTAAGAGGAAGTTTGTCCATCATGACTCAGAATTTGCTGTTATAGGTCTTGATTCATCTGAACCCGACATAAATGATGGTCAGATAGGGATGGATCAGCTTGAATGGCTTGCAAGGGAACTTGAGAGGGTTCCCGATCACCTATGCAAGATAGTTACTTTCCACCACCACCTGCTACCCATACCAAACACTGGTCGTGAGAGGAACATACTGCTGGATTCAGGCGATCTCCTCAGACTCCTCAATTCATATGGTGTTGACTTTGTGCTCAATGGACACAAGCATGTGCCCAATGTCTGGATGATTGAAAGGATGGTTACACTGAATTCAGGGACAGCCACAACAAGGAAGCTGAGGGGTGAGACGTTCCCCTCCCATAACCAGCTGAGGATCAATGATGATAGGATCTCCGTTGACCTTATAAACACTGAGAATGGTTCTAAGAGGGAAATGGCCAGTTATTCTGTTAAGGTTGAGGATGAGGAATACATGATATGTTCATATGTACATCCAGAAGGCTCCCTTTAATCTCTAATTTCATTTTTAAAAAAGATTAATATATATCATCACGCATAATGTTCTCTAATAGAGAAAACAAATATGCATAATATGATCTTATTTGGTCATTAAGAATTGCAGGTGGCAGCGTTGACCAAGGCATTTGATATACTTATGGCAGGGATAATCTCAGGAATAGTGGCATTCACAACATCAAAGCTGGGAGTAGGCGGAACTGTCATGGGGGCTGTTCTTGGTTCAATGCTGTATCAGCTTCTCTCCCACTACCTCAGGGAACCCCTCAAGAATGTTAAGACAGAGAGGGTTGAGAGCAGAGTGGTATTTGCAATACCCCTCATTATAATAGTTGTAATTGAGGCCATATACCTCCTTGGAAATTTCCAGTGGAAACCCCAGTATATATTCTATCTCCTTGAGGAGGCAACCGACTGGAACCTCTTCAGGTCAATAGGGGTGGGGCTCATGGTTATGGGTATATACCCCCTCCTGCAACCTGAGACCATAAAGAAATCATATGGACATGTTCTATTACTTATGGGCCTCATTGTCCTCCTGAGGGGCCTTGTGGATATTCAGTCACCCGTGGTAATGGTCTACAGGTCGATTTTTTATGAGTTCGACATCCTGATAACCGTGCTGGTCATAGTTACACTCCTCTACATGACGGTATCCATACTCAGGGAATCTGTTGTCATTGTAATGGAAGATGAGGTGTCGTTGGAGAATGAAAAATAAAACAAAAAATGCAACACTCAAGTCAATCATAGATGTTATACTCTATGAGAACCCATCCACACAGGATGAGATTGCAGAAAGGCTTGGAATAACAAGACGGTATGTTACCAAACTCCTCCAGCCCTTAATAAAGGAGGGTGTTGTGAGAAGGGCCTACATTGTGGATATAAAGAAATTTGAGGAATTCCCGGAGCTCTTTGGGGAGGAGGTTACATCCAGGGAATACGCAGGGAGCTTTTTCATCAAGGAGATACTCAGGGACATGGCACAGCATGTCTGCAAGCAGCTCAGGAAGTCATTCAGGTCCCTTGAGGAATACGATGAGGACCTTGCAAATGAGGCCCTGAAGATGGACTACATAACAAACACCATGCACGAGAAGGTGAGGTCCTCTGTTGATACAGCCATAGCAATGAATCCCTACTCGGAATTCAGCAAGACAATGGCATTCACAGAGATTGCCTATGACCTTGAAAGGATAGGTGATCACTCTGCAATAATAGCCAACTTCGCAGTTAAGGAGTCCTATGAGGTTGACCCCGCGATGATGGAGTACCTCCGAGAGATGTTTTCAATTGCTGTTGAGATGGTGAATACAGCAATGGATGCATTCCTCAACGAGAAACTTGAACTCAAGGCAAAACTCATGTCCCTTGAGGACGATATTCACAGGGTCCAGAAGAACGCCCTTAACTGTGTGGCCACACAGATGGCCGAAACACCATTTGAGGACAAGGAACGCTCAACCTACTACATATCCCTTTCAAGGGTTGTGAAGACCTTTGAGAGAATAGCAGATATTTCAATTGAGATATTCGATACCGCAGGGGAGTATTACAGGAATATACCGAGAACAACAACACCTGAGCGTTTCAGGAGGCGTGAGAGGGAGGGTATGTGATTTATTAATTTATTTCTTTGTATTCCCTTATTTTCCTCTCTTCCCATACTCAGAAGCATATAACTTGTAAAGACACTGAATGGATGCCTATATGCTATGATTCATATTACTCAGAACTGTTATTCAGTAGCACCAGCTGCGGACTTGGAAAGAAGTAGGAGGAAAGGTAAGTTTTTCTATACAATAGGCGTATCCCTTAAGTTCCTCTACTCTCTTCCGGGTTCTTTTGTATTCATCGTCCTGCATATTTCTGCCCCTTCAAGGGATGCGTAATCTGTCTCCAATATTCTTTTCTCCTCGCCGTCGTAGTGTATTTCTTCGATGTCGAAGAATTTTCTGAAGGCTGGTTCACGCACCTTCTCCTCGTATACGTGGGATATGAGTCCGGGGAGCCGTCCTATCATGAAAACCCCGGCACCT